>NZ_JAMYMJ010000038.1:0-58097 GCF_040318435.1 Mesorhizobium sp. M1143 | reverse complement strand
TTACAACCACCGCCGCATCAAACTGAAACTGAAAGGGCTGGCCCCTGTGCAATACAGGAACCAGCCCTTAAACCTGCCAACTCAATGAACCGTCCAACTTTATGGGGTCAGTTCATCGAGCGGGCTTTTTCATTGATTATCGAAGTCTCAGCTGCGCGCCGCCCGGTCCGGCGTCATGCCATAGTCCTCCGAGCGTTCGACGGCGCGGTAGAAGTCGGCAAGCTGCTTGCCGCGCTCAGGCTTGAAGATGCGGCCGGCGATGACCACTGAGGCGATGCGGTCGATGCGGAAGGCGCGGAAATCGTCGCGCATCTCGCACCAGGCAACCAGCGTCCATACCTTGCCCCAGAACCACAGACCGAGCGGACGGATGTCACGCCCGGTGCCGCGGCCGGCCTCGTCGCGGTAGTCGATGGTCAGCACCTGTCGCTTCTCGACAGCGCGCTCGATCACGTCGATCGCCTCACGCGCGGCGTCGCTCACCACCCACATCGGCGTGTGGATCTCGGTGCGGGCGATGCGGTCCTTCTCGGCGTCGGGCAGGACGGCGCCGATCTTGACCAGCGCCTCGTCGGCCGCACGCGCCATAGCCGCGCCGCCAAAGGCCCGCACCATGCGGGCGCCGGCGACCAGCGCGACGATTTCGTCACGCGTGAACATCAGCGGCGGAAGGTCGAAACCCTCCCTCATCATGTAGCCGACGCCGGCCTCGCCGTCGATCGGCACTCCGGTCGACTGCAAATCGGCGATATCGCGGTAGATGGTCCGCTCGGAAACCTCGAGCCATGTGCCGAGCTTCTGGGCGGTGACCAGCCGGCCGCCACGCAGGTGCTGCACGATCTGAAAGAGCCTGTCGGCACGTCGCATCGTATGGTCCCTCGGCTGCTTGTCTATGAATGTCATGGTCCCAAAACCGGTTCCGGGTGACATCCATGTCCTGTTTTATGCTTGTCGTTCTCCCAAAAACCGCTGCGCACTTTTGGGCGACACGCATTATGGTTTAAGTCCTTCGCGCTTGCGCTGCACGGCGACGAATTCCGCGCCGAAGGACAATTTCTTCGTTGTCGGCGTGTTCACGTCGAGCACACGCCAGTACGGCGTGATATCGTTCAGCGTCATGCCGCGTTCGAGATCCTCATTGGCGGCTTCGGCGACGGTGCGCAGATGATAGCCGATGGTGACCGGACATGTCACTTGCGCCCCATGCTCGATGGCGAGCGCAGTGCGCAAGGCGCGTACATCCATCTCGACGCCGTTGGGGATCGTGCGGATGAAATCATCGACCTGACGGGGCGTCGGCACCAGCATCGGCTGGCCCTCGACGACGTCGCCCATTGTGCGTGGCGTCGGCTTCACGCCGTTGACGCCCGGCGTGTTCAGCCTGTCGTTCCAGCTTTTCACCATTCATGTCTCCTGACACGTTTATGGCATGGTGCTCCTGACAGCATTCTGTCAGGAGCCTTCAGCATTGTCCGTAGCAGGCGCCAAAGTTTTTGCGCCAGCCCGAGGGGTCGCTGCCCGGGGGTCCATGTCAATGATCCGGGCGTTGCGGGGTTCGCATCCAAGCATTGTCATGTAAAACGCCTCAGATCTCGCGAATGCGGCTGTGACCCTCATACATATCCGGCCAGCCAATGTCCTTGCGGATGTCCGCCGGCAAGGAGTTCAGGAAGCGCTGGGTACGGACTTCATTGCGCATCGTGCGGATCTTGCCGACATAGTGCTGTACGCTGTTCAAAATACCAAAGCTGTTCATGACCATCTCCTCTTCTCTGATGGAGACACTATCGCATACCCCTCCTGACAGCAGTCTGTCAGGAGCATGTCAGCTCGTTGAAGAAAGCTGCGAGGTGCTTCGCGGTCGGTTCGGAAACGAGCCTTTTGTCAGGAATGGCCAAGTCGACCGAGACCATGCAAGAACCGCTTTGACAGCCTGTCGCGATGCTGCTCAAAGGCGGGCATGTCGAAACTCCTCGCGCTCGTCATCATCGGCATGATGGCCATTCAGCTGATCAAGCCGCTCGGCTGGCCGGGCCTGAAGCGGCGCGGCGATTTCTGGAAGCTGGCCCTGATCGCCATGGCGGCCATCGCGCTGGCGGGTGCGCTGGGGCACTGGACATAGCCTTGAGGGTCAGGTCGGGTCCATCGTTCCCATGGCAATCATCCGGATGGCGTTGAGGCTGGGCACGAAGAAGTAATCGCCACCGCGCGTCGTCATGAATTCCGGCAGGTTCGCCGCAATAAAAGGCGTGGCGTTGGCCGGGCCGGCCGGAATGACATGCTTGCTCGATTCGGCGCGGTTGCCGGTCAGCGTGCAGGTGTCGTTGCCGGTTTCGGAATCCAGGCCGTAGCTCATCCATTGCTGCTGGATGATATTCTGGCTCAGATCCATTGGAAGCAGGCTGCAATCAACAGTATTTGGAAATACTCACGTCAGTTCTCTGAAGCCCACCAGTCCGAGCTTGTGCCCCCTCAGGTCAATCGGCGAGCACCCATCCGACCAGATGTTCGGCCCAGGCGCGGTAACCGGCTTCCGAAGCATGAAAGCCATCGGAGGCAAAGCCGGCCTCAGGGTTGGTGATCGGCAGCCGTGGCGCCGGCAAGGCGCCGCGCTCGAAACAGAGGCGCTCGCCCATGCGGTTCGTTGCGGTAGCGCGGATTTCGAGTATCTTGCCGAGCAGCGGCGGCATGGCCGGCGCGCGGGTGAATTCCAGCACCGGCGACCACACCACGCGCGCCTCCGGCCATTTGGCGCGCAGGGCGTAGAGCAGGCCACCGAACTCCTTCTTGAAGCGCGGTACCGAGTGGAAATTCTTGGTGTCGTTGGTGCCGATGGCGAGCACGATATGCGTCCACGGATCGGCCGACAGATTGGGCAGCACATGGTCGCGGATCTGGCCCGACGTTGCCGAGTTGAAGCCGGCGGCGCGCCAGCGCACGGCAAGGCCGGTTCGTTTTGCGATCAGCATGGCAAGCTGCGCGGCAAGCCCGTCCTCGGAATTGCCGATGCCGACCGAGGCGGCGGAGGAATCCCCCAGCACCAGCAGCGAGATGGCCGGCGGCTTGCCGGATATCTCATGCATGACCGGCCCTTGTGCCGGCAGCATGCGGGTGGTGCGGCGGCGCACGCCGAGCCCTTGCCAGACATAAACGGGGTAGGCAAGCCAGGTGAGAAGGGCCGGGAAGCGCATGGCGATACCGTTTAGAGATCAGCGGCAGCCTTAGCGCAAGTTTCGCCTGAGGTGAACGAGCTTCTAGTCGCAGCAGTTCGGCTTGTCCGCCTGCTTGTCCTGATATTCGTCATGCAGCCGCACCCAGTCCATCAGGCTATGATAAGGGCCATTTTCGCCGCGGCCCTTCGGTGTCATGTCGAGATAGTCGTAAGTGCCGATCTGGGCCTCGCCGCCGCGGGCGCGCGACATAAAGGTAAGGAATATGTCGCCGTTCTCGTCCTTGTAGAAAACACTGGTGCCGGGAAGGTCCTTTGACGTGCGCGGACGCGTCTCGAAATTGTAGGTGGTGTCGCCGGCCGCGATCTGCTTGTCGGTGAAGGAGACCTGCATGTCGAAGTTGAAATCCGAGGCGTAGGACGAAACCCAGTCGAATTTCCAACCCATACGCTGCTTGTAAGGCAGCAGTTCCGCCAGCGGCGCGCGCGCAACCACCACCAGCGACACGTCGTGGTGCCTGAGATGCTGATCGGCGCCGTCTATATGGTCGGCAAGGAAGGAGCACCCTTCGCAGCGATGATCCGACCCAGGCGTCATCATGAAGTGGTAGACGATGAGCTGGCTGTTGGCGCCGAACAGTCCGGCCAGGTTCTTCGGACCCTGCTCGGTCTCGAAGACATAGTCCTTGCGGATTTTCATCCAAGGCAGTTCACGCCGCTCGGCGGCGATGCGCTCGCGCAACCGTGTCAATTCCTTCTCGCGCGCCAGATGCGCCTTGTGCGCCTCAAACCAGTCTTCACGCGAAACCACCTTGTTGCGAGTCATGAAGTTCTCCCTGTCTGTTCACCCAAGGACGTTTGGGGTGGGCAGAAACCGACATCGCCGTCAGCTTTTGCCGAAAAGGAGATAAGGATGGACGAACTCCGTCCCAAGCCCGGCTTTGCATAAACAAAACCCGGGCGCATCGGCCCGGGTTGTATGACAACCAGGAGGACTGCGCTCAGGCGGCCTGTTCGAGGCTCGCCTTCCATTGTCCCAGCGCCGCCAGATGGTTCATGTGGGCACGATGGGTGAAGGCGGCCTGGCCGGCGGCGACGTTCGATGCCTTGCCGCTCCAGGCCTTTTGCGGGGCGGCCTGCAAGGCGCGGCCATAGGAGAAGGTCAGCTTCCACGGATGCGGCCCAATGGCGTTGATGGCGTTGAGGTTGGCGGTCGCCTCCTCGTCCGACTGCCCGCCCGAAAGGAAGGCGATGCCCGGCACCGCTGCCGGTACGGTTTCGCGGAACAGTTTTATGGTCTTTTCCGCGACCTCTTCGGGGCTGCTCACCTTACCTGATTTCCTGCCGGCCAGCACCATGTTCGGCTTCAGGATGGTGCCTTCCAGCACAACGCGCGCCGCATGCAGCTCGTCATAGAGCTTGATCAGCGTTGCCTTCGAGATGTCGTAGCAGGTGTCAATGTCGTGCGCGCCGTCCATCAGCACTTCCGGTTCGACGATCGGCACGATGCCGGCCTCCTGGCACAGTGCGGCATAGCGGGCCAGCGCATGGGCGTTGGAGGCAATCGAATTGACCGAGGGCACGCCCTTGCCGGTGTCGATGTCGATCACCGCGCGCCATTTGGCGAAGCGGGCGCCGAGCTTGTAATAATCTGCGAGCCGCTCGCGCAAGCCGTCGAGGCCTTCGGTAACGGTATCGCCGGGAAAGCCGGCGAGTGGCTTGGCGCCGGCATCGACCTTGATGCCGGGAATGGCGCCCGCCGCCTTGATGATGTCGACCAGAGGCGTGCCGTCGGCAGCCTTCTGACGGATGGTCTCGTCGTAGAGAATGACGCCGGAGATGTACTTCGTCATTGCGTCCTTGGCGCGGAACATCATCTCGCGGTAGTCGCGGCGGCTATCGGCGGTCGATTCGACGCCGATAACGTCGAAGCGCTTCTTGATGGTGCCGGAGCTCTCATCGGCGGCCAGCAGGCCCTTGCCGCCGGCCACCATCGCGGCGGCAATGTCTTCGAGACGTTCGCTCATTTTTCTTCTCCTAAGGGGGTACGTTCCGCGCGTAACGGAAGTCTACCGCCAAAGGAATGGGATCGGAAAGCTCGAATCGATTGAAAGTTCCTGGCGTCCGTTTTTGCGCCCCCGATCCGGTCAGGCTTGTTTCTTCAGCACGTCGACGCCGGGCAGCGGCTTGCCTTCCATCCATTCGAGGAAAGCGCCGCCGGCGGTCGAGACATAGGTGAAGTCGTCGGCGACGCCGGCATGGTTGAGGGCGGCCACCGTATCGCCGCCACCGGCGACCGAGACCAGCTTGCCGGCCCTGGTGCGGGCCGCCGCGTGCCTGGCCGCCGCCACCGTGGCGTGGTCGAAAGGCTCGATCTCGAAGGCGCCGAGCGGGCCGTTCCAGACCAGCGTCGCGGCGCGGTCGATCCATTCACCGATCGTCTTCACGGTCTTTTCGCCGACATCGAGGATCATGCCGTCAGCCGGGACATCCGAAATGGCAACGGTCTCGCTGGCCGCACCCGCCTTGAATTCCTTGGCGACGACACCGTCGACAGGCAGGATGATGGCGCAGCCTGCCTCGGCGGCCTCGATCATGATCTGCTTGGCGGTCGCGGCAAGGTCATGCTCGCACAGCGACTTGCCGACAGCGGTGCCACGCGCGGCGAGAAAAGTGTTGGCCATGCCGCCGCCGATGACCAGCGCGTCGACCTTCTTCACCAGGTTCATCAACAGGTCGATCTTGGTCGACACCTTGGCGCCACCGACAATGGCGACGACAGGGCGGACCGGATTGCCGAGCCCCTTCTCCAGCGCCTCGAGCTCGGCCTGCATGGTGCGGCCGGCATAGGACGGCAACAGCCGCGCCAGGCCTTCGGTCGAGGAGTGCGCCCGGTGGGCGGCGGAAAAGGCGTCGTTGACGAAGATATCGCCATTGGCGGCGAGCCGCTCTGTAAAGGCCGGGTCGTTCTTCTCCTCGGTCTTGTGGAAGCGGGTGTTTTCCAGCAGCAGCACATCGCCCTTGTTCATGGCGGCGACCGCACTGCCCGCCGTGTCGCCGACGCAGTCGCCGGCAAAGCCGACCGGGCGGCCAAGCACCTCCGCGGCAGCCTTGGCGATCGGCTCCAGCGAGAATTCGGGCGAGGGACCATCCTTCGGGCGGCCGAAATGCGCGAGCAGGATGACCTTGGCGCCCTTGCCGGACAGCTCGGCGATGGTCGGCGCGATGCGTTCGATGCGGGTGGCGTCGGTGACCTTGCCGTCGGCGACGGGCACGTTGAGGTCGACGCGCACCAGCACGCGCTTGCCGCTGATATTGCCGATATCGTCGAGTGTCTTGAAGGCGGCCATGCGGGTTCCTTTCCGTGGAAAATCGCCGGGACCATACCTCGCATCGATGACGATGCAAGGCTTGAGCCGGGGTGCGAGCTAAATTTTGAGATCAAGGCGAAGGCTGTCGTGATGATGCGGGACCTCAGCGTGAACCGATCGCTTGTCAGCCTTCTGTCGTTATCTTTTCCGCCGTCGGCTCAAGGGCCTTCTCATTGGCTGTCGCCTCTGCAGTCTGCGTCTCGGTCGGCTTGCGCCAGTTGCGGATGAAGGCGGAGACACGATCGCCGATCTCGCCGGCGCTCAGGAACACCGGAACCCGCGCCACCGGCGCGGTCGGCTCGAAGGAGAGGCCGAGACCGGTGATCTTGCCCTTGTCGTCGACGTCGCGGACGATCAATTCGATCGGGCCGATCAGCACCCGGTCGGCATATTCGGCATGGCCGCCAAGCCTTGCCGTCACCAGCGCGCCGACGGTGAGCTTCTGCTCGGCTTCGCTCAATCCCGGTGTGTATGCGGCCTCGAGCTCTGCGGCCGAGCGGGCGGGATCGACGGCGAAGGCGCCGAAGAAGTCGGCATCCTCGGGGTCGACTACGGCGCGGCTGGCAAACAGCTTGTCAAGCAGGCGCGGATAGCGGTCGGGCACGAAGATATAAACCTGGTCGCCGGCCGCGAGCCGGCCCATGTCCTGGAAACGCATCGAGCGGCCGTCGCGCAGCACCAACGAGGGCCGTGCCCAGCGCGGGATTCGCTCGCCGCGCGCCACCGGGCTGCCGGGCGCAACACGGTAGGCGAGCAGTTCGTGGTGGGCGGAGCCCGGCAGTTCGAGTTCGACCTTGTCGAGCGGCCCGAGTCTCGCCGGCACGATCAGGCCGAGCCGGCGCGCCAGCGGCCCGACCGACCAGCCCTGCACCACCAGCGATACCAGAACGATGATGAAGGCGACGTTGAAGATGGTGCGGCCGTTCTCCAGCCCACCGAGCAGCGGAGTGATGGCAAGCAGGATGGACACGGCGCCGCGCAGGCCGACCCAGGAGACGAAGGCGATCTCGGGACGCGGCAGGCGGAACGGGATCAGGCAGAGCCAGACGGCGACAGGGCGCGCGACAAACATCAGGAACAGGCCGAGCAGCACCGCCGGCACCATGATCGCCGGAAACTGCGAGGGTGTCGCGAACAGGCCGAGGATCAGGAACATGATGATCTGTGCCAGCCACGACATGCCGTCCTGGAAGCGCTTCAGGATGGTGACGGCGCGGATGTCGGAGTTGCCGGCAATCAGCCCGGCGAGATAGACCGCCAGGAAGCCCGAGCCGCCAATGGCACCGGCGGCGGCGAACACCATCAGTGACAGGGTCAGCACGAAAATCGGCAGCAGGCCATGGTCGAGGTTGAGCCGGTCAACGAGGCGCACGATGCCGAGCCCGCCAAGCACGCCGACGACGGCGCCGAGCCCCATATTGAGCAGGAAGCCGAGGATCAGGTCGGTGACCAGCACATGGGCCTCGGGATTGGCGTGGGCGGCGATGATCTCGACCAGCGTGATGGTCAGGAAGATGGCGATCGGGTCGTTGGTGCCGGATTCGACTTCCAGTGTCGCGCGCACGCGCTCGCGCAGATTGATTTCGCCGGCGCGCAGCAGGAAGAACACCGCAGCCGCATCGGTCGAGGCGACGGCAGCTCCAAGCAGGAAGGATTCCAGCCAGCTGAGGTCGAGCAGGTAATAGGCGGCGGCGCCGAACAGGCCAGTGGTCAGGATTACGCCGAAGGTCGCCAGCGACAGCGCCGGTCCGGCCGCCTGGCGCAGCGCGTTGAGCGGCGTGCCGAAACCGGAATCGAACAGGATGACCGCCAGCGCCAGTGAGCCGGCAAAATATGCCACGCGCGCATTGTCGAATTCGATGCCGAGACCATCGACGCCGCTGGCGAGGCCGATGCAGAGGAAGAGCAGCAGCAACGGGGCGCCGAAGCGGAAGGCGATCAGGCTCGAGAACGCTGCGGCAACGACTAGCGCTGTGCCGACCAGCGTGACGAGATAGATCGCATGCTCCATCCGTGATTTGCCCCTCGAATTCCTCTTTCTACCGATTCACGGGAGAGTGGGGCGAAGGCATGGCCGGTGCAAGGCGCAAGGATGGCTTTTTGCCTTATGCCGCTGATTTTCCGGCGTTTGGCGGCTCGGCGCGCGTTGCCCGGCGCGCTGACGAAAAACGCCCGGGCAAAGCCGGGCGTTCGAAGCTGCGAGACGATGCCTTCAGGTCAGGCGATGGTCTTGCCGAAGGCGACCGAGGTGTCGGCCATGCGGTTGGAGAAGCCCCACTCATTGTCGTACCAGGACAGCACCGAAACGAAGTTGCCGTCCATGACCTTGGTCTGGTCGAGCGCCAGGATCGACGAGCGCGGATCGTGGTTGAAGTCGATCGACACATTCGGATGATGGGTGACGCCGAGAATGCCCTTCAACTTGCCGTTGGAGGCGGCGATCACCGCTTCGTTGATCTCCTGCACGGTGGTGGCGCGCTTGGCGATGAACTTGAAGTCGACGACCGAGACGTTAGGGGTCGGCACGCGGATCGAGATGCCGTCGAGCTTGCCCTTGAGGTCGGGCAGCACCAGGCCGATCGCCTTGGCCGCACCGGTCGAGGTCGGGATCTGCGACAGGGCAGCTGCGCGGCCGCGGTAGAGATCCTTGTGCATGGTGTCCAGCGTCGGCTGGTCGCCGGTGTAGGAGTGGATCGTCGTCATCATGCCCTTTTCGATGCCGACGGTCTCGTGCAGCACGGCGGCGAGCGGCGCCAGGCAGTTGGTGGTGCAGGACGCATTCGAGATGACGATGTGGTCCTTGCTTAGCTTGTCGTGGTTGATGCCGTAGACGACGGTGAGGTCAGCACCTTCGGCAGGCGCGGAGACGACGACGCGCTTGGCGCCGGCGGTCAAATGCGCGGCAGCCTTGTCGCGGGCGGTGAAGATGCCGGTGCATTCGAGCGCGATGTCGATGCCGAGTTCCTTCCACGGCAGTTGCGCCGGGTCCTTGATCGCGGTGACCTTGAAGCTCTCCTTGCCGACGGTGATCTGGTCGCCCGAGACCGACACTTCATGCGGGAAGCGGCCGTGCACGCTGTCATAGCGCAGCAGATGCGCGTTGGTCTCGACCGGGCCGAGGTCGTTGACGGCGACGACGTCGATGTCCTTGCGGCCGGATTCATGGATGGCGCGCAGGATGTTGCGGCCGATGCGGCCAAATCCGTTGATGGCAACTCTGACGGTCATTTTACTCTCCCTGGGAGCTGGAGGCGGCAGATGGGTCCGCAGCTTCATAGCGGCGGATGGCACAAGAATCCAGCCGCAGAAGGCCGAATTTAAATCGATTAGGTTGGTCCACCCCGCGAATCCGCCTCGGAGGTGCGCGGGACTGACCCTGATCTTACTGGCCGTGCAGGCGGGCTTCCGCCGCCTTGGCCGCGGCTTCGGCGGTGATGCCGAAATGCGGGTAGAGCTGCTCGATGGTGCCGGAAGCGCCAAAGCCGGTCATGCCGATGAAGATGCCGTCGGAGCCGATCAGGTGATCCCAGCCCTGACGGATGCCAGCCTCGATCGCCATCTTGATCGGCGCGTTGCCGATCGTCTCCTTGCGGTAGGCGTCGCTCTGCTGGTCGAACAGTTCGAAGCAAGGCACCGAGACGACGCGGGTCGGGTGCCCGTGCTTTTCAAGCAAATCACGGGCGCCGAGCGCGATCTCGACCTCGGAGCCGGTGGCGAAGATCGTCACCGCCGCTTCGCCGCTCGCCGCGGCCAGTTCATAGGCGCCCTGGCTCGAGAGGTTCCTGGCCGAGTGCTCGGTGCGCACCGTCGGCAGGTTCTGACGGGTGAGCGCCAGGGTGGACGGGGTCTTTTCCGATTCAATGGCGATCTGCCAGCATTCGGCGGTTTCCACCGCGTCGGCCGGGCGGAAGACATTGTGGTTGGGGATGGCGCGGAGCGCCGCCAGGTGCTCGACCGGCTGGTGGGTCGGGCCGTCTTCGCCCAAACCGATCGAATCATGGGTCATGACGAAGATCGAGCGGATGCCCATCAGCGACGCCAGCCGCATCGACGGACGGGCATAGTCGGAGAAGCACATGAAGGTGCCACCATAGGCGATGAGGCCGCCATGCAGCGTCAGGCCGTTGAGGGCGGCCGCCATGCCATGCTCGCGGATGCCGTAGTGGACATAGCGCTGGCCGTAATCGTCCGGCGTGATGTTCTTGGTCTGGCTGGTCTTGGTGTTGTTGGAGCCGGTGAGGTCGGCAGAGCCGCCGATGGTTTCCGGCACCGCGCCATTGATGACTTCCAGCGCCATTTCCGACGATTTGCGGGTGGCGACCTTCGGCTTGTCGGCCGACAGCTTCTTCTTGTAGTCGGCAATGACGGCATCGAAATTCGACGGCAGCTTGCCGGCGAGGCGGCGCTCGAACTCGGTCTTCAACTCAGGCTTGGCCTTGGCCAGGCGGCCTTCCCAGTCGGTGCGCGGCTTGACGCCGGCCTTGCCGGCGGTGCGCCAGGCGTCGAGAATGTCGGCCGGAATTTCGAAGGGCGGCGAGTCCCAGTTGAAGAATTTCCGCGCGCCTGCGATCTCGTCGGCACCGAGCGGCGAACCGTGGGCCTTGTTGGTGCCGGCCTTGGTCGGGGCGCCGAAGCCGATGGTCGTCTTGCAGGCGATCATCGTCGGCTTGTCGGAATGGCGGGCGGCTTCGATGGCGTAGGCGATCGCCTCGGGGTCGGTGCCGTCAATGTGGCTGGCGTTCCAGCCCGAGGCCTGGAAGCGGGCGACCTGGTCGGTGTTGTCTGCAAGCGAAACCGGACCGTCGATCGAGATGTTGTTGTTGTCCCAGAAGACGATCAGCTTGTTGAGCTTGAGGTGGCCGGCCAGCGCGATGGCTTCCTGGGAAACACCTTCCATCAGGCAGCCGTCGCCGGCCAGCACATAGGTGTAGTGGTCGACGAGGTCGTTGCCGAAGGCGGCGTTCATGATGCGCTCGCCGAGCGCGAAGCCGACCGAATTGGCGAGACCCTGGCCGAGCGGGCCGGTCGTCGTCTCGATGCCGGTGGCATGGCCGTATTCGGGATGGCCGGCAGTCTTGGAACCCAGCTGGCGGAAATGCTTGATCTGGTCGAGGGTCATGTCCTCGTAACCGGTCAGATGCAGCAGCGAGTAGAGCAGCATAGAACCATGGCCGGCCGACAGGATGAAGCGGTCTCGGTCCGGCCAATGGGGGTTCTTCGGATCATATTTCAGAAAGCGGGTGAACAGCACTGTGGCGATGTCGGCGCAGCCCATGGGCAGGCCGGGATGGCCGGACTGGGACTTCTCGACGGCGTCCATGGAGAGAAAACGGATCGCATTGGCCATCCGGTCATGTTGTTCACGCGACGTCATGGTACCTCCGGGGTGGGAATTTGTGGGCTTGGCAGAGCCCAGGAAAGAGTGCCATAGCAGCCACGGGCTTTTAGTCAACAAATCGGCAGCACATTTGCCGGTCTTGTGATGGCTTTGAGACCTTATGGGGCGACCTACATTAGCGTTAGCGGGGGACAGTCGCGAGAGCTTTGTTGACGTTGCCTTCACCCGGTGCCTAATGTTTCCTTGTTAACGCGTTCTGAACGCGAAGCGATTCGGTGATGGGCAGGGCACAGGACGAAGGCCATGACCGGCGAAACCACACTCAAGGAAGTCATCCACAGGCTGGGCAAGGCCATCGAGGGGCTGGAAAACGCCGTCGCGGCCAAGCTCGAGCACGAGCGCGACTATTCCGAAGCCGAGGCTGAGGTGCAGCGCATGAACGCCGACCGTTCACGGCTGGCGCAGGAACTCGACAATTCCGAAGCCCGCGCCGAACGGCTGGAAGATGCCAACAAGGAAGTGTCGCGCCGCTTGGTGACCGCCATGGAAACCATCCGCGCGGTGCTGGACAGGTAGGAGCTGCAGGCCATGGCACAGGTCACGGTTTCCATCGACGGCAAGCAGTATCGCATGGCTTGCGACGAGGGTCAGGAGGAGCACCTGATCGACCTCGCCGAGCGGTTCGACCGTTATGTCTCGCATCTGAAGGATTCGTTCGGCGAGATCGGCGACCAGCGGCTGACGGTGATGGCCGGTATCATGGTGATGGACGAGCTTTCGGAGCTGCAGAAGCGGGTCAAGGGCATGGAGACCGAAGTGCAGACGCTGCGCAAGACGCGCGACGAAGCGCTGACCAAGGCCGACAAGAACGACACCGTGCTGACCAGCGCGCTCGGCGCGCTCGCCCAGCGCATGGAAGACCTGGCCACGTCGCTGGCGGTCAACAAGGCCTGAGCCTTCCCCGCACAAACGAAAGATTGTCGGCCCAACGTCGGTCCGTAGAACGAAAGTGCTCGTTCCGTCGCCAATAATAGTTTCCTATTGTCCTGCAGCCGCGATTTTTGCGCTAAGATGCGGGAATGCCGGAGCGTTGACGCCGTCCACGGCCGCTCCTGACGAAATCTGTTGCTGGGGAAATAATGCCATGAGCCTTCGTATCAACGACATCGCGCCTGACTTCACCGCCGATACCACGCAAGGGCCGATCAAGTTTCATGACTGGATCGGCGACGGCTGGGCGATCCTGTTCAGCCATCCGAAGAATTTCACCCCGGTCTGCACCACCGAGCTGGGCACGATGGCGGGGCTCGAAGGCGAGTTCAAGAAGCGCAACGTCAAGGTCATCGGCATTTCCGTCGATCCCGTTGCGAGCCACGACAAGTGGCAGGCCGACATCAAGACGGCGACCGGCCAGACGGTGAATTACCCGCTGATCGGCGACAAGGACCTCAAGGTGGCCAAGCTTTATGACATGCTGCCGGCGGGCGCCGGCGAGACGTCGGAAGGCCGCACGCCGGCCGACAACGCCACGGTGCGCTCGGTCTATGTCATCGGGCCGGACAAGAAGATCAAGCTGGTGCTGACCTACCCGATGACGACGGGCCGCAACTTCGACGAGATCCTGCGCGCGGTCGATTCCATGCAGCTGACCGCCAAGCACCAGGTGGCGACGCCGGCCAACTGGAAGCAGGGCGAGGATGTGATCATCACCGCCGCGGTTTCGAACGAAGATGCGGTCAAGCGTTTTGGCGCTTTCGAGACGATCCTGCCCTATCTCAGGAAGACCAAGCAGCCGTCAGCCTAGGTTTTCTCCGTCGGAGCTATTTGGGGCTTCAGTCCTATTTGTGGCAAGGCGTGCTTGACCGGCGCGCTTTGCCAGATGACCATGCTCTTGTTCAACCCGACGGAGAAAACGGTTCCTGTCGGGCAAGGGGCAGGGGGGCCGGACATTGGACATCGCTTCGGCCAAACCTGAGGTCGCCGGCTTCTACGACAAGCCGACCGGCGCCATCCAGTATGTCGTCACCGACCCGGTGACGAGACGCTGCGCCGTCATCGACCCGATCCTCGATTTCGACGAAAAATCCGGCGCGACGGCGACGAAGAATGCCGACGCCTTGCTGGATTTTATCCGCGAAAACGGGCTGGAGCTCGAGTGGATCCTGGACACCCATCCGCATGCCGATCATTTCTCGGCGGCGCACTATCTCCGGGAAAAGACCGGCGCGCCGACGGCGATCGGCGACAGGATCATCGAAGTCCAGGCGCTGTGGAAGGCGATCTACAACTGGCCGGATTTCCCCGCAGACGGCTCGCAGTGGGACCGGCTGTTTGGGGAAGGCGAAACGTTCATGATCGGCAACCTGCCGGTCAAGGTGCTGTTCTCGCCCGGCCACACGCTCGCCTCGATCACCTATGTCGTCGGCGACGCCGCCTTCGTCCACGACACGCTGTTCATGCCCGACAGCGGCTCGGCAAGGACGGACTTTCCCGGCGGCAGTGCCGCGCGGCTGTGGCATTCGATTGAGGGCATTCTGGCGCTGCCGGACGATATGCGCGTGTTCGTCGGCCACGACTATCAGGCCGGCGGCCGCGAGCCGTGCTGGGAGAGCACGGTCGCCGAGCAGAGGGCAAAGAATATCCACCTCGTTGCGGCGCGCAGCGAAGCCGAGTTCGTCGACTTGCGCGAAGCGCGCGACAAGACACTGCCGATGCCGCGGCTGATCCTGCATGCGCTGCAGGTCAACATGAATGGTGGACGGCTGCCGGAACCGGAGGCCAATGGGAGGCGGTATCTGAAGTTTCCGCTTGATGGGCTTTGAGAGGGCAGTGGCGAAGCTGCCGATCTCCCCCTCAAGGGGGGAGATCAGCTGTTGTCCGACTTTCGCTAACCGCCGACGGACGACAAAACAAAAAAGGCGGCGCCGGTTTCCCGACGCCGCCTTCTGTTCCTTAACCGAACCCAGCCTTAGGCCGCCGGCTGCGCCTCGATCGTGCGCAGCGCCTGCATCTGGCGCTTGGCGGCGGCCTTGACCGCGTCCTGCACCTTCTCGAAGGCGCGCACCTCGATCTGGCGCACGCGCTCGCGGCTGATGTCGAACTCGGACGACAGTTCTTCCAGCGTCAGCGGCTCCTCGGCGAGGCGGCGGGCCTCGAAGATGCGCCGCTCACGATCGTTGAGCACGGCCAGAGCGCCCGACAGCATGCCGCGGCGGTTTTCCAGCTCGTCCTGCTCGATCAGCATGTCTTCCTGGCTTTCGTGGTCATCGACCAGCCAGTCCTGCCATTCGCCGGATTCACCTTCGCTGGCGCGGATCGGCGCGTTCAGCGACGCGTCGCCGGACAGGCGGCGGTTCATCGACACGACTTCAGCTTCCGACACGTTCAGCCGGGTGGCGATCTCGGTGATCTGGTCGGGCTTGAGGTCGCCATCGTCCAGCGCCTGGATCTTGCCCTTCACCTTGCGCAGGTTGAAGAACAGGCGCTTCTGATTGGCGGTCGTGCCCATCTTGACCAGGCTCCACGAGCGCAGGATGTACTCCTGGATCGAGGCCTTGATCCACCACATGGCGTAGGTCGCGAGGCGGAAGCCACGCTCGGGTTCGAATTTCTTGACGGCCTGCATCAGGCCGACATTGCCTTCCGAGATCACTTCGCCGATCGGCAGGCCGTAGCCGCGATAGCCCATGGCGATCTTGGCGACGAGCCGAAGATGGCTGGTGACGAGCTTGTGCGCAGCGGAAGTGTCTTCATGCTCGGCGTAGCGCTTGGCGAGCATGTACTCTTCCTGCGGCTGAAGCATCGGAAAGCGGCGGATTTCTTCCAGGTAGCGGCTGAGGCCGCCTTCGCCGGAAACAATACTGGGTAGTGACTGGGCCATGATTGCGCCCCCTCTCTATTGGAGTGATGCCCCCGAAACGCGGCGGGCATGTGACGCGAGCACCAAAAGGCTCGCCCGCGGCAACTGATTTATATAGGAACAAAACCAGAAAAGACAGGCATTTGTTCAACACGAAACAGTGTGTCACGCTGAAGTGAACAATGCCGCTCAGGTTTTAGCTGGCTTGTTTAAACGCAATTCCGGACGGAAAACCGTTTCACACTTTTCCTGGAATTGCTCGGGTTCAGAGTTTGCGGAAGCCGCCGACGAGTTCCTCCATGTCCCCCGGTATCGGCGCCTCGAACCTCATCGATAAATGGGTAGCCGGGTGCCGAAATGCAAGAAGCCAGGCATGCAAAGCTTGCCTGGAAAATGCCTTGACCTGACCCTTCAGCAGTTCGGGCAGCCGGTTGGCCTTGGTGCGGAAGGCCTGGCCGTAATCGGGGTCACCGATGACGGGATGGCCGATATGAGCCATGTGAACGCGGATCTGGTGGGTGCGGCCGGTTTCCAGCCGGCATTCGACCAGGCTGGCGGTGGCGAACGCCTGCTGGCCCTCGGCGAAACGCTCCTTGACGGTGAAATGGGTCACGGCGTGGCGGGCATCGTCACGGCCTTCCGGCACGACGGCGCGGCGCACGCGGTCGGCGGCACGGCCAAGCGGCGCGTCGACCGTTCCGGTCGGCCGCGACGGGATTCCCCAGACCAGCGCCAAATAAGCACGTTCGAGGTCGCCGGTGCGGCCGTGGTCGGCAAAGGCCTCCGACAGCGCCTTGTGGGCGCGGTCGGTCTTGGCCACCACCATGACGCCGCTGGTTTCCTTGTCCAGCCGATGGACGATGCCCGGCCGCCTGACGCCGCCAATGCCTGAAAGACTGTCGCCGCAGTGGTGGATCAGGGCATTGACCAGCGTGCCGGTCCAGTTGCCGGCGCCGGGATGGACGACGAGGCCGGCCGGCTTGTTGATGACGATCAGCTCGTCGTCCTCATAAAGCACGTCGAGCGCGATGGGCTCGCCTTGCGGTTCGGCCGGTTCGGGCTTGGGCATGACGACCGATACGCGCTCGCCGGCACTCATTTTGCGCTTGGTCTCGTCGACCGGCTTGCCGTCGATCGAAACGGCACCTTGCCGGATCAGCATCTGCACCCGGCTGCGCGACATGTCAGGCCCGAGGGCGCTCGCCAGCCATTGGTCGAGGCGTTGGCCGGCCGCTTCCGCGCCGGCTTCGAGCACGGTCGGCGCCGCCTCTATGAATTGTCCAGCCTCTATCAATTCAGGGGTCTCTTCGTTATGAGCGCTCATCGAAAAAGTTCCGGAAAGTTCTGCCATGGCCCGGCCCGTTGCCGACGAAGAAGAAAAGCCGCTCGATCCCGAGATCGAAAAGGTGCGCGGCAGGCTCATCCGTTTCATGGCCATCAATCTCGGCCTGCTTTTGCTGGCCCTTATGGTGGTGATCGCGGCCATTGTCTACAAATCGCGCAAAGCGCCGCCCGCGAACCCGCCGCTCGCCAGTGACATCCAGGTGCCGGGTGGCGAGCCGTTGGCCGAGGACATCGTGCTGCCGGTCGGGGCCAAGGTGATCAGCCAGTCGCTGTCGGGAAACCGAATTTCAATCGACACCGAGCTTGCCGATGGCAGCCGCGCCATCTTCGTCTACGACATGACGGAGCGCCGCCTCATCGGCCGCTTTGCCATCCGCAACAAATGAGCGGGCGGCAATTGTGAGCGGCTTTGCCAGACATCGCCGGGTCGCGACCGTCGCGCTGGTCGTCGCCAACTATGACGAGGCGATTGCCTGGTATGTCGAACGGCTCGGCTTTCTGCTGACCGAAGATGTCGATCTCGGCGGCGGCAAGCGCTGGGTAACGGTGGCGCCGGCGAACGGTCACGGCGCAAGGCTGCTTCTGGCCGAGGCTGACGGCGAGGCGCAAGAGAAGAGCATCGGCAACCAGACAGGCGGCCGCGTCTTCCTGTTCCTCGAAACCGACGACTTTGCCCGCGACCACAGAGCAATGTCGGCAAAGGGCGTCGACTTCCGCGAAGCGCCGCGCCATGAGCTCTATGGTACGGTGGCCGTGTTCGCCGATCTCTACGGCAATCTGTGGGATTTGATCGAGCCGAAACGTTAGGTCCGCAAACCGACATTCCACAGAAGCGGCCCGGCCGTTCGAAGCCCAGTTGCTTTTTCCAAACCGTCAGCCTATATCGCCGGTTCTTGAACGCGCCCATCGTCTAGCGGTCAGGACACCGCCCTCTCACGGCGGGAACAGGGGTTCGATTCCCCTTGGGCGTACCAAGAAAATCAAGGGTTTATTGCAAATCCGGCCGCCGCCGTGTAATATCCGTGTAATAAACGGATATGGACTGCTGTGGACGCTATCGCCTTTTTCGATAGGTCCCGGCGATGCCTCAGGCTAGAGGAATTGCGGAAATGGTTTGGTCTGACATCCTGTTATTCTCCCCTGTCATCCTTGGCGTCGCCGGCATGATCCTTTCGAAGCTGCCCGATCTCCTGGACCTGATTGAAGGCACACCGGGCCAAGCCGATTTTGAGAGGTTCGTTTCGGACGCCAACCGGCGCGGCCTGGACTATAGCCAGACCATGCGCGAGTTCGATATCCGGACCATCTTTGCGCGCCTCCGCCGTGAGGCTTCGGACGCGGTCATGATCGATATCGAGAACTGGAAGCCAGTCCTAGATTCTCATGTCGAGCGATGCCTCGCCGACAACCCGGAACACGCCAGGGAGATCGCGGCAATGATGGCCGGCCAGTCTTACAGCTGCATTCTCTATCCCGATGCTACCGCCATGGTCGATGACACCTTCAAGGGCTTCCGGCGCCGCCGTGGCGGCTTCATGATAGACCAGCAAGCAGCGTTGCGAGTGACGGGATAGGCGGCGAAATAATTCTGTTTAGTGAACTAGTTTCGCAGCCGGAAATGCTCTTAGTGGGAAGCCTCAATGAAAGCGGAGGCTTCCCATGTCGTTTTATGTCTATGAAAACTGGACCAGAGATCGCGGCCGGATCCATCGCGCCGATTGCTCCGCATGCAATCACGGTGCCGGTATTCATGGAGAAGATTCCGGCCGGAACGGAAAGTGGCACGGACCTTTCAATGATCGCGACCAAGCGTTTTGGGTGGCCGCAGATTTAGGGCGAGCGGAAATGTCTGCCTGCGCCCGCTGTGCCCCGTAGTGCGCTATACACGGGACCTGCGCCAGCCCCGCCGGCCGCGCTTCGCCCTTGCTGCAAAACCGGCGTTCCGCAAACTCCGACCGGATGATGACCGTATAATTCCTGGCGTGCCGGCCGGTGTGACGCGCATCAGGGGCGGTTGAACGACTCCAGGAAAGGCGTCATTGATTTCGCTATCGGGAGGCACTGTATAATGGCTAAGGAACGCTACGCACTTTTACCTGTGCGTGGAATATTGATGGATCCCGCCGACATCACCTTAGAGCTCTTGAACAGGGATTGGGCTCTCGTGAGTCCTGAACCCGACGCCATCGACGCGCTTGTTCAAAGTCCGGATGGATTCGGCGGTAATGTAGCCATGATACGCGATCGAATGAAGCCCGACGCAATGTTGATGGTTAAGTGCTTCATGGAAGAAATTGACTATTCGGGCTGGCAACGGGCCAGCCTCAAGGCCGAACAGATCATTTCGGCATTAAATGTCATGGCCCTCTACAAGCCAATGTATGAGTTAGTCACCGGCGCTGGTCGAGGAGGCGTCCGATCGCTGCCTGTCCCGCTATGGGTAAATCGCGTCCCCGAACATCCAGAATTGCCGATTGTTTTTGACCGAGAAAGGTTTTGGATGTCCGGCCATGCTCAGCCACTTAGCTGGCCGAATACCATGATGATGAAGCCCTTCGGTAAGCGAACGATGGCCGACGTCGATGCCGCAATTCTTGGTGCACCAACCATCTGTGCAAATCTACTCAACGGCCAAGCTTCTGGAGGGGTCGAAAGCTGTGCGCACGCTTTGATGCTAGCGTTCAATTCGACGACACTCGGTCAATTTGTGTCTCAAGCGGTTGGAACGCTGGACATTCTGTTTGGCGAGAACGACAGCGCAAGATGGGCGAGCATGGAGACCTATGTCTCGACGCTCTGCCGCCCCGCGCCAGCTGACCTTGTTCGCAACCTATTTAAGGTCCGCCACAAATTTACGCATCGCCACCAGGAGCCCAAATCGCCGGAAATTCATTTAACGACTCTCGCGGTAGTTGCCGCCTCCATTATTCATTGGAACGATATGTTGAAGGCCTATGGCGATCGCGCTGCAGCTTTAGATGTCTTAGAGGCAATAGGCAGGCTCGAAAGAGCGTCTAGGACAGGTTCGCAGTCCATCACTGATGCCAAAAACAGTCTTCTAGAAATGAGTCCTCTCCCTCAGTGGGTGCAGGACTGGCTACAGCCATATGGAAGCCTGCCGGACTGATGAAGCGGCTGGCGACGGTTTGGGTTAAGCCGGGCCTAGTCGGGCGTGTGAAGCACTTGCGTGGCGAGCAGGGTTTGCGGCATGCTTCAATGCAAGATTTTCGCGACAGTGATGCTGAAGGCAAATTGGCCCCCGACTGAGAACAAGTGATCATATCAACCCACAGGATTTCGCGGCCAGGGGAGCCAGAGATACGGCGACCAAAAGTTGGTGTCGGGAGGTGTATCTACTGCGATCGCGAGCCGCCGCAAATTCGGCTCACCGAAGAGCACATCATACCCAAAGGACTCGGGGGGAACTTAATCTTGCCAGGATCGAGTTGCGAGCGCTGTGCGGCCATCACCGGTCGATTTGAGCAGCGGCTCTTGCGAGACACATTTCGTTTCGCCCGAGGGGCGCTGGGGATATTCTCCGGGAGAAAGAAAAGTACGCGTCAGACTCACTTGCCATAAGCGGGCCTGACGACAGCCAGCGCACTCAACAAATGAAAATTGAGGGCTTGCCGCTGTATCTTCGATGCTGACCACCCCAGGGCCCGCCAACCATTTTTCATGGCGTTGTTGATCCAGAGAACAAATATTCCATGGTTTCAATGTTCAGCCCAGACTTTCAGGGCGCAATGCTGCGCAACCCACGATTTCAATCTCTTGGGAAAGGGGCTCACAAATTCATGCAGACGTTCTGGGATGGCCATTTTCGCCAGCTTCTGGCAAAATTGCCCACTCATTTGCAGTGCAGGAGTTAGGTCATGGTGGATTTAAATCATATCTGAAGCAATACATTATCGCCAAGGACCGCCCCGCGATTTCACATATATCGGAGGTGACTAGCTAGATAACATCAATGAATACTTGCACCAGATAGATTTGGTTGTGACCGATAAGTACTACAAATTCGGAAATTTATATGCGAAGAAGAAGTTTGTCCTTGTCGAAATCAATTTATTCGCAAATTGTCACGCGCCGACCTACCTTGTGGCAGCTGGGGAAATCCAAGCTACCGTTTGATGCCGCCGACAATCGCGATTGGCGCGATTATGACGGCTTTGGCGGCAGTGGACGGCGGCCGCAACACCTAGCCTATGCGCTGCAATTTGCCGCCCATGTTTATTATGTAGCCCACGCGTACTTTGTGCAGGCGCCGCTGATCCTCGGGTACGTAACCCACCCCCATCGGGAAGTTTCCAAAAGGAACGTGATTTTTGTCAGCGAGATAGAGGAGCAGCGTTTCGGTAACAGCCAGCAGTCCCTCGATCCAGTCCGACATGAAGGCCGTGAGTTCGGTTTCCTCCAGGGGAGTTTTAGGGTGTACCACTGCGATCGACGGTGGGTAAACTTTTCCGTCTGACCTGAGCTGAAAGTCCTTCGCTACGATCCGCTGATTTTCGTTCCGGTGTTCGACGCAATGTCGTGTGTTGCGAACATGATGGCCAAAAACCGCCATGGATTTTGCAAATGTGGTTGATTGGGCATCCTCTCCAAAAGCCTTCGCAAAGGTCAGAGCGAGGTTGTCGGGAAATTTTCCCTCCGCCTTCATTTGCGAACCATAAAAGATTTCAGCAAGGCGATTAATTGCCTGAAGCGCGTGCTCTGATTTTTGGATGAACGTGTTCGCTCGATTCTCGACCTCCGTAACAGCTGGCAATCTTGTCGGATCGTTCGACGCCTTTACATCGGCAATTCGCTTTTCTTGGTCTGCCTGTAGGTGATCAAGAACCTTCTGCGCTGCCAGAAGGTGGGTCATGATTTCGGCCGAGACCAAAACTACTCGGTCTCTCACCTTCTCATCCGGAAAATGAGTTTTTGTAAAAAGTGCGTCGGCCGAAAGGAATGTTCGGGCGACGATGTCGGAATCCGAACCAGCCTCAGCGAACAATTGTTGAGTGTTGGGGACATTAATGTTTGTGCGATCAGGATCAATTTGATCCGCGAGTCTGATCTCATGCACCGAGTTCTGCTTTATCACAAAAGCAGACCCTGCGGTCGCGACCATATCTATAACAGCTGCACCGTCGCCCTGGCCCCCGATTGTCATCGAGAATCCGGATTCGCGCCTTAGATCGATTGGACGTTTAGGTGGCTTACTCATTGCTTCCCGTGAGGATAAGACCGGCGATTGCCCTCACCGAGAGCACCATTAAGGCAGCCACCAGTAACGTCATCCCTAACGACATGGCGATGTTGTAGATCCATTCTAGCCTTGGGTTAGATGGATACAAAATGGTCTGCGGCAGAAGCGAATGAAAGAAAACCAGGATCGACAAGCTGATCACCAGCGAGCAGACCCACAAAACGTTGCTCTGTATTTTCATGTAGCCTGCCCAAAAAGCCCACAAAAGAACCAGGTACTCAAAGAATTCCAGGACGCGTTGAGCAGCTTCCCTCGCGACAGCAGTCCTGTACGTAAACGGCGTGAAGAATTGCTCCGCCTTCATGGTGCCCTCCAACAGGCCCAGCAGGCCGTTGGTATCTATATAAGGTAGGCGGTGCCGCCATCCGAGTCAGGATTCGGCTTCACCCTGCTGATCTCGACTTGTCTCACGGTGAGACGACCTCAACACACTCCGCGAGATCAGCACATTGCAAGTCGGTCGACCGGCTTCTGACCACTCATCCCGAAACCGGCCCTATCGCAAATTCGCACAATTTGCTGACCCCAGTCTATCCGTCCCACGGTGGGACCACCTCTAGGAGGATATGAGGTCAAGCCGCTGCATGCTTCGGGGCGGGAGTGTTTTGCAATCGCCAGATGGAGCACCTCGTCTTCATTCGGCAAGCCGGAATGCGTAGTGGTTGCGGATGCGGCTGTTAAAGTAGCCGCCCTTAGCGAACGCAGATTGAAACGCGTCGCAGGCCTCGGGCGGCACCTCCAAGAACTCGTAGTGCTTCCCGCTGGCCACAAACCAGACCGAGAGAACCTTGGTATTTGGATCATAGTCGAACTTGCTTGGCGAGGCAGACGGCATCCTAGAGCTACCCTGTAACCGCGCCCTCCTAATGCTCCAGTTCCAAGGGCTCGAGGTCTGGCTGCTCGTGCCACATCACTTGCCGGAAGTCGCTGCGGTCGATCTGCTGACCGCAGATCGGGCAAAGGTGGAAATGATCGTGCCCGTCTGGCGAGGGCTCGTGGGTCGTACCGCATCTAGGTGGCCTTAAGTCCGCAATTCTCGTCATTTTGCGAACTCCCCAGCAGCACGATCTTCAAGACTGACGTCGTGCGTGCTGCCCGCGTCCTCATTGACCACCCTAAACCAGTGCTCCTGAAGCGCTCTTGGCGACACTCGTCGGCCGGTAGCCTTCTCCACTGCCGCTAAGGGATCTTCGGCGCTTGTGACGTAAGATGAGACAAACTGCTCTCCGCGCCACTCTTCCACGTGGTACTCAGGCCATCTGGAGGCTTGTACACAGCGGTCGCCGACGCCAGGGATCGACAGCAGCGAGATCGAGCAAGACACAGGGAGTGTCTATGAGTCGACGATCTTGGACGCAATCGTGCATCACGATAACTGGCTTTGTGGACTGACGCGCGAGCGGCCTCCGTCGAGCCGGCCGCTTTTATAGGGCGCAGGCAGGCTCGACATTGCTGAAGTTGTACAATAGCTTACAGTTCTACTTTTAATTGGGGGTGATAATGGCTGCTCTACCTGCCGATCCGCGTGTCCAAGATATTATAGATCAGATAAAGGATGCGCCAATTCAGGGGAACCTGTTTCGTGTCGATAAACAGGTAACGTTTAACAAAATAGCAATACTGAAAGCTGATGTTATTACATTTAGCCCTGAGTCTACGCTTGTAATGAATTACAAGGACACACACTTCTTTGCTGTGGTTGCGCGAATAATAAACGTCGCAGCCCCGGTAGATACAATTTCTATTGTTTTCGACGACGGGAGGCGGGCCGGAAATCAAAGCGGCATCGCGCCGTTCGCGCCAGCGCAAAGGGGACAGAAAGCAACCTATGGGGAAAAAGGCGGTGACGGGGCAAATGGCTTGGCTGGTGCAAGCGGGAACTCTGGTGCTAGTGCCCCGAAGCCCATCCCCGTTTTCCTGATCGCCCAAGAGATCCGCATTCAACCGGGCGCCCCAAAGCCAACCTACTTTGACATGCGGATAAAAGTTGTTGCGCAAGACGGCGAGGGGGGTGGCGATGGGCAGGATGGGCAGGATGGAGGTGATGGAGGTGATGGAGGCGAAGGGAAATTCGGCTACTCAACCAACTATCCTGGCGGAACATGCACCGTACGTGGCGGAGCCGGGGGCAACGGTGGTAGCGGGGGAGTTGGGGGTAGCGGTGGCGCCGGGGGGAACGGAGCGGACGGCGGGACGCTGGTCCTTGGTGGCAGTCCTAATGCAATAACAAACTTTGGCTTTGTGAACTATGATCTATCTCCCGGTCGAGCAGGACGGCCAGGGCGCGCAGGTCGCAATGGCCGTGGGGGTCGCGAGGGAGCACGGGGAGCCCGACCTGGCGACTGTGGCGGCGATGAGCCTGGCCTCCCGGGGGTGGTTCCATCCAAGGTTCCGCTAGCACCTCAGCCGGCATGGGATGGTCAAAGAGGTGTCGCGCTATTTTGGCCGCTCAACGTTGACGATTTATTTTAGTGGGCGGCAGTGAATTTGTGACGATGGTAGGCGCAGGGTCGCTCACAGCCTGAACTCCTTCACGAGGTTCTGGTTTTGCCGGTGGAACCAGACTGCCAACTTCGTCGCCGGGTCCCGCGCGGCTCGGGGCCAGTCTGTGGTGCGGGCTGCGACGATCTTCTCGATCTCGACATCGGTGGTGAAGACGTGCTGCCTGCCGATCATGCGAGAGCCACGGCGGGCAAAGACGTTCGATTGATATCGAACACGGCGTACTTTTGCGCCCTGAAGCTCATGACTGCGTCGGAGAAGCCCACGGTCGGCGACATCGTGGCTGTGCTCTGTAACGCGAAGTGCGAGCGGCCCTGCTATCCCTGTGCGGGAAAAGCCAACATTATCTGCCGTGCGTATGGAGGAGTGGTACGTCGTCCCGGGCAATTGCTATGCCTGCGATCACATCAAGATGCTGGACCGATGGGAGCTTCAGCGCCGGCTCGGTCGGGACACGAGGATCAAACGTCGGAGGTGTTGGTGTGCACGAATTGCAGAAACCGTCATCACGACGGTTTCTGCATGGCTAAGCAGAAGCGCTAGTTACTCTTTTGGTCCGTAGTCACGCCACAGATCCTTGAACCACCACTTCGTAACTCGCCCCATGTGGCCGAGCGAGAGAAGACTGACCCGTGAGACGCGTAGAAGATGAATGGCATTCGCTGCTAGATCCGCTGTCGCCATTGCACGTTCTGGGTCCAACTTGCGGCTAGCGCTTTCAAAAGTCCCGCCGGTGGCAGATTTGTAAAGCTCCTGCATCCCAGCCTGGTACTCAGAGTGCTTCGGCTCGCAAATGCGGGTTATTTTCTCGTAGAGCCCAGTTGTGCCGGCGTGGGTTACCCTGACTTTCGCAGCCAAAAATGTTTCTTCCTCGAGATCCTTGGGCGTTTTCAACCAGTATGTTTGGGCGGCTTCGCTGAACTTCTCGATGTCCTTGATGTGCTCATTGATAAGTGCGCCTTCCTCTGACCGAGCGGCTCGATACTGTTGAAAGAATACGCCCGCCAGAAAACTGACGAGCGCGATCAACACCTTATCCATAGGACTAGGCGACCTGTGCGTGGGCTTCTACGCGCGCATCCTCGATTAGCGAAACGATCATATCCCTGAAGAACAGCAGGTGGGGTTTCGTGCAGTGAATGCGAATGATCCGCTTCACTACCTCTTTAGGAAATATCCCGTTCCGTATCAGTCCGGCGAAGGACTCCTCCAAGAAGGATGATCCGAAAGACCTGACCCCGTCGATATCGATTGTCAGTTCCTCTGAAAGACCCCTGGCGATTATCTCATTGATGCGCGGCACCAGATACTCGTCCCGGAAGAGCTGACCATTGTGCGCACCGTCTTCGGGAAAGCGCCCAGCGGGGTACGTGTAGAATTCCTGTGCAACATCAATTTTCATCGCGTGCGTCCTTGCGTGGGGAGCTTAACCGACCACTCGACAAGCGTTCCACCGATTGAATATGATAGGGCACCAGACGTAAACCGTCCATTATGCGTCCTTTTGCACCAGCCGCCGCGGCTGAAGACGCTGAGACTACCCTCTCCGATGCGCTTCAAAGCATCGAACATCTGAGGCAACCCGAGACCGCGGTGCCGCTGATCGGTGCGCGAGCCTCCGTAGCGCATCGCTGCTCGTATATAGGTCGGGTCGTCTTCATATGGATGACTGCTTGAGGGACGGCGAAGTGCCCGCTCCAGCCGCCGGCGAATTGCCCGCTCCACATATCTGGTGACTTTTTCCAATCTTTCCATCTTTGGGTAGGTTACAGGGATCGTAGCGCCTTGGTCATACACGACAACGGTCATCGAGTTTTCCAATCGGTCTGCCGTCGCGGTGACCCAAAGGCTGTTGATGTGTCTGTCGGGAATCTCCATCCCATCGGCATAGGCGTGGTGAATCACGTTTGTGATCGCCTCGCTCAGACCGGTCAAAAACTCCACAATGACATTTTCGGAGAGATTGTCGCTCGGGTCGAGGAACAAGGCCAACTGTTTGAGCGCTTCGTCAATGGACTCAAGGGCGTCAAGATTTTGCGCCCGGACGATCCGCATGGTCCGGGTTTTGCCACTTTCATTTACGACCGGTCGGACTTTTTTCTCGATGCCGAGTATCTCGAAGAAGCCAAGCTGAGTGAGTTTGGCATACACATTTGGGTTCCATTTATTCAAATTCACCGTAGGGGGCACGACGTCGACCAAGGTAGAAATTCGCTGATATTCTGCGGCCAGGACCACCGATGCGGCGGTAGAAATGTCACTGAGCTGGCCGAAATCGTGAAAGGTCGAGATTCGAGGAAACGCCCTGCCTCCCTCTGGCCTATGAACGAACCCTTGATGGGTCTCGATGGCCTTTTGAAAACCCGCTCGGAGCGCTGCGAAGAACGGATAAGTGTCGTCGGGATTTCTATCGAAGCAGAGAGGTGAGGGCGGCTTGCGTCCCGCTGTTGAAGAAATAGCCCATTCAACCTCCCCGCCCTCCCAAATTTGGACGCGATAGGCCATCCGAGACCCAGTGGCGGGTCGCTTGACCGGCCCCCATGCACTCGGTTTACGCACGCGATCGCGCCGTCTCGTCTCATTGTGAGACCGAAGTGCGAACCAGCGTCTTCGTGTTTCGTCCAGTTTTTTCAAATCACAGCCGTCTCTATTTAGGTGCTTGTTATCTACTCCTTGCGTCTCGCGCCAGCCCGTAGTGACACCTAAATAGTATGCAAGCTGACAGAAGTAATCACAGCGTTGACCAATGGAGAATTTTTGGAAAAGGTGAAATGTGTGAGGGCGGTGTAGATCCGCAGAAGCTCAAATTCGGCTGCAACCGCTGCAAGCCGCAGATCAAAATCACCTTGCCGGAGGGGCATCCCGAGCATCTGACGAAGCGCCTGATGATCCACCAGCCCATGAAGATCGACGGCAAAATCGTCTGGCACACGGAAAGATTTCGGGGGTAGGGCCATGACCCGATCAAAGGGTTCGCTGCAATTATCACAGGCTGAAATTGAGCGCTTTGTGGTGGCAGCGGAAGCGCTGCACTTGAGCACCGCAAAGCCATACATATCGCCGCATTGCGAGCACTACCGGCAGACGCGCGTTCTGCATGAGGTGCTGTTGAAAGCCGTGCGGGAAGTCACCGGCAAGGAAGCGGCGTTCATCTAGTGGAACGGGACCGGGCCGTCCAAGCCGTAGCATTGGCTCTAGCCGTTTTCTCAGCCGATCCCATCGCCGATCGCGGTCCAGATCATATATCCGTGCCTGCAACGATGACCGGCGCGCGCACGTAGGCGGGACCATTGCCCTTTCCAGAGGAGCAATCGATGTCGCTAGCGATTGGAACGCAGGCCCCCGTGCAGTTTGGGTCGCACGCGTCTTCCGCATGAGCGCAGCCGATGAAGGATGCCACCGAACGTTACCGCGCCGAGACGAAGAAAAAACATTCATTACCCACCCACCCGGGTATTCTAATTTTTCGGCGGGGCCGTCAATTAATACGGCATCAGTTTAGAAACTGATCGCCGCGCGGCGGGCAGTCGCATTTTACAGTGTCGCCTTCCACTAAGGTGAGGCTCAGGCAAATCGACTACAGCAATTCGCTAGGATGGCTGCCACAGAGTCCTGCCGCGGATTTCCGCTGGCCAGATCCCAACGCCAGCCTTCTGCCTCCAGTGCCATGCAGAGGCTGTTCCGCCCGAAATATACAGTTGAATGGCGGGAATCGCCGCTTGCCCGTTCAGGTCGATTGATCGTCCGAAAATGTCCATGCGTCGGCCGATGTAGCCGATCTCATCGGGATGGCGCCGAAACTTGGAGGCGCCGTAGTCCACGTTCCCTCTCCAGCGATGAGGGAAATCTGCTTCCGGATGCCGTTCGAAAAAGCCTAGAACGTCGATATCATTTATGCCGTCATCTGATTCAAGAAATGCAAGGCGGCTCCCTGAACCAGGCAAAGTGCTAGCAATCGATTAGAGTACCGCCCAGCGCCGTTTGGTCTATCTCGAAAAAGTTGCTTTATTCGCCCAAGAGCAAGCGAAGCGATGCGCTCCAAATCAGTGTCATCTATGATCTCCATCGATCGTTTTAAGTCTGTCTGATCCACCATATTCTCCATTGATCCGCGAGCCGTTTTCATGCTCGAAGTCGTCACAGCTGGCGCACGCTAATTCGGAACGAGGTGGTCGCAAATGAAGTTGGTGTTTTTGACATGGTTCATCCTTTCGGGCTCATCGGCGCTGGCACAAATAACCACTTGCTACGGCGACACGTGTACTATCGAGGAGAACGGGACAAAAAGAGCGTTGACCATTGAGGAGGTCGCCAAGCTCAAGAGGCAAAATGCCCGTACAGCGCTGGGAAATGTCGAATGCAAAGCTGCAACAGACCCGGCCGCTTGCGACAAGATGATGGGCGAGCTTTTCGCTCAATTTCCGTACTAATTTCAAGAATGGTCCAAATATGGCGAAGACCCTTCCGCGCGACGCGACGTTAAAAACAATCAAGCTAGGCAAACCTCTCGACTACGTCATAGGCGTGATGAAAAACATGATTGTGTGCCGGAAGCTTCACGGCAACGCGCGTATGAGGATCGGAATCCTTGGAACAGGGCAAAGGCCAAACTATCGCATTTCGTATGACACCGCGGATGGCGAGCAGATATTTGACTCGTTTTGGGACAATCATGTCTCTTTCAGCGTCGAGGGGCGCGCGACCGTTGGATATGAGGAGAATTGGAGCACCGAGACAATTTCATATGACGAAGTGGCCGCCTTGCGAGGCACTATAAAAGGCTGATCTATCCAAGAGGCAGATCCAAGCGTTTACCCGACGACCGCGTCCAGTTCGTCAACTGTCGGCGGCAACACGTCCAGCCACTCAAAACTAAAAACCTCTTCCCTTGCGGAATGGAGATCGTCAGCAGTTTGGAACCCGGCTCCAGGCAGGCCGGTTTCAGAATTTACGACCAACACCGTCAGTGGCGGCAGCTCATTGGCGGCGCACCATCTCAAAATGAGATCGAGCGTCTGAGCGAAAACGCCAGCTCCGGCATAACCGAGCAATTGCGCCAATCCGGCGTAGGTCAAGGTTTCCCGTCGATGGGCTGCCGCCGAGAGAATGCTGAAAATCTGTACCGCGCGTAAGTTCCGCTTTTTCTCTTCCGAGTAATATCTGACAGGCATTAGACCCTCCTAAAATGTGCGATCCACGCCCGTTAAGCGACCATCCGGGATACCGCTTCCAGCGCGAACTCACCGGTGGCTTCGTCGAGCTGCATAACTCGGACCTGCATCTTGCTAGGGAAACACTCGTCAATGGAACGGGGTCGCGCGTTTTTGTCCTTGGGAATAGCAACGATGACCTTTAGCCACCCATCACAGTTGTCGAGAGCCCAGCGGAGGTTCTTCATAAGCTCGTTGTGCCCGTTTCGCCTTTTGGCGTCGTCCCACAGCGCGCCCCGGGCATAGACCAGCTTCCCGTCAACCTTTTTGAACTCGTCCTGCCAAAGAGTAACAACGACGATCTTTTTGCTCTCATTTCTCGCGGACCAACTCCATTGGACGTTCGTCGGCACCGTATCAAAATGTGCAAATGCTTGCGTGTGAGTGAATTTCTTTGGCATCTAGTTTCCCCCTGCAACTACTGAAGCACTTATGGCATGCGATAAGCAAGGCGTGGCCAACATCACTCGCGGATCACCTTGGATAGGTGACTTGGATCAGCCCCACTGCTCAGCCATAGCTTCAGCGATTCCTGCAAAGAAACGTGACCTCTCACGGCCACGATTGGGACCAGGCGACGCTCTATGAACTTTCGACCAAGCCTTATGCTCGGCTGTTCCGGGTCGCGGCGGATTGAGGCGCTGGGTTGGAACTAAGGGTTTCAGGTTTCTGAGGTATAGGCCCGTAGCCTTGAACTGAGGATCGCCAAACCACCAAGGCTGCACGATCTGAGCCGGTTTTTCATAGCCCTTTATCAGAGCCGTTGCGTGCCGATGCATGACCGGGTTCTCGACACAAATCCGTTTAATCGGTGCATTCCAACACGCCGAAAACAGATCTGCGCCCTCATTTAGCTGGTCCCACATTTCTGGCAACGTTCGGTTGCGTGGTGGCTTCGAAAGCCATCTCACGCCGGAATTGCAAAGTCGTGTGCAAGGCGGGTGAGCTACCAGCAGCAGATCCCAGTCGTCAGCCAGCATGTGTCGGATGTCGCCAACAATGTGTTTGTTGCTGCGATCCTCAGCGGGCAAGAAATCGCAGGACCAAGCGTCGTGGCCACGAGCCGCAAAGGCCCGGCGAACGGTTCCTGTGTATTCGCAACCCACCAGTACGCGCAGGCTTGGCACGAAGGATCACCCTTACCTGTCAGCGAGCAGGCGACTTGAGGCGATCGGCGAGCTTCAGCACGAGCCTTGAGGTGGCATCGGACTGTCGTATGAGGGCGAGGACAGAAGGCGTAGCCACCCTCGCAGCACCCTCGTCCTCCATCTCGCTGGTCAACATCTCCTTCAAAAGCTGTGCCCTCATTTTCGCTTCGAAGAATTCGCGCAGAAGCGTCGCATCATGAGGCGAAACGACGTCGGCATTGAAGAAAAACCGGTGAAATGCGTCGCGAAATGACCTTTTGTCGGCTCCTTTAAGGCCTTTTGCTGCTTGGAGAAGGGCCGGTGAATTCAGGGTTTCGGGCAATTTGCTGAGCCTTTCAAGCATCGTTAAAAGTGTCTCGGCAGCCTTGGCGTAAAAAAATTCGAAACCACGGCGGCCGGCTCACAAAGAAATTGCGCGGCTGAAGCAATCTGCGGTCGGCGTGCGTTGCCTGCTGTCCACATTTTGATCCCCCCACCTCCTTTAGTGGCGCCGCCACGCTGGCGTCACAGCGCGGCGGCCAGTGAGCCTGAGAGGAAGGGGAAACGCCCAGGCCAACGACAGGTTTTCAATGGACTGGATAACGCTTCTTGATCCCTTCAATCGAACGCTGGAACCAGGTCTCCATCTGCCGTCGATAGGCGGCGAGACGTACGGTGATTTCGCGCTCGTTGATGTCCTGCTTCTTGAGGGTGGCTTCGTAGTCGACAAGAACTTTATCGCGAACCTTGCCAAGCGCCTCAGTGGCGAATGCAATTGCCTGCGACGGGGTCATAGCTTCACCTTGGTGGCGCGGGCCTTCGCAACGCCACGCTTGGCATCGTTTTGCGGGCTCGTCGCAAGTTCGAGCAAACGAACGCGGTTTGCCAACGACTTGGTTTCTTTTTCGACCGTTGCTTTGATCACATCGGCGACGTCTTGCAAGAATTCGCGACCATCGATGTGAGCAGAACCAACGTTGTTCTCAGCCTTGGTCAAAGCTCTTGCCAGTCTGAGGACGGCATCAAGGTCTTGGCGATTGAGATGACTCGTTAATGCGTTCACGATCAAGCCTCCGGTAGGATGAGGCTCGAACATAGCAGCCCGCAGATCGGTGACCTGGAACGCGTTCCGCGACCGCTCGCGGTGACAGTTGGCGAACAGGTCGGATGGCAACCCCACAAGTGTCCTGATACCGACTCTGTCTAGATCTAAGGGCAATTTACCATGGCCGCTCACGAACCTGATTACAGCTTTCACGATGCGAGATGCGATCTCGCCAATTTCCTTCGGATCCTCGCTGTCCCACTCCTGCAATACGCCGGCAGCAAGGAAAGCGTCTCGTGCCTCTGCGACTTTGAGGGTCAGGGGGAATACGGCCTCGCCTCTATCCTTCCGTTCCTTCCATTCGTTTTTTCTCTGCTTCGCGGTCTTGGCGGTAGAGGCCTTCGATTTATCCGGTGCCGCCGATTTCAGATTTTTGCCTGTCGTTTTCATGCTCAATTTCCATAATCCATCCGCTCCTTTTTGTTGATTTTCTGGTTTTTAATTTTCGAATTTCATTAATTGCCGGCGCCTCCATAAAAATGGCGCCGGAGATTTTCCACATTTCCGCCGGCCGGCGATTTAATTACGGGATTTTCGAAATTGCCGCCGTAAATCTCGACCCGAATTTTCGCGGCGAGCCTTGGAAATATGGAAATGATTTTCGCGGTCGGCCGATTATTCGCCCAGTCGAAGAGATCCAGCTGGCAGGATTTCATGCCGCATCTCCTATCGTCCCGGATAGGGATTCAATATAATCATCACACCCTCCCCCCTCAGTTAGCCGGTACAGGATCATCATCCCCTTCTTGCCCGCTCGTGCCAGCAAGCCTTCCTCGATCAGGATGTCCCTCGCCCTGATCACACTGTTCCTGCCCAGCGGTATCAGCCTAGCCCTGGCCATGGCATCGGGGACAATGCCGAACAGCTTCCCTGGTATGTGACCGTGCTTGCTCTGCAGCAACGAAAAGAGGGAAAAGGCATCGCAGCCATGATCCCGCTGGAGAAGTCGCTCAATGATATCACGACGGATTTTCACAACCGAATTCCGCCCTTCCCAGAGGTTGTTGGTGACCTTGTATTTCCAGACTGACCTCGCGATTTTCTTGACTTCGGAATCTGGAAAATCAGAAGGCAACTCTAAAATGATTGTGCGCAATGCCAGAAGGTCGGCCAGCAGATCATCATAGGTTGCGATATAGCGAGCGTATTCCAGCGCCTTGTTGAACAGCGTCTTGTTGCGCTTCCCGACAGGAATTTTACCGGTCCAGGTCGTGTGACGCTCGGCGCCGCGTTGATCCACAAATGACGGCAATGCGGCGATAGATATAAGTCGTATGACCGGAACGTATTTGATCCCATCGACGCGTATCGATTCCGGACCGACGACATATTCGTTGCCACCCACCTTGAAATCGATCTCGATACCGGGGAGTTGGACCGAAGGAAGCGGCTTGCCTGTATATTGGAAAAAGTAGTGCCGGCCCCGCCCGGTTTTGGTCTGGACCGGAGAGAGGCCGAAGTGCTTTCGCACATAGTCGGTGGCCTCGGGAGTGTCGGTGTCGACATCGACAACCAGCATGCCATCAAGCCTAATACCGAAGGCTTTGGATTTGCTTGCAAGCATTCTGTTCTGAACACTGAGCAATGGAACTCGCGCGCGATCCTTGAAGATAAAGGTTGCCGCTTTCCCGTCTTCACCGCCGAGCGGCAAAAGGGAAAATCCGGCTCGATAAAGCCGGACCATTTCGGCCAGAGTCTCCGCTGGGATTGCATTGGGATCGCCTTCTGAATAAGATTCCTGCGATCCAGCATTTTCCTGAAATGACTTCGCCGACTGGGATTGCGCTCCCGGTCGGCGGTTATTTGCTGCCGCCATGCCGCGCCCCCTTGGCCTGTTCGGGGCGGATCTCGGCAGCCCGCCGGATCGCGTAGATGGCGACGACGTTCTCGACGCCAAGCCGGCGGCAGATCGAAGGCACCAAGGGCCGGTCGAAGGAATGGAAGTTCCTGGCGACGAGATCGGCGACGTGTTCGACCAGCTCGAAGTCGATCCTGGCCATCACTCGCCACCCTCTGGACCGACTGTCTTCGGATCAACCTTCGGCAGGGATCTGAGGTACTCCTCGTATTCGTCGTGCAGAATGATGGTCGACGCACCCTCTTTGCGAGCGATCAAACGGCCTGCCGCAATGACTTCGAAAAGCTTGCTGCGACTCCCCGGATAGATGTGGAGGAATTCAGCAAGGCGATACGCCGGCTTCCGAGGAATCTGGACCTGATGCTGACGCTCTCCGTCAGGTTCCTGGTGCTTGGATATCAGTAATTTCTTGCGCAACGCGGTGACCTTACTCGGGGTCCACGCGCAAAGCGAAAGCCCCCTTTTCCAGGGTTTTTCCGCTCCGTACCGGGCACACGCAGTTGCCTGCTTACAATTCCGTGCCGGCCGTTAAGAGTAGGTGAAATTACCGCTGCAGTATGAGGCAACCTGAAAAGCAGTCAAGATGCCGTGGACGGCTGTGGACGAACTAGGCGCGGGGCCTGATTGGTACCACTACGCTTCCCCCATCATCCTCCATCGGCACCATCGGCCTGATCGAGGACCTGAGCATTTCTTCAAGGTCGCTAACGATCCATCGCGAATAGTGAGCTTCGATCATTGCAGTAGAAGTATCGTGCTTAGCAGCAACGACTCTGATAGGATTATTCTTTTCTATAGCACGGACAATGGATGTGTGACGAAAACAGTAAGGGGTCGCGCTTGGAAGTCCTGCTAGATTTCGAATTTCTTGCCATGGCCTAGACAATTCGGATGCGGAACGCCAGGGGCCGCGCTCGCCCCGCTGCCATGTAATCGCACCGGGAACTTGCTCTTTCCGCCAGCGTTCTAAAAGGCTTGCACCAGGCGATCGACCTTTACAAATTGGTGCCAGGACATCCAAGACGTCGAGACCGACTGCGGCCGATACGGCAGGTATCTTCTTTTTCTTACCCTTCCGGCTGGTAGGAATCATCAGCCGCTTGAGGCGCGATTGGACATCGCAAACTTGCATCCGGCAAACCTGCGACATGCGCGCCCCAGTCGCAGCCAACAGCAGAACTAAACGGTAGAGATCACCTTCCCACTGTTGGGCCTTGTCGATGGCCTTGGCGGCGGCAATGAGCCGGTCAACTTCGCCATCGGATAGAACCTGAGATTCACCGGCAGGCGATTGCTCATCATCAATTTCGATGGCACGGAATCCATGCTTCAAGGTTCCTGGCAGAGCGGCTAGTTCCAATCGGTTGCGATCATGGGCGCCATTCAACGCGGCCCGAAAATCATTGATCAGCCGTTGTTGAGACGACTGCTTCAACTCTGCTGGCAATGCATCGCGCCACATCGCGATATCGCCATCCGCAAGCATGTGCAGGGCTATCGATGCGATGGAGGCGGGTTCGATAGCGGGCTGTTTGCCTCGGGCGGGCTGACCTAAGACATAGCGTCGCAAACGTTGGCCGGCATCGGACCGAACTTGGCGGCCGGCTCTCTTGCTGGCCCTAGTATCACGGGTCTCGATATAGTGAGATACAGCTTGCTCGACCGTTACCACGGGTCCGGCGGCAAGGATTTTGGCTGCTGCGGCGTCGGCGGCAATCTTCGCCTCATTAGCCTTCCGCAGGCCGGCGACATGATCCCGAGCCGCCTTTCGGGCAGCGTTGTAATCCATAGTGCCAGAACTTGTGACATCGTCGGCGACGCCTAACGGATGGCGACGGTATCCAGCCTCATGCCGCCAGCGGACCAACCATGATCCTCCAGCCGCGCCGCGTCTGTATCCCAAATGAATATTGAGATCGACCGATTCCCAATGATCGCCAAGCCCCAATCCTTCGCGCGCGACTTTCGTGCTGAGGCCCTTTTTTTCCAGCACCTTGGCCATTCTTCGTCCCTCGCTCCGTGTAATATCCGTGTAATATACTGGTATGGATCGCTGTGGACAAGCGTGGACGAAATTTCGTAACTTATTGATTTTATTACGTGCAGAAAGACAAATATGGACGGCTATGGACTCTCCACCAACGCCAAGCTGTCTCTCTCACGGCGGGAACAGGGGTTCGATTCCCCTTGGGCGTACCAAGTATCGGCTGGGCCGTTTCTTTCATTCACATTTCAGACAAGCCCCCGCGCGGATCGCGTTCGGCCGTGAGGGTCGGCGGCATCAGCGAAAATCCGGCAAGTCCGCGTACCCGGATACACCCAATTTAAGTCAGGCCGCGACGCTTGAAAGCGTAGCAATCTCTGTTACTTGCGGTGCGGGGACAGCATCTGCGGCAGCGCGGATTTGGTTGGGCATAGCAGGTATGAGTTCGGCAAAAATCATATGCCCGTGCTGTCACGGCAGCGGGCAGGTTTTCGATTGCTTGAAATGGCGTGAGTCGAAAGGGCATTGCTGCCCGCAAGGCACGCATCGGGCCGGCTGTCCGGGGCAGACCATGGCATGCGCCGAATGCGCGGGCCTGGGCACGCTGGCGGAGGCCGAACTTAGAGCCGTCGCCTAATTGGGGTGTAGTGACCTTAAGTCTCTTCCACTGCCAAACGCCGGAGGGGCCGTCGCTTCTGGCGCGCGTCGCCGTTGATTGCCCTAGCGTGATGGTACGAAGCCTATCGCTGTTCTTGAACGCGCCCATCGTCTAGCGGTCAGGACACCGCCCACTCACGACGGGACCAAGGTTCGATTCCCCTTGGGCGTACCAAGGATTTCAGCACTTAGCCAATAGTATTTTTTTCCATTCAACGTCTATGCCTTTTCACCCTAGACTGGGCCATAGTTGGATCGTTGGGGTTATGAGAGGGTGATGGAATGGACTACGTCTATGTCGACAATTCCAATCTTTATATCGAAGGTCGTCGTGTCAGTGCAGTTAAGCAGGGGCTTGCGAAGGACATCAAAGAGGCGATGAACAGTGGTGTCCTTGATCACGGCTACCAGATTAGCTTTGGCAAACTGCACGAATTTCTCTTTGGGCAGAACAATCGCCAAATCAAACGTGCTGCGCTCTTCGGATCGCGCCCGCCTCCTAATGACGGAATCTGGAAGTTTGCCAAGAAAGCCGGCTTCGATGTTCACCTCGAAGACCGAAATTATGCCAACAAGGAAAAGAAAATTGATACTGGTATTGCCACGCTATTGACGAAGGACGCTTACAAGTCTGGTGATCCGAAAAAGGATATCTTTACGCTTGTTGCGGGCGATGCAGATTATGTGCCGACCATCAAAGCACTTCAGGAAGATGGTTATAAGGTCGAGGTCGTATTTTGGAACCACGCCTCGCGCGAGCTGGCGCAGGTGGCGACAAAATTCATCGGCTTGGACAAGTATTTAGAGACGCTGCGAATGTAAGCTAACACCTTGGAGAGGGTGGAGGACTCAGTCCGCGCAGGTCAAAGCTCTCGCCAGTTGCTCGCCGAGTGGTGGCCTTCGCGAATGCCGAGGGCGGAACGCTCGTCGTCGATGTCGAGGAAGCGGGTGAAGAATCTAGGCGCGCCAAAAGCGTTTCGCCGCTGCATGGAAGCCGATTCCAATGATGTACTTTAGGGGATGAAATGCTGGCATCATTCTTACAGACAGCATCGGTTGTAATCGCAGCGATTTCCGTAGCCATAGGCGTTACCGCATGGCGGCGATCAGCACTTGGCCAAAAACGTTTTGAGCTCGCTGAGCGGGTCTACGAACTCTTCTTGGAGGCTAGGGACGCTTTGAGCCACATTCGATCGCCCTTCGGATATGGAGGCGAAGGCTCGACCAGAAATAAGCGAGAGGGGGAAACTGAGGAGGAAACCCAGCTCCTCAACAATGCCTACGTTGCAATCGAGAGGTACAACAACAAGGCTGAGGTGTTCTCAAAGCTGATCCCCCTTAAGCACCGTTTCAGCCTTTACTTCGGCAAGGAGACTGCGGAACCTTTCACGGAGCTTACCAGCATAATAAACGAGATATTTCTAGCATCGCGCCAGCTTTCCCGATCTTGGCGTGATCAAGGGCGAAGACCAATGTCGCCGGAGGAATTCGAAAAACATCTCGAGCGAATGCATAAGGCCGAGGCCGTTTTCTGGGAGGGTGCCGAGGACCCGGATTTGCTCAAGCGCCGCATCGACGCGATGGTCGCAAAAATCGAGCGGACCTGCGAAAGCGTGATCAATCCGCGCCGCAACATCCGCACAGTTATGGCGGGTGCCCTCGCCGAGGGAAGATCGTTTCTAAGCTTGCGAAAGTTGTGACTGTTAGACACGCCGGCCGGACGTGGGCAGATTTATTCCATGAGCCGAAACCAATCACGCATCGTAAGTTGAAGCCGCAATTGCTCGTCTTCAGCAAGCGGGCTGCAATGCGCTATAGGATTTCGTAGCGCATTGAGGCTCGCCATTACCTTCTCGACTGCCCGTTTGCTAGAGAAAAGCCCGCCGAAGATATCCCAGTTAGCGGTGATTATCCCGGAGAGCTCGCCAAAGGTAGTGTAGTCCAGTTCGTCAAAGGAGCGGCGCGTTACACCGGCATCGAGCTCTTTTTGTATTCGGTTGGCAACTTCCGTCTTAATGTTAGGCAAAACGCGAGCAGTCTGCCACCAGTCCGCCGTCTTTTCAGCCGCTTCCATCACCTCAGAGACGAGCCCTCTGATGGATTTTTCTAGGGAGTAGAAAACTTCGTAGTGGTGGGACATTGCTTTCGCCTCTGCGCGAATAGCCATGTCGATCTGCGGGTAGTACTTTTCGTTTACCTCAGCGGAAATGGCGGGTAGATGACCAAGCTCAAGGCCATACTGAATGGCAATCCGGGATAGGTCTTCGGCAACCATCTGATTGGTCATTCCGAACGCCTTTATCTTGTCTAGGACAGATCTATTCATTTTCCGAAAGCAGATGCTCCTTCAGGCTTTTGAATATCGCGTTGAAAACGGCTTGATCTGAAGTAGCCGGCAGATTGAGATTGATGGTGTACGACAGGTTCAAGCCCAATCCGCTTCGCGGCATTGATTGGAGATTTTCCATCGGCAGGACGTCTTTGGCCGGAACATTTTGAGCCGCAGGTGCATCCTCGGCATCGAAGTTTGCGTAGCTCTTCAAAATCTTCAGTGTTGAAAGGGTCAGCTTGGGGACTTGGCCTTCCGCAGCTGCTCCAGTGACCTGCAGAATCAGGGACAGAAGGGCTGAATCTGATAGATCATAGAAATACTCGTTGGCATCGGATAGGGGCTTGTAGCCGTGCCTTATTGCCGCCGCCACAGCGGCCTTGTCAGTCATATTGTTTCGGAACTGCTTATAAAGATCAGTTGGACTTCCGTCAGAGGCCACAAGGCCGATCCTCTTCAGGAACGGCAGCATAGCAGCGCCCGTTCCCCCCTTCAATTGAAGTTTCGTCGTGACAAAATCCCCCGTGACACGCTCGGGCGTCGCGGCGGCCTTGATCTTCTCGAAGGCCGTCTTAATCGACCCAGGCGCTGATAAGTATGGCAATGTTGCAGGCACGATCCCCTCCTGGCGACAGGGCTCCACGATAGCCGAAGTTGCAGGGAGCGCAACTAAGCGACTGTCTAAGTGGATCGCTGAGTCGATCGGATAGGAGAGCCAATCCAGCCTTAGTCATCCAAGGCATCGTTCCGTCTTTACAATCGTCCAATCATGGCCGCGTTCGCCGCTTCTAGCGCGGAAGGGCCGATTGCATTAGCATTGCACCATGGGTCCTTGATCACGGCTTTAGCAGTGCGAAAAACGCTGGGCGGATTCGGACGGGCAGTCGATGCCTTGAGAGGAGACCGATGCAGAAACTGCAATCGCAGGGCGTCCATCACATCACGCTGGTCGGCGCCGGCCGCCAGACCTCGATCGATTTCTGGGAGGGCGTGCTCGGCATGCCGTTCATCTTCGAGCAGCCCAATCTCGACAAGCCAAGTGAAAGCCATCTCTATTTCGATCCCGGCGATGGAAGGCTTATCACCATCTTCACCGATGAGAGCCGCACGCCGGTCAAGCGGCGCACGCCGACCGAACCGGGCTGCGTCCATCATATTGCGTTCTCGGTGTCGCGCGTCACTTTCCTGCAGGCGGTGGCCCGGCTCGACGAGCGCGCCATCAAGCACAGCGGCGTCAAGGATCGCGGCTTCATGGATTCGATCTATTTCGAGGATCCGCTCGGCCTGTTGATCGAGCTCGCGTCCTACCGCTTCGAGCCGCCGGTGGGCTTCACCCATGCCGACGTCTTGATGCAGGCGCACAAGCTGCGCGTCGCGCGCGGCGACTACAACATCGCCGAAGTGCACCTTGCCGACGCGATCCAGACGCTGGTCGAATGGTCGCGCGCGACATTGTCGGACGACCGGACGCCGAAGAATCCATACTGACGGCCTACAAAAAGGGGATGACCAAAATGCCAAAGACAGTGACCAAAAGCGCTGGGAAATCAGCGGCCAAGCCAGCGGCAAAAGCGGCCGCGAAGCCGGCGGTAAAGGCAGCCGCAAAGGCCTCGCCCAAGGCAGCCGCAAAGTCGGCGCCGAAGGCCAAGGCGGCAAAGAAACCGGCACTGAAGATCAGCATGCTGAAGCCGAGCGTCAACAACATGACCGTTCGGGTGTTTGCCCGTGCGGCCGGGTTCGACGCCGCCGAGACCGACGCCTGGGGCCACACGCGCTCGCCCGATTATATGGCGCGCAACCCGGCGCATCTGACGCCGATGATCGAGGACAAAGGTCTTCCCAGAGGCGTGCTGTGGGAAAGCTGCGCCATCATGCAGTATCTCGCCAACAAGCATGGGCTGGAGAAATTCTATCCGAAGGCGCCGGCCAAGCGGGCGATGGTCGACAGCGCCATGTTCTACCTGATCGGCACGCTCTATCCCTATGTGGCGCGCGCCACCTATCCGGCGCTCAACTTCCCGCAGTATGCCGGTGAAGTCGGCCACAGCGATGCGCATCCAGACAAGAAGTCCGAGGCGCAGAAGGCCGCCATGGCGGCGATCGCCGAGCCGCTGGAAGTGTTTCATTCCTTCTTCAGGGACGGCAAGCCGTTCATCGGCGGCAAGCACCCGTCGATCGCCGACATACGCCTGGCATCGACGCTGGAGTTCCTGGCAGTCATCGACTATGCGCTGCCCAAATGGGCGAAGGAGTATGTGGCGGCGATCGAGAAGAAGCTCGGCAAGGCCTATGCCGAGCCGGCCGGCGACGTGCGCGGCTACATCGCCTATGTGAAGTCGCAGGCCAGCGCGCAAAGCTAAGGATTCGTTAACCAAAGCCCTGTCTATTGAGGCTATCCACCGCGCGACCACGGATGTACTGGCGCAAGGGTGAAAGGAAAGGTCGGCGCAATGCCGGCCTTTTGCTTTTCGCCGGTGCGCCGTCAGGCGCGTCTCCTGCCATAAGTCTGACATCAGGCATATTGCCATTGCCGGCTTCGACCCTACCATCATGGTCGGCGGCCGACATGCGAGGAGCTTTGCGATGAAAGGCGTGGCGAGATTGCTCGCGATTGCCGGTGTTGTGTTGGTCGGAGGCTACCCATCCAATGCCGCGCCGCTCGATACGATGACCGAGGTCGGCGACGCCATCCAGGCGTGCTGGACGCCGCCGGCGGATGCTGGAAATGCCAGCGTCACCTTGAGCTTCAGCTTCAAGCGCGATGGCACGCTGATCGGCCCGCCGCGGCCAACCGCCATCAAGGTCGACGGCGACGCGGATGCCAAGAAGTCGTTCGTCGACGCCGCAACCGCGGCTCTGCAAAAGTGCCTGCCGTTGAACTTCTCGCCCAAGCTTGCGCAAGGCGTCGCGGGCAATGTCTTCAGCTTGCGGTTTGACTCGCCCAAGCAATGAGCGAGCAGTAGAGCGGTCACCGTTTCATAGAAACGGCGACCGCTCTCTCGCACGGAATTGCTCTGATCAGTTGTGCCGGCGCCTGATATCGACGTGACGCTGCAGATCCGGCGCCTCGAAGACGTAGTCGGCCCAGGCGGATTCGGGAATCTGTCCGGCCAGATAGCATTCCAGCAGCAGGCTCTGTTCGGGATCGAGCGCTCTCGGCGCCCGCTCATGGTCTAGCCCCAGCGAGTGGAACAGGTTCCTGGTCAGGCCAGAGACAGTGAAGTGAATAGACATCTTCGGTCTCCTTTGCCCGACACAACGCGAGACACCGGAGAAAGGTTTCAACCGCGAGAGCCGATAACGCGGGATTGATCATGGCGGCGGCCCAGGCTCGTCGATGCCTGGCTTCGTCTCAATCTTGAAACAAAAGTGTAATAGCGAATTTACAGGAGCCGGCATAATACACTCGGCGTAAAATACCTGGATTAGACTTGCCTCAAGTATTGAGGCTCAATCGGCCGGAGCGGCAATCGGCTCCACAGGGTACAAGGACCAGGGTCGCCGAAGATGCGTTTGTGGCTTGTCGTGATCTTTGCACTGGTGTCGATAGCGGCAAGCGTGGTCGGGATTTCGGCTTCCCTAGCCGATCCATGCGCCGCGCTCAGGAGCCAGATGGCATCGTCCGGCCGCAGCGGCGGGATCAGCCCCGAGCTTGCGCAGTTGCGCCGCCAGCTTGCGGCGATCCAGGGGCTGGAGAGGCAACGCCGCTGCACAGCGCAAAGTGCGGTGGGCGGGTTCTTCAACGCTTGCTCCGATCTGGCCAAGAGCCGCACGCAGGTGCAGCGCCAGATCGCCGGCGCCGCGATTTCGGGCCGGGATACGTCCGGGCTGCAGGCCAGGCTCGTCGCGCTCGGCTGCACGCCCGCCGCCAGGCAACAGAGACAGCGTCCGGCGGGCGCCATGATCGGCGGCAATTCGATGCTGTTTTGCGTTCGTCTTTCCGACGGCTATTTCTTCCCGGCGCCGAAATCGCAGTTCGTGCAAGGCGGCGACGTCAAGGAGATGGTCGATCAGTGCCGCTACATCTGCGACGATGCCGGCGTCGACCTGTACACGCTGGGCGACCCAAGCCTTGAAACCGAAGAGATGGTCGCACTCGATACGCGCAAATCCTACAAGGACCTGCCGGCAGCCTTCAAATACCGCGACGACGCGACTTTCCGGGCATGCGATGTCAAGCGCTACTCCCAGCGTGTCGCCGAACTGAGAGCGCGCACGGTGACGCCAGCCAATATGAGCAACGCCATCATTCCCCTGCCGTCGGCAAAGCCGGATCTTGGCACCTTTGCACAAATTCCCCGGGCCGGCGCCGATGCCCCCCAGGCCACGGGGGCTGCCCAGCAAAAGTCTGTCGAGTTATTGGCCAGCTCGCGGCCGGTCAGGGTGGTCGGGCCGGCTTTCTTCCCGGCGGATTGACCGCGCGGCCGAAGTTCCTTGTATATGCGTGTCGTGATCCCAAAACCGCGGGCCACTTTTGGGCGACATGCATCAGGCTATTGGCAAACCATCCTGTAGCGTTTGCCGGGTTCGCTGACATTCTTGCAGGTGAGCGGGTTGGCCGGTTCGGAAGCCATGCTGGGTGGGCTGGACCTGACGTGCCGTCTTGGGGCAGCAATTGTCGTGTGCCTGCGTGCCGCCGGCCGGTACGATTCCTGCGGCGGCGACGGAAACACACCGGCTGCTGCCTGCATCTGGTTGGCCTCAGTCTGCGACGGATCGCGATCCCAGACCCGCCTGATATCCAGCGGCCTCGGGATCACCACCGTGCCGTCATAGCTGCGTGCGCAGCCGCTGCTTGCAAGCAGCGCCAGGCACAGGAAACAAGGCACAATCCAACCGGTCATCAGCAACACCCCTGCCGACTTATAGCCCGGCAGCGGTTCCGCCGACAACCGGCGGAATACCGCAGGGCAATGTGGGCTCTGGCCGTAGTCTGAATTTTTATGGTTAGCGGATCATTAATGCTTCTCGGGCACATTCCGCCGGCGAACCGCTGAGGGGTTCGGCCTTGGTTTTCGGGGTGGGAACGGGATGGCTGACGGGACTGTTGGAACACGCGGCGGACGCGGTTCCCGAAAAGGGGCTGTGAGCGGCGAGGATATGTCCGTCGGGATTTCGCCCCAAGCGCTGCGCGAGCTGGTCGAGGCCGGCGCCGACTGGGTCTGGGAGACCGACGCCGAGCTGCGCTTTTCCTGGCTTTCGGAGAACTACCAGGCCGCCACCGGCATCGATCCCGCCAGCATTCTTGGCCGTTTCCGCTTCGATTTCCTCAAGCAGATGGTGCACGGCAATCGACACGCCGCCGCGCATCTGGAGGATCTGCAGGCGCATCGGCCGTTTCGCGACTTTGTTTATGAGTTGAAGGGCGGCCGTCCCGCCTGCCGCTGGGTTTCGATCACCGGTTCCCCGCGGTTCGACGGCGAAGGCGAATTCATCGGCTATCGCGGCATCGGCCGCAACGTCACGGCACTGGCCGGTGCGCTGGACGAACTGCGGCAGGACGAGAGCGATCCCCCGGCCGGGGAGGCCACGCAGCACCTCGCCGATCTCGAGCGGACGATGGATGCCATGCATATGGGCGTCGTGCTGCTTGACGAAAAGCTCGGCACACTCATCGTCAACAAGGCCTATCGCGAGCTCTCCAGGATTCCCGATGGCGCCGTCACTGTCGGCGCGCCGTTCAGTCTGTTGATGGAACTCAACCGCCGCAACGGCATCTACGGCGATCTCGATGAACAGCAGTGGCAGCACTACCTAGCCACCCGCATCGAGGAGATCAGCGCCGGCTCGGTTGCGCCACGCGAATTTCTCCATGCCAACGGCAGGACGATGATGTTCTCGGTGACGGCATTGTCCGGCGGCAAGCGGCTGTTGACCTACTACGACGTCTCCGAGCTCAAGCGTCGCGACGCAGAGATCGAGAGTGCCAACGCCAAAATCACGGAGACCTTCGCCAATCTTCGCACGATGGTCGACCAGATGCCGATCGGCGTGCTCGTCCTTGATGCGGACATGCGGGCGGAGGTGATCAACCGCGCCTTCTATGATTTCTGGGAAATCGATCCCCGACGCGCCAGGATCGGCTGCGGCTTCCGCGAACTGATGCAGGCCAGCCGCGATATGGACCCGTACGGTGCTGACGATGCGGAATGGCAGGACCACATCGCCGAGCGCGAAGCAGAAATCTCGGCCGGCCTGGTGGGCTCCAGGCAACTGCCACGCAATGACGGCCGTACGCTGATTGCATCGCTCGCGCCGCTCGCCGGCGGCAAAAGGCTGATCTCCTATGTCGACGTCACCAACATGAAGGATCGCGAGGCTGAACTCGCCCATGCGCTGGAGAAATCGCGGCTGGCCGAGGCGGTGATCAACGGCGTCAAGGACCCGATCTTCGTCAAGGACGACAATCTGCGTTTCGTCTTCGTCAATGAGGCGTTTTCGGCACTGTTCGGACAGAGCCCGCAAGCGATGCTGGGCAGGCCCGGCGGCGACTTCCTCAAGCAAAAGGACGCCGCGCAGTTCGAAGACAGCGAACGCGCCGTGCTGGCGACCGGCACGCCCTACGAGGTCGAGGAGACTTTCGACGCCGAGGGCGCCAGCCGCTCGCGCATCGTGCGCAAGAACCGCGTCGGCATGCCCAGCGGCCGCAACTATGTCGCCGGTTTCCTGTTCGACATCTCCGACATGAAGCGCCGCGAGACCGAAGCCGAGGACGCCCGCAAGAACCTCACCACGGTGCTGGAGTCGCTGCCGGCGGCCGTCATCATCTATGACCGCGACGACAAGTTCGTCTTTGCAAACCGCAAGCTGCAGGACACGCTGCCGGAGCTGAAACCGGCATGGCAGCCTGGCCGCAGCTTCCGCGCGGCCCTGGAACTTGGACATTCGGTCGGCTATTTCCGATCGAGCGGCGATCCAGAAATCGACAGGCTCTATGAAGGCGACCCCGATGTCTGGCTCAATGCCATCCTCGCCCGCTATCGCCTGCCCAACTCGTCCTATGAGCGCCTCAATGCGGACGGCCGCTGGTATCAGGTCTACGATATGCGCACCGAGGACGGCACCTTTATCGGCGTGCGCGTCGACATCTCGGAGATCAAGAGCCGCGAAAAGGCGCTGCAGGAAAGCATGCGCCAGATCGACCTGTTCCGCCACGTCATGGACGAACTGCCGGTCGCCGCCTTCATCAAGGCGCAGGATCTGAGCATGGAATTCGTCAACAAGGCCTGGTGCGCGCTGACCGGCATCCCCAAGGAGGAGGTCATCGGCCGAACCGATCTCCAGCTTTTCGGCATCGACGACGCCGAAACCTACACCCATGACGACACCCAGGTCGTCGTCACCGGCCGCGGCCGCGAGATCGAGGAGCCCGTTACCCATCGCGACGGCACGGTGCGGCAATTGATGACGCGCAAGAGCCGGCTGGTGGCGCTCGATGGGTCGGTGCACCTGGTCGGGTCCAGCACCGACATCACCGACGTCAAGGCGCGCGAGCAGGCGCTGGAAGAGAGCATGCGCGAGAACGAGGTGTTCCGCAATCTCATCGACAACGTGCCGGTGTCGATCTACGCCAAGCGCTCCGACCTCAGGCAGTTCTACGTCAACAAGGGCTGGTGCGACCTCACCGGCTTCCGCAGGGAAGACGCGATCGGCAAGACGGACATCGAGATTTTCGGCGAGGACGGCGAAGCCTTCGTCAACAGCGATCTCGCCGTGCTGCGCACAGGCGATACACAGGAGATCGAGGAAACGGTGACGCTTGCCGACGGCAGCGTGCGCCACCAGTTCGCCCGCAAGGGCGCGATGATCGCGTCCGATGGTTCGCTCTATCTGATTGGGTCGACCACCGACATCACCGAACTGAAACTGCGCGAGGCCGAACTGCGCGAGGCGCGGCAGCGCGCCGTGTTGGCCGACCGCGCCAAGTCGGAATTCCTGGCCAATATGAGCCACGAAATCCGCACGCCGATGAACGGCGTACTCGGCATGGCCGAGTTGCTGGCCAAATCCGACCTCGATCCCAAGCAGAAGACGTTCACCGATATCATCGTCAAGTCGGGTAACGCGCTCTTGACCATCATCAACGACATACTGGACTTCTCCAAGATCGATGCCGGACAGCTGGTGCTCGACCCTGCGCCCTTCAACCTGCCCGAAGCGATCGAGGATGTGGCGACGCTGATATCGACGCGCGCCAAGGAGAAGGACCTCGAGCTCATCGTGCGCGTCGAGCCGGGCCTGGAAAGCCTGTTCGTCGGCGATGTCGGTCGCATCAGGCAGATCGTCACCAATCTGGTCGGCAACGCGGTGAAGTTTACCGACGAAGGCCACGTGCTGGTCGACGTGACCGGACAAAGGGGGCCGACGGGGACAAAACTTACCGTTTCGGTCACCGACACCGGCATAGGCATTCCACACGAGAAACTGAAGCTCGTCTTCGAAAAATTCAGTCAGGCCGACACCTCGTCGACGAGACGCCACGAAGGCACAGGGCTCGGGCTCGCCATCACCTCGCGGCTGGTCGAGTTGATGGGCGGCGAGATCGGTGTCGAGAGCGCCGAAGGCAAGGGCTCGACCTTCTGGTTCACCGTGACATTGCCCAGGGCCGAGGAACGGACCGGACGGCGGATCATGCCGGTCGACGTGACCGGCTCACGGGTGCTGATCGTCGACGACAATGCCGTCAACCGATCGATCCTGAGCGAGCAGATGGCGTCATGGACCTTCGATTCCTGCGCCGCCGAAAGCGGACCCGAAGGGCTCAAGGTGCTGGTCGCCGCGGCTGCCTACGGCGTGCCGGTCGACTGCGTCGTGCTCGATTATCAGATGCCGGGGATGAGCGGCGCCGAAATGGCGCGCGTCGTGCGCAGCACCGCAGGGCTGGCCGACACGCCGATCATCATGCTGACTTCGGTCGACCAGTCGCTCGCCAACACCAGCTATCGCGATCTCGGCATCGACGCCCAGCTGATCAAGCCGGCGCGTTCCTCGGTGCTTCTGGAAACGCTGGTCGCTACCATCCAGCGCCACCATCACAATATCACGGGGAGCCGCGTGCTCCCGGCGGCAAGCAGCGGGTCCGGCAACGACAGGAACGGACCGTCACCGGCAAAGCCGCCGCTCGCTGCATCGGAACGCGCCTTGCTGCAACCGCCGCCGGTTCGCGCCCGCGCCCGGGCCGCCGGGGATGAAAGCCGGCTCGACATCCTCGTTGCCGAGGACAATGAGGTGAACCAGATGGTGTTCACCCAGATAATCGGCGAGACCGGCTATAGTTTCGAAATTGTCGGCAACGGCCGCAAGGCGCTCGACGCCTTCGGCAGGCTCAATCCGCGTATGATCCTGATGGACGTCTCGATGCCGGAGATGAATGGGCTCGAGGCCACCGCCGCAATTCGCCGGCTTGAAGAACATACGGGTATGCATATCCCGATCGTCGGCGTCACCGCGCATGCTTTGAAGGGCGACCGTGAGCGCTGCCTGGAAGCCGGCATGGATGACTATTTGCCCAAGCCGATCAGCCCCAGGGCGCTGCTCGAAAAGGTCGAGCGCTGGGTCGGAATACCACGCCACCCCCACCGAGACGCTGTATAGCGACCTGGGGCGCGGGCGGGTATGCGGCCGCGCCGCAACAGCCAAGGATATGGTGCGATCGCACCATATCAAAGCTGGCGCCCAGTCAGGACAATGGTCGCAACGAAACCGCTCATTCAGTTACGGGCGGGAGCAAGCGACCGCCGACAAGAAACAGCGTCGAATCTACCCCAACGGACCTGTTTTTGGCGATGGCTCGGCCAAGATTCGCCCTGGCCACGGGCAACGCGCTCCCGTCCGGTTTTTTCTTTCTCGGCATCGCGGCCTGCGGTGTGCCGGGACTTGATGCCAGCACGGATCGCGCAAGCGTCTGATTCCAGCGGCAACTTCCATTCCCACAAACCGGCTTAAAGGGGGCGGCCCACAAGACGTCTGTGCGACGTTACCGGGCTGACACGAAACTGTCATGCGACTGTAATAATCGAAGGCTATTGGCCTCAGCGGGCGCCGGTTTGAAGAGGGCGCCAAGAGACCATCTTCCGAACAGGAGCAGGCCACATGAAGAAATTCCTCGTTACGGCATCGGCCGTGGCGGTAGCGTTCGCCGCATCGTCCGGTGTCGCCGCTGCGCGTGACCAGATCCAGGTCGCCGGTTCGTCGACCGTGCTGCCTTACGCCAAGATCGTCGCCGAGCAGTTCGGCGAAACCTTCACCAACTTCAAGACCCCGGTGGTCGAGTCCGGCGGCAGCGGCGCCGGCATCAAGGAGTTCTGCAAGGGCGTCGGCGAAGACACGATCGACATCGCCAACTCCTCGCGCCCGATCAAGAAGGACGAGCTGAAGTCCTGCGCCGACGCCGGCGTCAAGGACGTCCAGGAAGTCCGCATCGGCTATGACGGCATCGTCTTTGCCACCGACATCAAGGGTCCGGACTGGGCGCTGGTTCCCGCCGACATCTACAAGGCGCTCGCCGCCAAGCTGGTGGTCGACGGCAAGCTGGTCGACAACCCGAACACCAAGTGGAACCAGGTGAATCCGAAGCTGCCCGACTGGGATATCGCCGCCTATATCCCGGGTGAGAAGCACGGCACCCGTGAAGTGTTCGAGACCAAGCTGCTCGACGCCGGCTGCGACAAGGCCGCTTTGAAGGCTGCCGGCATCGCCGACGACAAGGAAATCGGCAAGACCTGCATCGCCATCCGCAAGGACGGCAAGGCTGTCGACATCGATGGCGACTACACCGAGACGCTGGCCCGCATCGACTCCAACAAGACCGGCGTTGGCGTGTTCGGCCTCGCCTTCTACGAGAACAATGCCGACAAGCTGAAGGTCGCCACCGTGGAAGGCATCGTGCCTTCGACGCAGACCATCGCCGATGGCACGTACCCCGTGTCGCGGCCGTTGTTCTTCTACGTCAAGAAGGCGCATCTGGGCGTCGTTCCCGGCCTCAAGGAATATGTCGAGTTCTTCCTTGATGACCAGATGATCGGCCCGGAAAGCCCGCTCGCCCAGTACGGCCTGGTTTCCGCTCCCGACGCCGAACGTCAGGGCCAGCGCGACGCCTTCGCCGCCGGAAAGACAATGTAATCGACCGACCGGATCAGGGCGCGGACCAAATCCGCGCCCTGATTTCGCCGCTTGCCGCAACGGCGGCGGCGATCTGAATTTTCCCTGGAGTGGGTGATGTCGTCCTTGCTCGTACTCGCCATAGTCATTGCCATAGGCGTGGTCGCTTTTGTGGTCGGCCGCCAGCGCGCAGCGGCGCAGGATACCGGCAAGGTCAAGCCGCATTCGCGCGCGCATTATCATGGCTGGTGGGCCTTTCTGCTCGCGGTCCTGCCTGCCGTCCTTTTGCTCGCCGTCTGGGATATCGGCTCTTCCTTCTATCTCGACCGGCATATCCATGCCGCTTTGCCCGAGCGCACCGCCGACACAAAGGTCGCCAGCGAAGCGCTCGACGCCAGCCTGGTGAAGAGCCTGGCCAAGGGCCTGCGTCGGCTCGATGGCGATACCGCACTTCCCGCTACTTTCGCCGAATTGCAGCCGCTGCTCGCCGCCAAGGGCGTGGCACTGGCCAGCGACACCCAGGACTATATGATCCCGATCGCGGTCGAGGCGAACCAGGTCCAGGACCGGCTCGGCCTGTTCGGCGCCGTGCTGACCTTCGCTCTGTCGATCGCCGGCGCCTTCTATGCGCTGAGGCAGATCGCGCCGCGCGCCAGGGCGCGCAACAATGTCGAGAAGTTGATGCTGTGGGGGCTGCTTGCGGCCTCGACCATCGCCATCCTGACCACGGTCGGCATCGTGCTGTCGATGCTGTTCCAGACGATCACCTTCTTCGAAAGCGTATCGCCGATGAGCTTCTTCTTCGGCACGGTGTGGGATCCGCGTTTCGCCGCCGCCGGTTCCGGCGGCAGCCAGGGTCAGTTCGGCCTGATCCCGCTACTCGCCGGCACGCTCTACATCGCCGCCGTCGCGCTTCTGGTCGCAGTGCCGGTCGGGCTGATGTCGGCGGTCTACATGTCCGAATACGCCTCGCGCAGCGTCCGGTCGGTGGTCAAGCCCGCGCTTGAACTGCTGGCCGGCATCCCGACCATCGTCTACGGCATCTTCGCCGTGGTCACGCTCGGACCGTTCTTGCGCGACCTGTCGGCGGCACTCACCGGCGGCTCGCCCTTCATCCAGGGCCAGAGCATCTTCACCGCCGGCCTGGTGATGGGCGTCATGCTGATCCCGGTCGTGTCCTCTTTGTCCGACGACATCATCACCGCGGTGCCGCGCGCAATGCGTGACGGCTCGCTCGGCCTCGGCGCCACGCGCTCCGAGACGATCAAGCGGGTGATCCTGCCGGCGGCACTGCCCGGCATCGTCGGCGCCATCCTGTTGACGGCGTCGCGCGCCATCGGCGAGACGATGATCGTCGTGCTGGCGGCGGGCGTCGCCGCCAATCTGACGGCCAATCCGTTCGAGGCGATGACGACCATCACCGTCAAGATCGTCAACCAGCTGACCGGCGATCTCGAGTTCAACTCGCCGCAGACGCTGGTCGCCTTCGCGCTCGGCCTGACGCTGTTCGCGCTGACGCTGGTGATGAACATCGTCGCCCTCTACATTGTGCGCAAGTACCGGGAGCAGTACGAATGACCGACATCCCCCTGGACACGATGGCGGGTGCCGTCGCGCGTCCGCGCCGCGACATCGGGCTGAAGGCGCGCTATGCCGCCGAACGCCGGTTCCGCATCTATGGCGTGATTGCGATCTCGGTGGGCCTGGCGTTCCTGGCCATCATGTTGATCACCATCGTCTCGAAAGGCTACACCGCCTTCTGGCAGACGACGGTGACGCTTCCGATCACCTTCGATGAGAAGGTCATCGACCCCTCGAACAAGCGTGCCACAGACCCGAATGTGCTGATCAAGGCGAACTATCCCAAGCTCGCCGAAAACGCGCTGGTGGCCAAGCTCGGCATCGATCCGGCCAACAAGCCGATGATGCTGAAGCTCAAGGGCTTCCTGTCGGAAGGCGCCCGCGTCCAGCTGCGCGACATCGTCTCCGCCGATCCGTCGGTGATCGGCACGACGCGTGACGTCGACATCCTGGCCGCCGCCAATCTCGACTCGGCCTTCAAGGGCCAGATCGACCTCGGCGTCGATGAAGCGCGCCGCAAGGTGTCCAACCAGCAGATCGACTGGATGAACAAGCTCAAAGCCGAAGGCGCGATGGCCGAGCATTTCAACACCGGCCTGTTCAGCTATGGCGCCTCCAGCCGGCCCGAGACGTCGGGCATGGGCGTGGCCATCATCGGTTCGTTCTACATGATGGTGATCGTGCTGTTGCTGGCGCTGCCGATCGGCGTCGCCGCCTCCATCTATCTGGAGGAGTTCGCCAAGAAGAACCGCTTTACGGACCTGATCGAAGTCAACATCAACAATCTCGCGGCGGTGCCGTCGATCGTCTTCGGTCTGCTTGGCCTTGCCGTGTTCATCAACTTCCTCGGCATGCCGCGCTCGGCTTCCTTCGTCGGCGGCCTGGTGCTGACCTTGATGACATTGCCGACCATAATCATCGCCACGCGCGCCGCCCTTGCCGCGGTGCCGCCGTCGATCCGCTCGGCGGCCCTAGGTCTCGGCGCCTCCAAGATGCAGATGGTGTTCCATCACATCCTGCCGCTTGCCGCCCCAGGCATCCTTACCGGCACCATCATCGGCCTGGCGCGTGCGCTCGGCGAGACAGCACCGCTGCTCTTGATCGGCATGGTCGCTTTCGTCGCCGATTATCCGACGACGCCTTTCGATCCGGCGACCGCGCTGCCGGTTCAGATCTATATGTGGGCAAACGAGGCTGAGCGCGCTTTTGTCGAGCGCATGTCCGGCGCCATCATCATCCTGCTCGTCTTCCTCATGGCCATGAACATCACCGCGATCGTGCTCCGGCGCCGGTTCGAGCGGCGCTGGTAGAAAAAAGGCAATTTGGTATGAACATCATGACCGAACAGTCCCTTGAGAATGCAGTGGGCGACAAAATGAACGCCAAGTCGAACGAAGTGATCAAGATGCGCGGCGACAAGGTCGGCGTGTTCTATGGCGAGAAGCAGGCGTTGTTCGACGTCAATCTCGACGTCCGCCAGAACCAGGTGACGGCGCTGATCGGCCCCTCCGGCTGCGGCAAGTCGACCTTCTTGCGCTGCCTCAACCGCATGAACGACACCATCGATTCGGCGCGGGTGACCGGCAAGATCACGCTCGATGAAGACGACATCTACGACAAGAACATCGATGTCGTCGAACTGCGCGCACGCGTCGGCATGGTGTTCCAGAAACCCAACCCGTTCCCGAAGTCCATCTACGAGAACGTCGCCTACGGCCCGCGCATCCATGGGCTGGCCAAGCGCAAGTCCGACATGGACCAGATCGTCGAGCAGAGCCTGAAGAAGGCGGCGATCTGGAACGAGGTCAAGGACCGCCTGCAGGAGCCCGGCACCGGCCTGTCCGGCGGCCAGCAGCAGCGCCTGTGCATCGCGCGCGCCATCGCCGTGTCGCCGGAGGTGATCCTGATGGACGAGCCCTGCTCGGCGCTCGATCCGATCGCCACCGCCCGTGTCGAGGAGCTGATAGACGAGCTGCGCCAGAACTACACGATCGTCATCGTCACCCATTCGATGCAGCAGGCGGCGCGCGTGTCGCAGCGCACGGCGATGTTCCATCTCGGCTATCTCGTCGAGGAGGGCGCCACCGACAAGATGTTCACCAACCCCGACGACAAGCGCACCCAGGACTACATTACCGGCCGCTTCGGCTGAGCCGTCCGGCGGGTGAATTTTCAGGCACGAGGACCAAGATCATGGGTGAACATACCGTCGCCTCCTTCGATGAAGAGCTCGGGCAGATCAGCAAGCTGATCCGCGACATGGGCGATCTGGCAGGCTCGATGGTCAGCGGCTCGACCAGGGCGCTGCTCAATTCGGACAATGCGCTGGCACAGCGTGTCGTTTCCGACGACGCCATCATGGATGCGCGCCAGCGCGAACTGGACGACCGCGCCATCACGCTGATCGCCAAGCGTCAGCCGATGGCCAACGATCTGCGTGCCGTGGTCGGCTCGATCCGCATGGCGGGCGACCTCGAGCGCATCGGCGACCTCGCCAAGAACATCGCCAAACGCGTCGGCACCGTGGGCTTGAGCGTCACGCCGCGCGACCTCTCGCACTCCATCGACGCCATGGCGCAGCTGGTGCTGATCCAGGTGCAAGGCGTCGTCGAGGAATATGCCGCCACCGATGCGGCAGCGCTTGCAAAACTCAGGAATGACGACGAGCGCATCGACGTCAAATACACGTCCGTGTTTCGTGAGCTCTTGACCTACATGATGGAAGACCCTCGCAACATCACCGCCTGCACGCATCTCTTGTTCTGCGCCAAGAATCTTGAGCGCATCGGCGATCATGTCACCAACATCGCCGAAAATGCGTATTATGTGCTGACCGGCCAGCAACTGCCCGCCAATCGTCCGAAGCAGGACGAGACGGCGATGGCCATGCCGGCCTGATGAGGGTGAACTGCCGATGATCGCGCCACGCATCATGGTCGTGGAGGACGAGGAGCCGCTAGGCGTGCTCCTCCGCTACAACCTCGAATCCGAAGGCTATCACGTCGAGGTGGTGACACGCGGCGACGAGGCCGAGATCCGCCTGCAGGAAAACGTGCCCGATCTCCTGGTGCTCGACTGGATGGTGCCCGCTGTTTCCGGCATCGAGCTCTGCCGGCGCCTTAGAGTGCGGCCCGAAACCGAGCGGCTGCCGATCATCATGCTGACCGCGCGCGGTGAGGAAAGCGATCGCGTGCGCGGCCTGTCCACCGGCGCCGACGACTATCTGGTCAAGCCATTCTCGACGCCGGAGTTCATGGCGCGCGTGAGGGCGCTGCTGCGCCGGGCCAAGCCGGAAGTGCTGTCCAGCGTGCTCAAGGTCGGCGACATCGTGCTCGACCGCGAGTCGCACCGTGTCTACCGCAAGAAGAGCGAGATCAGGCTCGGACCGACCGAGTTCCGGCTGCTCGAATTCATGATGCGCCATCCCGGCCGCGTGTTCTCGCGCAGCCAACTGCTCGACAATGTCTGGGGCGAGACGATCTATATCGACGAGCGAACCGTCGACGTCCATGTCGGGCGCTTACGCAAAGCGGTCAACAACGGCCGCATGCCGGATGTCATCCGTACCATTCGCGGCGCCGGCTACGCGATCAGGGAAGACTAGGATGCTGCGCGTCGCGCCGTTGCCGGCCATTCAGGCGACATGCTTGCCGGATTTGGCCTGAATGCCCGGCGCGAAAATCTCCTGATCGACGAAGCCGAGCGCGCGCATGGCACAGCCTTCGCGGATCAGCGGCAGCTCGTTGGGCTCGGTGTCGAAGGAGATCGATTTCGAGTGCTGGCCGCCGGCGGTCTGGGCGATCGCTTCGCGCAATGCCGGTTCGATCAAGTCGAAGGCGGCGGCGCTGACGCCTACCATGGCGACGGGTGCCGGATCGATCAGCGCAAACAGGCTGCCGAGGCCGAAGCCGAGCGCCTCGCCGGCCTTGCGATAGGCTTCGCGCTCCGGGCCGTCGGTTTCGCGGGCGCGCGCGGCGAGTGCGCGCATATCAGCGTCGCCGATATCGACCGGCTCGGCATCCTCGCCCATCATTTTGGCGCTGCGCCAGATGGCGTAGTTTCCGGCATAGGCCTCGACGCAGCCGCGCCGCCCGCAGCGGCAGAGCGCGCCGCCCGGACGGTGGATCATGTGGCCGAACTCGCCGCCCGAGGAATGGGTGCCGGTGAAAAGTTCGCCTTTCAGCACCAGTCCCATGCCGATGCCGTGCGATAAGAGGATGGCGATAAAATTGTCGCGGTAGCGCTCGGGCTGGCGCCATTGCAGCGCCACCGCCATCATATTGCAGTCGTTCTCCATGGTGGCCGGAATGCCGAATTCCGCTTCCAACATGTCGGCGAAGGCAATGTCGGTCAGTGGCGTGATTGGCGACCACAGCATGGCCCGCGCCTGCGAATCGGTGATGCCCTGGATGCCCATGGCAATGCGGGCGATGCTCTGGACGTCCAGGTCCGGGTCCTCGAGACGCCGCCGGACGATTGCTACGCATTCGCCGATCAGTTCGTCGCGCGGCATGGTCAGCGTGTCGAGCCGGCGCTGTTCTTCCGCGACCACCTGGCCGGCATAGTCGATGACGGTGACGGAGAGGAAGTTCAGCGACAGCACCACGGTCATCACCGCCGCCGCTTCCGGATTGAGGCCAAGGCCGACCTGCGGCCGGCCGCGTTTCAGCGAGCCGGTCTCGCCAGGCTTGCCTTCAATCAGGATGCCTTCTTGAATCAGATCAGACGAGATTGCCGATATGGTCGAATGGCTGAGGCCGGTGGTCGCCGCAATCTCGGTCCGCGACGGCTGGCCGGCCCGGCGCACGGCCGAAATCACCATCGCGCGGTTGCGACGGCGCAGATCGTCGTGGCGGATTCCAACCGACATTTGTTTCCTCCCGGCCTCCTCGCGCCTCATGATAGTGAAGGCGTTCGACGGCACCAGCCAAATATTGGCAGACGCCGGCAGCCCTGTCATTGTTTATTGCGGAGCTCGAAAAAATTCGGCAAGGCCATCAGAAACCATGTTGACAGCGCTTTATCATTGAACCAGTGTTTTTTCGAGGCTCGAAAAAATGGAGCCTCTGTGTGCAGGCCTTCGGGCCAGTTTTGTCGCGCCGCGCGCGGGGCAGGGAGGGTTTATCATGAACAGATTTGCAGCCGCCATGCTGGCGGGCGCCGCCATGTCGCTGACGCTGGTCTCGGTCGCGCAGGCGAAGGACAAGGTCATCGGCGTCTCCTGGTCGAACTTCCAGGAAGAGCGCTGGAAGACGGACGAGGCGGCGATGAAGACGGCGATCGAAGCCGCCGGCGACAAGTACATTTCCGCCGACGCGCAGTCCAATCCCGGCAAGCAGCTGACCGACGTCGAAAGCCTGATCTCGCAAGGCGCCAACGCGCTGATCGTCCTGGCGCAGGACGCGTCGGCCATCGGCCCGGCGGTGCAGAAGGCGCTGGACGAAGGCATTCCGGTCGTCGGCTATGACCGCCTGATCGAGAACAAGGACGTCTTCTACCTGACCTTCGACAACAAAGAAGTCGGCCGCATGCAGGCCCGCGAAGTGTTCAAGGCGAAGCCCGAGGGCAACTATGTCTTTATCAAGGGCTCTGGCTCGGATCCGAATGCCGATTTCCTGTTCTCGGGCTCGATGGAAGTGCTCAAGGAAGCCATCGACTCGGGCAAGATCAAGAATGTCGGCGAGGCCTATACCGATGGCTGGCTGCCGGCCAATGCCCAGAAGAACATGGAACAGTTCCTGACCGCCAATGACAACAAGGTCGATGCCGTGGTTGCGGCCAATGACGGCACAGCCGGCGGCGTTGTCGCCGCGCTGACGGCGCAGGGCCTTGCCGGAACGGTTCCGGTCTCGGGCCAGGACGGCGACCATGCCGCTCTGAACCGCATCGCGCTCGGCACGCAGACGGTGTCGGTGTGGAAGGACGCGCGCGAACTCGGCAAGAACGCCGCCGAGATCGCCTCGCAGCTTGCCGATGGCAAGAAGACGGGCGACATTGCCGGCGCCAAGGACTTCACCACGCCTGGCGGCAACACCGTCAAGTCGCTGTTCCTGACCCCCGTCGCGATCACCAAGGACAACCTCAACGTCGTCATCGACGCCGGCTGGATCAAGAAGGACGAAGTCTGCACGGGCGTCGCCGCCGGCAGCGTCGCGGCTTGCAACTGATCTCGACGACTTGAAGAAATGAGGCGCCGCGCCGGGAGAACCCCCGGCGTTTTAATAGCAAGAATTTTTTTTTTAGCCCCCCGCGGGCAACAGCAAGTTGGGTGTGGCGCCCCCGCCCCCCCCCCGCACCCCCCAGGGG
>NZ_JAMYMJ010000037.1:0-58116 GCF_040318435.1 Mesorhizobium sp. M1143 | reverse complement strand
GTGCTTCAGGCTGTGCATCAGCGCTGTCGGCGCGCTTTGCGGATCGCTGGTCAGGAACACGGCGGTGCCGGACACCAGCTGCGGCTTCTTCTTCAGCAGATTGCCGGCGAGGAAATCGAGCGGGATTTCGTTGCGCCGGGTCTTGTCGAAGAGATAGCGGCTGCCGCGTATCCAGGTGGTCATGATCAGCCCCATGAGGCAGGCAACGGATATTGACACCCATCCGCCTTCCACGATCTTGACGACATTCGCCAGGAAGAAACCCATGTCGATGGTGCCGAACAGCAGCGCCAATGCCAGGGCGAGCCCAAGCTGCCATTTCCACAAATTGCGCATGACAACGAACAGCAGAATGGTTGTCATCAGCATCTCGCCGGTCACCGAAATTCCGTAAGCGGAAGCCAGCGAACTCGAGCTGCCGAAGCCGACAACCAGCAGCATCACTCCCATGGCGATGAGCAGGTTGACGCGCGGCATATAAATCTGGCCGCTCTGCATTTCGGACGTGTGCTGCACCTCGATGCGGGGCAGCAGGTTGAGTTGCACTGCCTGACGTGCCAGCGAAAAAGCACCCGAGATCACCGCCTGACTGGCGATCACGGTGGCGGCCGTTGCCAAGCCGACCATTGGCATCAGCGCCCAATCCGGCAACATCTCGAAGAATGGATTGGTCGGCCTGCCGCCATTCGCCAATACAAAGGCGCCCTGGCCGAAGTAGTTGAGCAGCAGGCAAGGAAACACCACGGAAAACCACGCGAGCACGATCGGCTTGCGCCCGAAATGTCCAAGGTCGACATAAAGCGCCTCGGCCCCCGTTACCGCCAGGAACACTGCACCAACGGTCACGAAAGCGGCGGTCGGCGTGCCGGCTAAGTAGGCGATCGCATAATACGGGTTGATCGCCAACAGCACCGAAGGATCATCCATCAGGTGGTAGAGCCCGGAAACGCCGATGGCCAGGAACCATAGCGCCGTCACCGGCCCGAATACTGCCGCCACCTTCCCCGTGCCGAAGCGCTGCACGGAGAACAGAAATGCCAGGATGACCAAGGTGATCGGAACGACATAGGCCTCCAGCGTCGGTGTCACCACTTCCAGGCCCTCAACTGCCGACAGCACGGAAATGGCCGGAGTTATGATAGCGTCTCCGAAAAAAAGCGACGCCCCGCAAAGTCCGATGCCGAGGATGAGCTTGGCGCCTTTTGGATAGGCGCTGCGCGCCAGCGCCATCAGGGACAGCGTGCCGCCCTCGCCCTTGTTGTCGGCGCGAAGCACGAAAGCGACGTATTTTATGGTGACGATAATCGTCAGCGCCCAGACGATCAGCGACAGCACGCCCAGGACATCTATACGCGTGTCGGTACCAGGCGAAGCGTGAAGCGCCTCGCGGAAGGCATAGATCGGGCTGGTGCCGATATCGCCATAGACGACGCCAAGCGCGCCCAGCATCAGAACTTTGGTGCTGTGCTGTTCAGTTTGGGAGTGGTTCGGTTGTTCGACGGGTTCAGCCTCGCTACCGATGCTGGAAAGAGCCATCGACTACTCCCCGATCACCGCGCGGTGCGCCTTGCTTGCTGTCATGCGATATCACCTTCGACACGAGCCTACCACCGCTACCAACCGCAAGCCTTCAGAAACCGCCCCACCGTGCCGGCCATGCCATACTCCAACGCATCGGCTGTCAACCCGTGTCCGATAGACACTTCGGCCAATGCCGGAATGCGCTTTGCCAATGCCGGAAGGTTGTTCACCACCAGATCGTGCCCGGCATTGACCTGGAGCCCGGCGGCGAGTGCGGCATCCGCGGTTTTTCCCAATCTTTCCAGCTCCTTCCGCGCCTTGGCGGAATCGGAATGATAGCTGCCGTAGGGCCCGGTATAGAGCTCGATGCGGTCGGCGCCGGTGTCGCGCGCGGCATTGACGCCGGTGGGATCCGGATCGGAAAACAGCGACACGCGGAAGCCCCCTTTTTTCAGACGCTTGACGATCGGCATAAGGAACGCCGCCTCGGCGGCAAAGTTCCAGCCATGGTCCGATGTCGCCTGCGCCGGATCGTCGGGCACCAGCGTCACCTGCTCCGGCTGGTGTCTTTCCACAAGCGCCAGAAAATCCTCGGTCGGGTAGCCCTCGATGTTGAATTCCGCCTTGGGAAACTCGTCGTCGATCAGCGCCCGGATCTCCGGCAGGTCGGAATGCCTGGTGTGGCGCTCGTCGGGCCGCGGATGAACCGTCAGCCCGTGCGCGCCGGCCGCCAGCGCCAGGCGGCCGAGCCCGGTGACGCTCGGCCACGGCAGGTCGCGGCGGTTGCGCAGCATGGCGATGGCGTTGAGATTGACCGAGAGTTTCGCGGGCATGGCGTGAGGTCCGGCTGTTTGTGCAGCGCATCTATACTGCCTTTGATGGGAACAGACAGGGGCTTTCGGGTGTTCCAGTGATGACATCTGCTCGCAAGGGGGAACCCAGCCAATGAATTTTCTCCAATCCGTGCCCGCGATCCGCCGCCTCGAAACCGACCGTGAGGACCTTTTCGCCATCGACGTCGTCGGCCATGTATCGGCAGCCGACGGCGAAAATCTGTTCGGATTGCTGGAGGCTCCTACGCGCTGCACCCGAGGATCGACGTCTTGGTGCGGCTGGTCGACCATGAGGGCGTCGACTGGATCGATATGGACGACGAGACGCTGAAACAAGGTACGGTTCATGCGCTAGAGCATATCGCCCGGTGCGCGACGATCGGTGAGCCGGACTGGATAGCGGATGCGCGGAACTTCCTTCCGGCTTCGCCACCCATCGAGTTCAGGCACTTCGCGGCCGAGGACGAAGCGGATGCCTGGCAATGGCTGGGTGCGACGCCACTCAGCCCTGCTGCGCCGGCTGCTACCTGACGCCGGCTATCTAACGCCAGCTATCCAACGCCAGTTATCTAACAATCGTCAGCCGCTCTGCCGCCCGCGTGATGGCGGTATAAAGCCAGCGCTGGCGGGTTTCCTTGAACGCCCAGCTCTCGTCGAACAGCACGACGTCGTTCCACTGCGAACCCTGCGCCTTGTGCACGGTCAGCGCGTAGCCATAGTCGAAATCGTCAAAGCGCTTCTTCTGCTGCCAGGGGATATCGGCGTCCGGATCCTCGAAAGCCGACTTGAGCAGCTTGATCTTGGCGACGCCGCGGTCGGGATCGTCCTCCTCGGGCGAGACCAGAAGGTTGATACCCGGCTTCACCGTCTCGCGCGACGAGGTCATCACCTTCCACAGCGAACCGTTGAGCAGGCCCTTGGCGGGGTCGTTGCGCAGGCAGACCAGCTTGTCGCCGGCCTGCGGATAATCGGCATTGAAACCCTTCAGCTCGCGCAGGCGCTGATTGTAGCGGCGGCGTGTGCGGTTGGTGCCGACCAACACCTGGTCCGCCTTCAGCACCAGCTCCTGGGTGACGTCCTCCTTGCCGATGACCTGCGCGGTGCCGTAGTCGCCACGCATGAACTCGCGGCCCTCGCGCACGTCGAGCGCCAGCTGGATGATCGGATTGTCGCGCGCCTGGCGGTGGATTTCGGTCAAGAGCACATCCGGCTCATGCTCGGTGAAAAAGCCGCCGCCCGAGATCGGCGGCAGCTGCGCCGGATCGCCAAGCACCAGGATCGGCGTGCCAAAACTCAGAAGGTCGCGGCCAAGCTGCTCGTCGACCATCGAGCATTCGTCGATGACCACCAGCTTCGCCCGTGAAATAGGACTTTGCCGATTGAGCGAGAAGGTCGGCGACATCGAGGTCTTGCCGGTCACCTCGTCCGACACCGATTCCTCGCCTTTCGGCCTATAGATCAGCGAATGGATGGTGCGGGCATTGACCGCGCCCTTGGAACGCAGCACCTGCGCCGCCTTGCCGGTGAAGGCGGCGAACTGCACCTGCCCGTCGACATGCTCGGCAAAATAGCGCGCCAGCGTGGTCTTGCCGGTGCCGGCATAGCCGAACAGCCGGAAGACCTGCGGCCGGCCCTCCTTGAGCCAGCGCGCGACCGCTTTCAGAGCCTCGTCCTGTTGGGGAGAGAATTCCATCGATTCGACAGACCGGATTCGCGAGAGAAAGACAAGCTTGGTGCCAACCACCGCTTAAAACGATGGGATTGCCTCACCTTCAACGGGACAAACTAGCAGGCGCAAATGCGAACGTAAAGTGAACATGCAAGCGGATAACGAACGATTTGAATTCAGGCATTTGAACCTAGATCGGGCAATGCCACTATCACGGACATGATCGAGATGCAGATCGGCGCAGACACCTATAAGCGAGGATATTGATGAGGTCGTTCGCAGACAGGCTGATCGGAAAGTCGATAAAGAAGATCGAAATCGGCGAACCTGGTTATGGCATCGTTGTCTCCTTGTCGGATGACGCAGGGTTCGCGATATATACCGAGGTCACGGCCTGTCTGAGTGACGAAAATGCCAGAACCATAGAACGTGTTACCATCAGCGACGAGCAAGTGATCCTCCACTTGGCTGACAACGACTTCGTCGCCATTTCCAAAAACCGTGGCCGCTTCGCCGTCGTTGAGGCGTTTGTCTATGGGGACGACGAAGGCATGGTCGTCGAAAATTAGTTGCATCGGCCGCCAGATTTCAAACACCAACCACAGGCGGACTATATGTTCGCGCCGCCGCCGCTACCTCTGGTCGGCCCGGGATCGTTCTCCAACAAAATCGGCTTGCCGTGCGGGGTTGCATGCGCGGCGCGTTCCCAGGCGGCGGCGAGCGTGTCGACGTCACTTTTTCCCGCGACGCCCTTGGCCGCCAGCAGCGTCTCCAGCGCAGCCAGCCAATGCTCGTAATAATCGTGGCCGTCGCTTGCGGCGCCCGGCTTCTTCACTTGCGCCGACAGCGCATCGGCCCATTCGCTCCACGAAAACAGGCCCTTGTCATGCAGCGCCACCGTCATGGCGAAGGCTTCGGCCTGCCAGGGTTCGGCGAATACCGGTTCGTCCAGACCCGCCGGCAATGCACCTTCAGGCCGGCTCAAGATAGCTCTCCCAAGCATCGATCGAGACGGTCAGCGTCGAGTCGGCGCCCTCGCCCCAGATTTCCGAGCCATCGAAGACCACGGTATAGACCCATTGCGGGTTTTCACCGTTGCCATGTGCGTTGCTGTCGGGGAACACAAAACCGTCACGCACGGCCTCGACAACTCCGTGCTTGCCGCGCGCATAACGCGGTAGCCTTGTGTGGCCGGTGGGATTGAAATTCTTTGTCCGCACCGGGTCGCCGGCCTTGAAGCGCGGCGCCGTCTCGACCGGCCGGTCGCAGGGACTGCCCTTGGCCAGTACCGCCGGCACGTTTTCGGCCTTCAACACCCTTTTGGGCGTCGCCGCCGGATCGACCGCCCGACCTTCCGTCAGATCGCGCTCGCTGACGAAGCCATGGCGCTTCAGCAGCACCTCGAGCGCTTTGATCCATATCTGGTAGTAGCTTGAGGAATAATAGACGGCCGGATGCAGCGATTCCCTGGCGTGCCGGCTCTCGTCGATGTTCCACGCGCCCATGGCGCCGGCAGTCAGCGTCACGCCGAGCGCCCGCCTCTCCCAATCCGCATGAAAATACGGTTCGTCCTTTTCGGGCGCGACCGGCCCGAAACCCATCTGCCCACCGAGATCCTGCGGCCCGTTCATGCCGGTACCTTCTTTGTCCCGGGTTCCTTGGCCACCGCCGTGCCGATCATCGCATCGCGGCTGACCAGTTCGGCGAGTTGGTCCTCACTCCAGCCTTCGGTACCGCCAGGCCGCATCGGCACCACGAGATAGCGCAGTTCGGCAGTCGAATCCCAGACGCGGATGTTTTTCTCCGCCGGCAAGGTCAGCCCGAACTCTTCGAGCACGCCGCGGGGATCGATCACCGCCCGCGAGCGATAGGGCGGCGCCTTGTACCAGACCGGCGGCAGCCCAAGCACCGACCACGGATAGCAGGAGCACAGCGTGCAGACGACGAGGTTGTGCGTCTCGTCCGTATTGAACACCGCCTGCATGTGCTCGCCCTGGCGGCCGCTATAGCTCAGCGACGCGATCGCTTCCGTCGCGTCGCGCTTCAGCCACTCGGCAAAGGCCGGATCGCTCCAGGCTTTCGCCACCACCCTGGCGCCGTTGCGCGGCCCGATCTTGGTCTCATAGGTGTCGACGATGACGTCGATTGCGGCCGGATCGATCAGGCCTTTTTCGGTGAGGATGGTCTCCAGCGCGCGCACGCGCGCCGCAAACGGGTCGAGCTCATTGTCGTGGTCATGATCATGGGACATGACCTCAGATTAGGATCGGCGGCACGCGGCCGCAAGCATGACAGCTTGGGCCACGGGCTATCGCCTATTCGGCGGCGGCCCTTTGCGGCTGGAGCCGATCCTCGGGACCGAACAGCGAGGCCTGCTCGCCGCTCTCGACCGCATGCAGCGCCGGCCTGTTCTTTTTCGAAGAGAAGAAGCTCACCAGCCAGCCGGAGAAATTCTCGAAAGAGACATAGATGACAGGGGTGACGAACAGCGTCAGCGCCTGGGAAGCGAGCAGCCCGCCGACGACCGCGACACCGAGCGGCTGGCGCAGCTCAGCACTGGCGCCGGTGCCGAGCGCGATCGGGAACGTGCCCATCAGCGCCGCCAACGTCGTCATCATGATCGGCCTGAAACGCATCAGGCACGCCTTGTGTATGGACTCCTTGGCCGACATGCCTTCTCGTCGCAGCTCCAGCGCGACGTCGACCATCATGATGCCGTTCTTCTTGACGATGCCGATCAGCATCAGGATGCCGATCACCGCGATCACCGACAGGTCCATGCCGGCAAAGCGCAGCGCGACCACCGCGCCCAGCACCGCCGAAGGCAGGCCGGTCAGAATGGTCAGCGGATGGATGAAGCTCTCATAGAGGATGCCGAGTACGATATAGATGGTCAGAACGGCGCCGCCGATCAGCAGGCCCTGATTGGCCAGCGAATCCTGGAAGGTCTTGGCGGTGCCGGCAAAGCTGGTCGAAATCGCCGGCGGCATGCCGATCTGCTCCTTCAGCGCGGCGATGCGGGCCGTGCTGTCGCCCAGCGCCACGCCTTGCGGCAGGTTGTAGGAGATGGTCACCGCCGGCAGCTGGCCGAGCTGGTTGACCGTCAGCGCGCCGGCGGTGCGGTCGACGCGGGCAAAGGCGCCGAGCGGCACCAGGCTGCCGCTTGCCGTCCTGACCTGGATGGCCAGCATGCGCTCGGGCGACCATTCGATGTTGGGATCGAGCTCCATGATGACTTCGTAGCTGTCGGCCAAGCCGAAGATCGTCGAGACCTGCTCCGTGCCGAAGCCGCCATAGAGACTGGAGCGCAGCGTGTCGGTGTCGATGCCGAGCGACGCCGCCTTGTCGCGATCGACCACCAGCGTCGCCTGCAATGAATTGTTCTGCAGATCGCTGGTGACGTCGGTGAAATTCGCATGATCGGCCGCCATCGCATCGTTGAGCTTTTGCGCCCATGTGTCGGTCAGGCCGGTATCGAGGCCCTGAACGACGAGCTGGTAGGCGCTGGCGGAAGAACGCGCGCCAAGTCGCAGGTTCTGCACCGGCTGCATATAGGCATCGATCCCCGGCACGACGGCCAGCTGCCGCCGCAGATCCGACAGCACCTTATCGATGTCGGGGCGCTGGCTCTTGTCCTTCAGCTGCACATAGAGCTGGCCCTGGTTCAGCGCATTGTTGCCGCCGCCGGCTGACCAGGCCACATGCGAGACATAGGGCGAACGCGAGAAGACACTTGCCGCCTGGTTCTGCAGCTTGACCATGGCGTCGTAGGAGATGTCCTGCCTGGCGATCGTCGTCACCGAGATCTGGCCGATATCCTCTTGCGGGAAAAAGCCTTTCGGCGAGACTTCGATCAGCCACACCGACCCTGCCGCCGTGCCGACAAAAACGAGGAACACCAGGAAAGTGTGGCGCAGGCAGAATGTCAGAAGCCGATCATAGCCGCGGGTGACGAAGTCCTGCTTGTGGCCGGGGGCGTGCTTGTCGCGATCGGCCTTGGTCACCGACAGCAGCCTTGAGCACAGCATCGGCGTCAGCGTCAGCGAGACGAACATCGAGGCAAGGATCGCGACCGTCACCACGACGGCGAATTCGTTGAAGATGCGGCCGATGACGCCGCCCATTAGAAGCACGGGGATGAACACCGCCACCAGCGAGATCGAGATCGAGATGATGGTGAAGCCGATTTCGCGCGCGCCCTTCAGCGAGGCATCGAAGGCCGAGAGACCGTCCTCCTCCATGTGGCGAAAGATGTTTTCCAGCATGACGATGGCGTCGTCGACGACGAGGCCGACTGCGAGCGTCAGTCCCATCAGCGAGATGTTGTCGATGGAAAAGCCGAACAGGAACATGGCGCCGAGCGTCGCGATCAGCGAGATCGGCACCGCCACGGCCGGAATGATGGTTGCGGTCACCCGGCGCAGGAAGACGAAGATCACCGTCACCACCAAAGCGATCGTCAGAAGCAGCGTGAACTGGACGTCGTCGACGGCCTGGCGGATCGAGGTCGAACGGTCGTTGAGCAGCTTGATGTCGGCGGCGGCCGGCATTTGGTCCTTGAACGACGGCAGCATCGCCTTGACCTTGTCGACGACGTCGACGGTGTTGGCGTCGGGCTGGCGCTGCACCGCCAGGATGATGGCGCGCGTGCCGTCATACCAGCTTGCAGTCGTCGTGGTCTCGACCGAGTCGATGACGCGGGTCACCTCGCCCAGCCGCACCGGATGGCCGTTCTTGGTGGCGATGATGAGGTTGGAGAACCCGGCGGCATCGGTGAGCTGCGTATTGGCCGTGATGGTCAGCTGCTGCTTGTCGTTCTGCAACACGCCAAGCGGCGTGTTTGAGTTGGCCGAGGCGATCGCCGTCTGCAGCTGATCGATCGAAATGCCGCGCGCGGCAAGTGCGGTCGGATCGATCTGCACGCGCACCGCATATTTCTGCTGGCCGAAGATCGACACCTGCGCCACGCCGTCGATGGTCGACAGCGAGGGCGAGATGACGTTTTCGGCGAAGGCGTCGAGGTCGGTGAGCGGAACCGTGTCGCTGACCAGCGACATCAAAAGGATCGGCGCGTCGGCCGGATTGACCTTGCGATAGCTCGGCGGCGCCGTCATCTCGGGCGGCAGCTGGCGCTGCGTGCGCGCGATCGCTGCCTGCACATCGGCGGCGGCAGCGTCGATATCCCTGTTGAGCACGAACTGGATGGCGATCGAGGTGCGTCCCAGCGAATTGCTGGTCGAGATCGAATCGATGCCGGCAATGGTGGCGAACTGCTTGATCAGCGGCGTCGCCACCGAAGTGGCCATGGTTTCGGGCGAAGCGCCGGCCAGGGTGGCCGAGACGTTGACGACCGGGAATTCGGCGCTCGGCAGCGCCGCCACCGGCAGGAACTTGTAGGCGAACAGCCCGCCCAGCACGAGGGCGAACGACATCAGCAGCGTGGCGACAGGCCTGCGTATGCAGAATTCGGAAATCATTGGGCAGCCGCCTTGCCGGCCTCGGCGACCTTGGGAGCAGCTTGATCACCGCCGGCCGCCTTGCCTTCGTGAATGGCGGCGCCGTCCTTCAGCCTGGTCTGGCCCTCGACCACCACCTTCTCGCCTGATTTGACGCCCTCGCTGATGGCGCTGTTTTCGCCTTCGGTCAGCGCCACCTGCACCGGTCGCATCTCGACCGTGTTGTCGGGCTTGACGACATAGACGAACGGTCCCTTTTGGCTGGGCTGCACGGCAACGGTCGGGATGGATGTCATCTGCGGCATGATGCCAGCGTCGAGCACGACATTCACATATTGGCCGGGCCACAGTGAAAGATCGGCGTTGGGAATGCTCGCCCGTGTCGCGATGGTGCCGGACGCGGTGTCGACGCTGGAATCGACGAAGTCGAGCGTGCCGTTGCCGATCGGCGTCGGATCGCCATCCTTGGTCAGCGTCACCGCGCCTTGCTGCGGGTTGGCCAGCGCCTTGTGCAGCAGCGCCAGGTTGCTCTCCGGCAGGTTGAAGTTGACTTGCAGCGGATCCATCTCGGTGATCGTCACCAGCGGCGTGGCCGTGCTCGAGTTGCCGTTGCTCAAGGTGACGAGGTCACCGACCGAAACGTTGACCGCGCCCAGCCGGCCGGCAATCGGCGCCTTGATGCTGGCAAAGCCGAGCTGGACATTGTCGGCGTCGATCGTCGCCTTGTCGGCATCGACCGTCGCCGCGGCAGCCTTTTGCGCCGCCACCGCCTGATCGTAAGTCTGCTGCGTGCCGGCCTGCTTGGCGACGAGATCCTTGGCGCGCTGAAGGTCGGAGCCCGAACTGGTTAGCAGCGCCTGGTCCTTGGCGAGCGTCGCCTGATCCTTGGCAAGCTGCGCCTTGAGCGCCCTGTCGTCGAGCGAGAACAGCAGGTCGCCGGCCTTCACCATCTGGCCGTCCTTGACGTCGATCGATACGATCTGGCTGGACACGCGGGCGTTGATGTTGACCACGGCCGGCGACGACACGAAGCCGATGGCGTAACGGCGGATCGGAAAATCGGCCGTTGTCGCGGTGGCCGAGACGATCGAGGCCGAACGGGCGGCATTGCCGCCGGCGCCGGATTTGCCCCCTGCCTTGTCGGCCGAAGCCTTGTCCGATCCAGCCGGCTTGTCCGCCGCTGCCGTCTGCCTGGCGCCCGGCAGCATCTGCTGCAGACTGCTCATCGCCGCCGGCGAAAAATAGACCCATGCCGCGGCGACACAGGCCGCTGCCACCACCACCGCCAGAACGACTTTACCGCGCATCGACTAAAAGCCCTATGATCCGACACGCCGAACCCGGTGGTCTCATTCTACGCAATCACGGCGCCTTGCCGCGATCTCGCCGAAGTAGATAGGACGCACATTTGTCGGAAAAGGGCCAAAACACGGCATTACGAAGATTTAATGTGCACTGCACAATGACTATGCAGCCGGCTCAGCAGTCGGAAAACCAGCCAGGATGCGGTTGAGATCTCAGGCGGGATGCGTCTATTTCAGCATCGGCCAGAGCGTCGCCGCCAAGAGCACGCCCATGGCGATGTTGAACCATTTCAGCCGCACCGGATCCGACAGGAACCCGCGCAGCGCTGTGCCGAAACCGGCCCACATCGAGACGCTCGGCAGGTTGACGACGGTGAAGGCGATCGCGATCAGCGCCACCGACAGGAACGGGTGGTCCGGATTGGAGTAGACGGCCATGGCGGTGATCGCCATCACCCAGGCTTTCGCATTGACCCACTGGAATGCGGCTGCCTCGATGAACCGCATCGGCCGTGCCTCCGTCTCACCCTTGCTGGACAGCGAGCGCGACATGGCGATCTTCCAGGCGAGATAGAGCAGATAGGCAGCGCCGGCGATCTTCAATCCGGTGTGCAAGGCCGGAAACGCCGTAAGCACCGCGCCCAGGCCAAAGCCGACAGCAAGCAACAGCACCAGGAAACCCATGCTGATGCCCAGCATATGCGGGATGGTTCTGACCAGGCCGAAATTCACGCCCGACGCCAAGAGCATGAGGTTGTTCGGCCCCGGCGTGATCGAGGTCACGAAGGCGTAGACCAAAAGGGCAAGGAAAGCGTCGAGGGTCATGACGGCTCACAAAGGTCAGCAATGCTGACTTAAATCGACAGAGCGCTGGACGCAACCTCATTCCATTGGTCCAAAGCGCTCCGCCGTGATCCGCCTATCCCGAGCCAGCCAGGCCGGCACAGTCTACCTGCCGTGGGCCCGCGCCGACAACAGGCTGGGAGCGGCGGCGGCCTCCTGACGGCCAGCCACACGCCGCAGGCCTTTGCGCCTCGGCGTGTTCCCGGGAAGCTTCACGCCATGCGCGAGGCCGAGGGCAGCCAGGATGCGGATGAAGAGCCAGCCGAGATCGATCTGCCCGCGTTCCAGGCCGAGCTTTGCGGATTCGGGAAACGCATGGTGATTGCCGTGGAAACTCTCGCCAAAGGTCACCAGGCCGAAACGCGGCAGGTTGTAGCCCTGCACGGCAACGCCATCGACGCGCCAGCCCTGCTGCCCGCTGCGATGTGCGAAATGCCCGACCAGCCAATGCCCGGTCAGCGACACGGAGATACGCACCGCAATGCCCCAGACCACCCAGCTCCACCCGCCGAGGAGCAAGAAAAGGATCGCCCACGGCAGTTGCTGCAGCATCCAGGTCCGCTCGACGAATTTGTAGAAGCGGTCGTTTCTGATCGACGGCTCGATGACGAAGTCAGGCGGATTGCGCAACGCTACGGCGCAATGCATTTGCCAGAAAGCGTCGGTGAAGAAAGGCCGGCGGTGGGCGTGCAGGTCGTGACAAGCCGTCTGGCGCTGCGCCCAGTCTCGTATGTCATGCGCATAGATCATGCCGAACGGACCGGCCATGCCGACGAGCGTGCCGAGATAGACCAGCGCGTGTTTGAGCCAGATGTGAACCTTGAACGAGCGATGGATGAGCAGGCGATGCATGCCGACCGAGTGTCCGGCGCAGATCGTCACCGCCGTCGTCGCTACGAACAGGGCGAAAGCGCTCCAGCTGAAGGTCAGCGGCCCGAACACCAACGCAATCAGCGTCATCGCACCGACCCAGATCGACTTGGCCGGCATCCAGACGACCTCGCCATCTTCGGCATCGCTCAAGGGCTGCGAGATCATTCTGCCTGTGGATATGGTCTTCATCGGTACCCCTCCTCTGCAGGAAACATTTCCGGACCAAAGAGCCTTGCCTTCCGGCGCGCCGGCGCTTATTTAGGCAATAAGCTAACTATCTACTATTCCGATTTAGGTATTTAGGCAATAGACTAAATACCGGAAGCGAAACGACAGAGGCAGGCGGTGATCGAAGACAATGCAGCGGATGGCGACACGGCTATCGGGGCAAGCAGCGCCATACAGCGCGTGTTCGAGGCGCTGTCATCGCAGCCGAGGCGCAAGATCCTCGCCTATCTCGCCCACTCCTCGCTGACCGCGGGCGAGATCGCGGCGCGCTTCGACATGTCGAAGCCGTCGATCTCGCAGCATCTGAGCATCCTGGAGACGGCCGGCCTCATCGCCAGGGAGCGGCAGGGACAATTCATCCGCTACTCGCTGGTCCAGAACAATCTGGTTAACACGCTGAACGGCTTCGTCCAGGACGTCTGTCCGGTATCGCGCCCGATCAAAAGGGAGAGTAAGAATCTGGCGAGCGGCAAGGTCGATCCCAAGCCGGTAAAATAGTTGGACTGAGACTACATCCCTTGCGGGCCGCGGTTCATCGCCGCCACGCCGGTGCGGCAGATCTCGACCAGGCCGAGCGGCTTCATGATGGCGATGAACTGGTCGAGCTTCGAACCCTTGCCGGTAATCTCGAAGATGAAGTGCTCGGTGTTGGCGTCGATGACCGAAGCGCGAAAAGCGTCCGCCAGACGCAGCGCCTCGACGCGGGCTTCGCCGGTGCCGGCGACCTTGACCAGCGCCAACTCGCGTTCCAGCGGCCGCTCCTGGCCGAACTCGTGCGAGCGCACGGTGAGATCGACGACGCGATGCACCGGTACGATGCGTTCGAGCTGGTGCTTGATCTGCTCCAGCACATGCGGCGTGCCGCGCGTCACGATGGTGATGCGCGACAGGTGCTTCTCGTGTTCGGTCTCGGAGACGGTGAGGCTCTCGATGTTATAACCGCGGCCGGAAAAGAGGCCGATGACCCGGGCAAGCACACCGGGCTCATTGTCGACCAGCACGGAGAGCGTGTGGTTCTCCGGCTTTTCCGTTTCCTTGGCGATGAAATAGGCGGAGCCGGTCGGTTGAAGCTGTGCGTTCATGACATGAATCTCGATTTCAGACTTTGAGCTAATTCTCTGTTTGCGCACGGCTTCTCGCGACAGCCCTGCCCCGGCTTGGACCTAGACCAGTTCCCTGCCCTTGGCGTCGATGGCGTTGGCCACGGCTTCGTCGGTCGCCTCGTCGGGCAGGAGCATTTCATTATGCGCCTTGCCCGACGGGATCATCGGGAAGCAGTTGGCGAGCGTCGCCACCCGGCAATCGAACAGCACCGGCTTCTTCACCGCGATCATCTCCTTGATCGCATCGTCCAGCTCGTCCGGCTTCTCGCAGCGAATGCCATGGCCGCCATATGCGTCGGCCAGCTTGACGAAGTCGGGCATCGCTTCGGTGTAGGAATGCGACAGACGGTTGCCGTGCAGCAGCTGCTGCCACTGGCGCACCATGCCCATATACTGGTTGTTGAGGATGAAGATCTTGATCGGCGCATTGTGCTGCACCGCCGCGCTCATCTCCTGCATCGTCATCTGCACCGAGGCATCGCCTGCGATGTCGATGACCAGCGCATCCGGGTGCGCGATCTGCACGCCGAGCGCAGCCGGCAGACCGTAGCCCATCGTGCCCAACCCGCCCGACGTCATCCAGCGGTTCGGCTTCTCGAAATGATAGTGCTGCGCCGCCCACATCTGGTGCTGGCCGACCTCGGTGGTGATGTAGGTGTCCATGTCCTTGGTCAGTTCGTAGAGCCGCTGGATGGCATATTGCGGCATGATCACATCGTGGTTCATCTTGAACGCGAGCGAGTCACGCGCGCGCCATTTGGCGATCTGCTCCCACCAGGGATGGAGCGCCTTCTTGTCGGCCTTGGCGCTCGCCCGCCACAGCCGCACCATGTCCTCCAGCACCCGGCCGACATCGCCGATGATGGGCACTTCCGTGTGCACGTTCTTGTTGATCGACGATGGATCGATGTCGATGTGGATCTTCTTCGAGTTGGGCGAGAAGGCGGTCAGCCGTCCGGTGATGCGGTCGTCGAAGCGCGCGCCGATGCAGATCATCACGTCGCAATCATGCATCGCCATATTGGCTTCATAAGTGCCGTGCATGCCCAGCATGCCCATCCAGTTCTTGCCCGATGCCGGATACGCGCCGAGGCCCATCAGCGTCGAGGTGATCGGGAAGCCGGTGAGGTCGACCAGTTCGCGCAGAAGATGGCTGGCCTCCGGACCGGAGTTGATGACGCCGCCGCCCGAATAGATGATCGGCTTCTTGGCGCTGGCCATCAGTTCGACGGCGGCCTTGATCTTTTCCAGGTCGCCCTGGACCTTCGGCTGGTAGCTGGTGCGCGGCGCCGCCTGCGGCGGCACATAGATGCCTTTGGCGAACTGCACATCCTTCGGAATGTCGACCACCACCGGGCCGGGGCGGCCGGTCGTCGCGACATGGAAGGCCTCATGGATGGTGGCGGCCAATTCGTTGACGTCCTTCACCAGCCAGTTGTGCTTGGTGCAGGGGCGCGTGATGCCGACCGTGTCGCACTCCTGGAACGCGTCGGAGCCGATCAGCGAAGTCGGCACCTGCCCGGTCAGGCAGACCAGCGGGATCGAATCCATCAGCGCATCCTGCAGCGGCGTCACCGCATTGGTGGCGCCCGGGCCGGAGGTCACCAGCATGACGCCGGCCTTGCCGGTCGAGCGGGCATAGCCTTCGGCCGCATGCCCTGCGCCTTGCTCGTGGCGGACGAGGATGTGCTCGACCTCGTCCTGCTGGAAGATTTCGTCATAGATCGGAAGCACCGCGCCGCCGGGATAACCGAAGACATGCTTGACGCCATTGTCCTTCAGCGCCTGCACCACCATTTCGGCGCCAGTCATTTCCCTGTTTGGTATTTCGCGCCGTTCGTTCTGTCCGTTGCTCATCGGTCTGGTCCCGTACTTCTAGCCATGAGGCGATTGCTGGTCGTTTAGTCGTGTTTCGGCAATAAAAAAGGCCCCCGATGGGAGCCTGTGTGTTGCGCATGGGAGGTTTTCGCCCGGCGGTTACACCGCCTTGCCCACGCGCTTTCCTACGAGAATGAGTGCCTTTTTCATCGTGGCGGACACTACGAGGGTGAAAGGCAAGGTGTCAACGGGAAAAACGCGCGATGCGAAAGACAAAGCAAGTGGCCCGCCCCCACTGGTCGGCGGGCCACCGCGGCGCATACGATACCCCTAATCGCACCGCGCCGGGAACAAGAGTCACTGCCGTGTCACGTCAGGATCAGCACGATCTTGTACGTATCCGGGTCGACGATGACGATGCGCCCGTCGGCCAGCACGAAGTACTCATAGGATTCGTAGGCCGGGACGATCTTGACAATGCGCGCCGGCAGACGGTGCAGGCGCACTTTGTGCCGCGGCACCTCGATGCCGACCGAAATGTCGAAGTCGACGTTCTTCACCGGCTCAACCCTGGTCTCGTGGATGATTTGCGTGACCTGCGTCTTCTGCTCGACGGTCACGTTGTTGATCGAGGCCGTATTGCCCTGGTCGGTCTGAACGTTTGTGTTGCCCTGAGCGTTCTGCTCGGTGGTGGTCCCGGCCTTGCCCTGGGCCTGCTGGTCCGTGCTGGTGCCGGTCTGGCCCTGAGCGTTCTGCTCGGTGCTGGTCCCGGCTTTGCCCTGAGCCTGCTTCTCGGTGCTGGTGCCGGTCTGGCCCTGAGCGTTCTGCTCGGTGCTGGTCCCGGCCTTGCCTTGGGCCTGTTCATCCGTCTTGAGCTTGGCCTTGCCCTGAGCCTGCTTCTCGGTGCTGGTGCCGGTCTGGCCCTGAGCATTCTGCTCGGTGCTGGTCCCGGCCTTGCCCTGGGCCTGTTCATCGGTCTTGAGCTTGGCCTTGCCCTGAGCCTGCTGACCGGTCGTGGCGCCGGCCTGACCCTGAGCATTCTGCTCGGTACTGGTCCCGGCCTTGCCCTGTGCCTGTTCATCCGTCTTGAGCTTGGCTTTGCCCTGAGCCTGCTGATCGGTCGTGGCGCCAGCCTGGCCCTGTGCATTCTGATCGGTCTGTGACTTCATCTTGCCTTGCGCCTGTTCGCCGGCCTTGCCGCCCTTCTGGCAATCGGCCGCGCCGGCGGCGCAGTTGTCGCCGCCGCTCGGCTGCACGGCCTGGGTCTGGGCGATCGCGGCGCCGCACCCGACGCCAAGCGCAATCATGCTTGTGATCAACACATGTTTCATCTGCTTTCTCCTTAAAGAGTCGGTCCCTCAGCCTAGCCAACTCTGCCAAAAATACTTTGTTCCATATTTTGTTAATAAAATCGGGCTTCTAAGAAGACCAATGAATGTAGGCAGTAATTTTGCAACAATCACCTACAAATTGCATCAAACAATTAATGCAACGCAACATTTTGCTTTTTCTGAGCTTGTGATCCCGTAGCGATGACACCAGGCTCACAAGCTTAGAAATACTCCCGTCGTCAAGACCAGGATGGCTACCCCGAAAACAGGCAAGAGCAACCATCGTGCCTGATGGACGCTGTTGTCCATTAACGCCTCCCATAAGTGCTGATCTCAACGATGCGAGGAACCCTGTGTTCCGCCCTGAAGAGGCTCTAGGACCTCTACAGCCTGGCACCAGACTTTGGTCCCTCCCTCTATAGTCCATTGGCCCGATGACGCCCGGACCGAAGCCCCACGCGGGAACGCAGCCGCGAAAAGCCCGTTCGGCTCCCGGTGTGCATCAACTCACCTAACACCACCCGTATCGGAATCGAGCTCGCGCAAGATGCATGAGCGTTGCTCGCATGAAGGAGAGAATCATGACGACCATGTACCAGTCGACCGCAATTGCCGGATTCTTGCTGCTCGCGAGCGCGGGCGTAGTTGCCGCTCAAGACGTCATCATCGCGCCGGAGCAGGAAACGGTTGTGCGCGAATACGTGAAAAAGCAGCCCCTTGCGTCGGTGAAGATTCCAGGTGTCGAATTGAACGTGGGGACCGCCATTCCCGACACGGTGGAACTGCATGAAGTGCCGAGCGTCAAGTATCGCTACGTTGTGGTCGACGGGCGAACCGTGCTGGTCGACCCCGGCACGCGGAAGATCGTCAAGATCATACAGTAACGCTGATCCCACCGCCGTTCCCCGCGGGTGGCGGTGGGATCATGCCCTGAAATTGCGGTTTCCCAGGCAATTCAACCTAGCGCTTGCTCGCACCATCGACCGTTCTAGATGTAGGATGGCTTAGGCATTTTGGCACGGCCAAAGCTCGCGGGGTCGGTTGAGACGTGCGCTACATTGATAGTCTCTATCAAAACTGGAACAGGCTATCGTTGGCTTGGCAGTTCATCATAGTCGGAAGCATTGGGCTACTGTCGCTGATGCTGGTCGTCGGCCTATGGGTCACCTCCCAAATACGAGATGGAGTGATCCGCAACTCTGCAAGCACGACCGCGCTTTACGTCGACAGTGTCATCGCGCCAATCCTGCCCGATATGCGCAAAAGCCAGCAGCTCAGCGACACCGTTAAACGGGCACTCGATGAAACCCTGGACCAGGGTGCTCTCGGCAAAAAACTGGCGTCGTTCGTGCTTTGGCGGCGTGATGGCAAGGTGCTGTACGCCAAAGACGCGGCTCTTATCGGCCAGACCTTCGAGCCAAATGCGAACTTGCTGCATGCGTTCGGTGGAAACGTGGTGGCGCAATTCAATGATCTGGACGAAAATGAAAGGAAGGAACGGAAGAGCCCCACCGCCTCGCTGCTCGAGATCTACAATCCGGTTCGGGAGCCGTGGTCGGGCGATGTTGTGGCCGTTTCCGAGTTCTACGAGGTAGCCGACGATCTTCAGGGCACTTTAAACTCGGCACTATGGTCGAGCTGGCTGCTCGTGGCTGGCGCGACCGCCGTCGCCTTGGCGATGCTCTCGGGAATCGTGCTTCGCGGCAGCAGCACTATCGAAACGCAGCGTTCAGCGCTTGAGACACAAGTGGCGGAACTTCAGTTGCTTTTGGAGCAGAATTCCGCTTTGCGGGAGCGCGTCCAGCAGGCGTCGCGCCGCGCAACGGCAATCAACGAGCGTTACTTGCGCCGCATTGGGTCTGATTTGCATGACGGTCCAGCTCAGCTCGTCGCACTGGCTGCGCTGCGCATGGACAGCCCTCTGCTGCTCGATCCCGCCGCATCCCCAAGCCACCGCAAGACCGAGATCGCCGATATCCATCATACGTTGGACGAGGCGATGCGGGAGATCCGCGCCATCTGCACCGGCCTCGTGCTGCCACAGATCGAAGCTTCGACAGTCGCGGAGATATTGCGGCTTGCGGTTGCCGAACATGAACGCCGGACGGCCTCCTCCGTATCGCTTTCACTGCCATCTCGCCTGCCCGACCTGGGGACGTCCGAGAAAATAAGCGTCTTTCGCTTCGCGCAGGAGGGGCTGAACAATGCCTGGCGACACGGTCTGGGCAAGGGGCAGGCTGTCAAGGCGCGAGTGACGCAGGGCAAGCTCCTCATTCAAGTGCTTGATCGCGGCCCTGGATTCCAGTCGGGATCGTGTGAAGGGCTTGGACTCGCCGGCATGAGGGAACGTATCGAAAGTATCGGAGGTCACTTCGAGACCTTTTCGAGCCCCAGGGGGACCCGGCTGACCATAACGCTCAACATCGAGGACCAGAAATGACCGCTCCCATAAGGATTGCCATTGTTGATGATCATCCGCTGTTTCGCGAGGGTGTGGCTCGCAGCCTCGCCGAAATCGGCGGCTTCGAAGTCGTTGGTGCGGGCGAAACCGCGGCGGATGCCGAACAGCTTGCGGCCTTGGCAAATCCCGACATATTGCTGCTCGACATCAGTTTGCCGGGAGGGGGCCTAGCGGCAGCGGAAAATATTCTTGCAACTCAGCCTGACTGCAAGATCGTCATGCTCACCGTCTCGGAGGCGAACGCCGATTTGGCAACGGCGCTCAGGCTGGGCGTACGCGGATATGTGCTGAAAGGGATTGGGGCGGCATCGCTGGCCGAGGTGCTGACTTATATAGCCGCAGGAAAAAAATATGTTTCGCCGACCCTGTCAGCGCAGCTTTTGAATGAACTGATCCGGCCGGAAAAGCGCACAACCGATCTCGTTGCCAATCTCTCGGGACGCGAGCTTGGGATAATCTCTTTGGTAGGCGAAGGACTGAGCAATAAAGAAGTCGCCAAACGTCTCAACCTGCAGGAGAAAACGGTAAAACACCACATGACTCGGATATTTCAAAAGCTAAAGGTGCGAAACCGCACCGAAGCAGCCATTCTTATGCACGCGCCCAAAACGGGTCTTGTATAGGGAGATCGGGGCTTGTCTGAAGGTCGGATGCTGGTTGGCGAACCAACAGTCACAGCCCTTTCAGACGAGCAATGTCGGAGGCCCTTACGGCGCGTTCGACAATTGTCCTTCCAAGCGGATCCTTCATAGTGAAGCGGCCGGCCTCGATGCTTTCGCTGAATCCATCGCGATGCACGACCTGGATTTTGGCGCCCTGTACCGTCACCGTGTCGCCAGCGGCATTGACTTGGCTACTGGGAGCTTGGCTACCGGGGGCGTTGTCGCCGGCACCATTTTTTCCCTTTCCGTTGGCGTTGCCATTCCCGGCGTTGCCGCCTGAGCCATTACCGTTACCACTACCGTTGCCACCACCGTTTCCATTGCCATTGTTTCCGCTCTTGGCGCTGGCAGCGGCGAATTCGATCTTGTAGCCGTCGACATGGCTGAACCGCAGACCAAGCACCGGCATCGCCACCGCAACCGCCGCGAATACGCGCAAGCTAAAGTACGCCCGGCGACGCACGGATGAAAACAGGGGCTGCCTTTCTCCATTCATGCCACCATCACATCATGATGTGTCACGGTATTCAAGAATGAACAGCCCAAAATTGCGGCTCACAAACGCTGAGGAACTCTCCTTTCGTGCTTGCAGCTCGATTCTCAGACCTTCGTCTGAGTCAAATATACACCGAAGTCTGACCTACTGATCTTGGGCCGCGCCGACGGATGTCGCAATAAAATCCGCGGTGACAAGGCTCGTCACCGGTAGGGATCGGCAGCGAGGCGCGAGCGCCTGCGGCACGCAGACTCTTGCGGCAGATCTCCGGCATACAGTTTGCGCATGCTCGCCGTCGAAGCGGTAGCACATGCCGTTCCTTCCCCGGATTATGATCAGGCGCGATTGGCGAATTCGCGGACAACCCGTTGCAGCAGCGGCATGTAGTCGCGAAATGCCCGGGTCTTCATGTTGGCGATCTTGCCGGCCTCGTCCCAGACGCGAACCCGCACCGCTTCCTCGTGGAACGGGTTCTTGCGGAACTCTGCCACCTCTTCGGCATTCATCGGCCCGCCTTGCAGCGACAGCGTGTGGACCGAGGCCTGCGACAGCCTGCCGAAATAGCTCGGGTCGGTGGCGCAAAGGTAGCGCTTGGCCGCGACATGCAGCCTGACGCATTCGACGATCACCGGTGGAAAGAACGGCGCCAGCACCTCGCCGCCGGCTTCGTCATGATGCTTGTCCTCGACATCGTCGGGCGAATAGGTGCCGAACTCGCTGGTGTAGTGGCCGATATCGTGCAGCAGTGCTGCCGCAACCAGCACATCGGGCGCGCCGTCCTTTTCGGCGAACCAGGCGCCCTGCAACATGTGCTCCGACATGGTGACGGGTTCGCCGAGATAGGATTCCGCCCCTCGGCGTTCGAAAATATCGGCGATGAATTCGACGATGTTGCCCGCGTTCAAATCCTGGCCGCTCATTCCGCAGCCTCCTTGAAGCTGTGTTCGATCGCCGACAGCGTCGACAAAAGGCCATCCTTGTCGGCGTAGCAGCCCTGCAGCCAGCGCTTGCCGGCGCCGGAGAACGCCTTGCGGGCATGCATGACGCGGGTGTTGTCGACGATGAAGGCCTCGCCCGCCTCGAGCCTGAAGGTGACTTCGAAGGAAGGATCCTCGATCAGTTCGGCAAACCGGCGATAGGCGGCGTAGTAGGCCTCCATCTCCGCGAACGGCACATCGACGGTCGGCGCCAGCGAGCGGTTGTTGAAGCGGATGGCGATGAGTTCGCCATCAGGCCCCAGCTCGATCATCGGCCGCTTGGCCTGCAGCCGCACGCCCGACGAACCGGCATATTCGAAACGCGCCGGGTATGAACTTAACAGCCGGAAGCCTTCGGGGTTTTCGGCCTGCAGCGCGGCCGCCACGGCAAAACCATCGACGACGCTGGATTCGCCGCCCTCCACCGTGTTTTCGATGCAGGACAGGATCTGCAAGGTCGGCACCGGATCACGATAGGGGTTGTCGGTGTGCGCCTGCAGGCCAAGATTGGTGTAGGCCAGATTGGTTGGATTGACCTCGGCGCGCACCTCGAACCATCGGCCGTAATTGGTCTCCCTGATATAGCCGAACAGATCGGACACTTTGCACAGCGCCCCGGATTCGGGCGGCAAATCGTCCATCACCGCGAAGCCGTAGGTCTTCACCGCCAACAGCCATTGCCGCAAGACGGCGCGGTCGCGGCTGGCAGCGAGATAGCCGGCGCGCGGCACCGAATTCTGCATAGAGGCCCTGGTCCATCGCACGGTGCCCTCGCCTGTCCAGCCGGGCTGTCGGGCGGCATCGCGGTCATAGGCATTGGCGCTCAGCCATGCCGCAGGAAAGCGCACCGTCTTTCCCTCCGGTTCGAAACTGACTTCAAGCGCATCGCCCTTGATCGCGGCTGCGCCGATCCATGTCTGCGCGGGAATGTCGAGAATGGTGATCAGCCGCTGGCCGTTGCCGGCGCTGCGCGTCTTGTCGTCGAGCGCATTGTCGCGCAACCACATGGCGTGAAAGCGAGTGCGCGCGCCGTCCTTCCAACCGAGGTCGATCGTTCTTCCTTCGTCGCCGATCAGCGCCTGGGTAAGCATGGAGATCCGTTCCTGTCCGCTGCGCCCCGCAGCCAACTCCGCAGGGTTTCCGGTTGCATCGTGATGATGTCGAAGGCATAACTCAAATTATCATTTTGCGGCCAAAGGCCATAAACGGTTTATGCCTCAAACAACCCTGCCCTTGCCGCCGCTCGACTGGCTGCGGAGTTTCGAGGCCGCCGCGCGGCTGTCGAATTTCACCGCCGCCGCGGCCGAGCTTGGCCTGACCCAGGCTGCGGTCAGCCAGCACATCCGTTCTCTCGAAGAGCGGTTGAAGCAGCCGCTGTTCATCCGCCTGGCGCGCGGCGTCGAATTGACGCCGGAGGGTGCCGCCTACCTGCCGCATCTGCAATCGGCCTTTGCCGTGATCGCCAACAGCACGCGCGAGTTGTTCGAACCCAAGACCGTCCAGAGCGTGACGATACGCTCGCCGATCTCGTTTGCCGTGCTGATGATCGCGCCGAAGCTGCCGCAAATGGCCAAGGACCTGCCCTTCGTCCAGCTGCAGATCGAGACCATCCACACACCGGCCGATTACGGCGAGCGCTTTGTGGGTCTCGACATCCGATTCGGCATTGGCTCCGGCTCCTTTGCCGGACGGCAGGCCGACCGCCTCACCCGCGAAACCTTAACGCCGATGGCGTCGCCAAATGTCGCCAAGGCCAAGGATTGGACAGGATTGCCGAGACTTACAGTGGTCGGCGCGCGGGAAATGTGGGGCGAGTGGTTCGCCGTCGCCCGGATGAAGCCGGCGCTCGGGCCCACGCACAAATTCGACAGTTTCGTTACCGCGTTGGAGGCGGCGAAGCACGGCGCCGGCATGGTGCTGGGATCGCGACCGTTGGCCGACGCGGCACTGCGCGAAGGATCTCTCGTTACCCTGTCCGGCTTTACGCTGTCGAGCGGTGCCGGCCACTATCTGACCGCACCTTCGGGCGCGCATCTGAGCCCGGCCGAAGAAGCGGTCCGCAGCTGGTTCGCAACGGTCTTCGGCGTCCCGATTTCCCGATAAGCCCCTGAATACGCGGCAAACTATTGGACGACGTGACGCGGCGCATAATTTGTCGCGATACTGCGCCAGGCCGGACGTCAAGCTTCGGCAGGGTTCCGCTCGCTACAGGCGGCCAAGAAAAATCGCGGAGGAAATTCAATGCTCGACAAGGCCCCCAACAAGAAGCTTTCCGACCTGCTCGATCGCTTCGGCGCGGCACTCGCCGCCGGTGACATCGACAAGGCGGTCGCCTGCTTTCAGGAGGATTGTTTTTGGCGCGATCTCGTCAGCTTCACCTGGAACATCAAGACCATGGAAGGCCGTGACCAGGTGCGCGACATGCTGGTGAGCCAGCTGGCCAAAACCAACCCATCGAACTGGGCGATCGCCAGGGGCGAGGACGCCACTGAAAACGATGGCCTGCTCGACGGCTGGATCAGTTTCGAAACGTCTGTGGCGCGCGGCTTCGGCCACATCCGGCTGAAGGACGGCAAGATCTGGACGTTGCTCACCACCATGGTCGAGCTGAAGGGCCATGAGGAGCCGGCCGGTTTCGACCGCCCGCTCGGCGCCAAGCACGGCCATGGCAAGAACCGCCCGACCTGGAAGGAGGAGCGCGAGAAGGAGGCCGCCGAGCTCGGCTTCAAGACGCAGCCCTATACGCTCATCATTGGCGGCGGCCAGGGCGGCATCGCGCTCGGCGCGCGGCTGCGGCAGCTCGGCGTGCCGACCATCATCGTCGAGAAGAACGAACGGGCCGGCGACAGCTGGCGCAAGCGCTACAAATCGCTCTGCCTGCACGATCCGGTCTGGTACGACCATCTGCCCTATATCGACTTTCCCAGGAACTGGCCGGTCTTCGCGCCCAAGGACAAGATCGGCGACTGGCTGGAAATGTACGCCAAGGTAATGGAGCTGAACTACTGGTCGTCGACCGAGGCCATGAGCGCTGTCTATGACGACAGCAAGAAGGAATGGACGGTGGTGGTGCGCCGCGACGGCAAGGACATCACGCTGAAGCCGAAACAATTGGTGCTGGCCACGGGGCAATCCGGCAAGGCCAACATGCCGAACTTCAAGGGCATGGACACATTCAAGGGCGACCAGCATCACTCCTCGAAGCATCCGGGACCCGATGCCTATGTCGGCAGACAAGCTGTCGTCATCGGCTCGAACAACTCCGCCCACGACATTGCAGCAGCCCTTTGGGAGGCCGGCGCCGACGTCACCATGGTGCAGCGCTCGACCACGCACATCGTCAAGTCGGACACGCTGATGGAGATCGGCCTGGGCTCACTCTATTCGGAAAAGGCGGTTGCGAGCGGCATGACCACAGCCAAGGCCGACCTCGTCTTCGCCTCCCTGCCCTACAAGATCCTGCACGAATTCCAGATTCCGGCCTATGCCGAGATGAAGAAGCGCGACGCCAACTTCTACAAAGGCCTGGAGAAGGCCGGCTTCATGCTCGACTGGGGCGACGACGGCTCCGGCCTTTTCATGAAATATCTGCGACGCGGCTCGGGCTATTACATCGATGTCGGCGCCTCCGACCTGATCATCGACGGGTCGATCAAGCTGAAAAGCGGTGTCGACGTGAAGGAGATCAAGGAGCATTCGGTCCTGCTCAGCGATGGATCGGAACTGCCGGCCGATCTCATCGTCTACGCCACCGGCTACGGTTCGATGAATGGCTGGGCGGCCGATTTGATCTCACGGGAGGTCGCCGACAAGGTCGGCAAATGCTGGGGCCTCGGCTCCAACACCACGAAGGACCCAGGCCCCTGGGAAGGCGAGCTGCGCAACATGTGGAAGCCGACGCAGCAGGAGGCGCTGTGGTTCCATGGCGGCAATTTGCACCAGTCGCGCCATTACTCCCAGTTCCTGGCGCTGCAGCTGAAGGCGCGCATGGAAGGCATCGCGACGCCGGTCTACGCGCTGCAAGAGGTTCACCACAAGGCTTAGGCAGCGCCGCCGATGCGCTTCCAGTAGATGAGCGTGCCGGTCAGCCCGCCATGCGGTTTCAGGGCAAAGTCCGGTATTTCGCCAGTGAGCGTGAAGCCGAGTTTTTCGTAAAGGCTGGAAGCGCCCTCCTCGGTTGCGGTGTCCAGCACCAGAAGCGTGCGGCCTTTCTCGACGGCGAGCGTTTCGGCCGCCCGCATCAGCCGGCTCGCTATGCCCTTGCCGCGGTGTTCGACGCGGGTCATGAGCTTGGCGATCTCGGCCCGGTGCGGCTGATTGACCGGAAAGTCGAGCAGCAAGGTGACGGTGCCGATCAACGCGTCGCCATACCAAGCACCCAGCACCGCTCTTTCACCTCTCTCTGCTGCCATCAACGAGTTGCTCCAGAAGGTTTCCGCCGCTTGCCTGGATAAGGGATGCATGAAGCTGACGGAGCCGCCGGCCGCGACCGTCTCGATCAGGAGGTCGGCCAGCATGTCGCGTGTTTCCGCAGTCAGCGACCTGATTTCGATGGGACTCACCTGCACTTTCCCTTGCTAATCCAGACGCGCGACGCGGCGCCGCTTTCGTCTCGCCTTGATCGCGGCGATGCGATCGGTGTCTTTCGGCTGCAGATGCAGCCCGCGTTCGAGGATTTCGAGCGTGTATTCCTCATAGGTCAGGCCAAGCCGCTCGGCCTTTTCCATGCGCATCAGCATCACGTCACGGCTTGGCGCCTTCCACGCCTTGGCATGCGCTGCCTGCCAGGCCAGGAAGATGTAGGGATCGCCCCTGCCCCATGGCGGACCCTTGTAATCATCGAGCGGCGGTCCGCCATTGTCGGAGCGCTTGGGACGTCTTGCCACGATTTCAGCCCCTGACCAGCGCAACCAGATAGTCGGCCGGCTGCGGTCCGACGGCATGGAACGTGCAGTCCGACGGCGCGCCGAGCGCCAGGCAGTCGCCGGGCTCGAGACTATGCACCATATCACCCTCGGTGAACTCAAGTCGCCCGGAGATCAGCCACATCTGCTGCTTGATGAAGGCATAGGACGCCGCCGGGAAACTCACACTGGCGCCAGCCGGCAGTTGCACCCGGATCAATTCGAGCGGCGTGTCGGAAACCGGCGACAGATGCCGGCGGACATAGCCCGTACCGGGGTCGCGCCAAACCGGCTGCTCACTCTCGCGCAGCAGGCCGCCACCTTGCTGCTCGGCGCGTGCAATCAGCGTCGACAGCGTCATGCCGAAAGCAGCGGCGATGCGCACCAGCAGCGCGGCCGTCGGGCTGGTCATGCCGCGCTCGATAGTGCTGAGCATGGCTTTGGAGACGCCGGAGCGGTTCGCCAGGTCGGCCAACGACCAGTCCCGCAAGGCTCTTTCGGCGTGGATTCGTCTGCCTATCGTGGCCGACATGTCATTCGCTATATCAGTCATTCGTCCAATATATCGAATCTTCGGATTGGGGGAAGAGGCCGGCCGGTTGAATTTTCGCTGACGGGTTAACCCCTGCTACACCATCCCGCATCACGCCACCTTAACCCCGTCTGTGTAGGATCGAGGCTCCACGGGAATGGGGATCGGATCGTATGTTTGTCGAGCGCGAAGCCTCCGTCGGCGAACCGACCTCGCAGGAGCGCCGCCGCGCAGAGCAGAGCGACAAGCGCATTCTCGGCAACGTCGTGCAGTGCGACGGTGCGCGCGCCACCATCAGCGCCTATGCCGACGACATCGAAGGCGCGGTCACCGGCCTGTGGACCGTCGGCAAGATGATCTCCATCAATCTCGGGACATCGCGCACCGTTGGTCTGGTCTACGAAATCGGCAAGTCGGATCGCGCCTGGAGCAATGAGGGACAAAATCCCATCGAGGTCAGCGTCGAGCTGATCGGCGAAGTGCGCGACGGCGCCGAACCGGGGGCCAAACCGGTGTTCGACCGCGGCATCACCACCTATCCTCATATCGGCGCCATAGCGCACCGCATCCGTACCCGTGATCTGCAGGCGGTCTACGATCTCGCCGGGCGTCATTCGATCACCATCGGTACGCTGTCGCAGGATGAGTCGATCGACGCCAACATCGCCATCGACGACACGCTGGCGCGCCATTTTGCCGTTGTCGGCACAACCGGCGTCGGCAAATCCACCGCCATCTCGCTGCTGCTGCGCAAATCGATCGCCGCCCGGCCCGATCTGCGCATCCTCATCCTCGATCCGCACAATGAATTCGCGGCGTCCCTGCCTGAGTTCTGCGTCCGGGTCGATTCCAAGACGCTTGACCTGCCGTTCTGGATGTTCAGGCTCGAAGAATTCGCCGAAGTCCTGTTTCGCGGCCGAGAGGTCGTGCCGGAAGAAGTCGATGTCCTGCGCGACCTGATCCCCGCCGCCAAGAACCTCTATCGCAATCCCAATTCAGGCTCCTATGTGCGCCGCGGCAGCGATGCGCTGACCGCCGACACACCGGTGCCCTACCGAATGGTCGATCTCATCAAGCAGATCGACGAGCGCATGGGCCTCTTGGAAAGCAAGAACGACCGCCCGACGCTGAAATCGCTGAAGACGCGCATCGAGTCCGCCGCGTCCGACCCGCGCTATCGCTTCATGTTCAATTCGCGGCTGATCGAGGACACGATCCACGAGACGATCGGCAATATTTTCCGTGTGCCGCATCATGGCCGCCCGGTGACCTGCTTCGAGATGGCCGGCATGCCGTCCGAAGTGGTCAACTCCGTCTGTTCGGTGCTGGCTCGGCTCGCCTTCGACCTTGCGCTGTGGAGCGAGGGCCGGCTGAAGCTGTTGCTGCTGTGCGAGGAAGCACACCGCTATATGCCGGCCGATCCACGCCTTGGCTTCGCCCCGACAAGGCATGCACTGTCGCGCATCGCCAAGGAAGGCCGCAAATATGGCTGCTATCTCGGCGTCGTCACCCAGCGCCCGGGTGAACTCGATCCGACCATCCTGTCGCAATGCTCGACCTTCTTCGCCATGCGGCTGGCCAATGAGCAGGACCAGGCGATCATCCGCTCGGCGATCGCCGATTCCTCCGCCTCGACGCTGGCCTTTCTGTCCTCCATGGGCCAGCGCGAAGCCATCGCCTTCGGTGAAGGCGTGGCGACGACCATGCGGCTGAAGTTCGAAAAACTGGCGGAGAACCTGATCCCCGGCACCGCCAAGCGAGAGCAGGACGAGTTCTCGCAGGACGGCAACGACGTCGATCTCGCCGCCATCGTCGAGCGGCTGCGCAACGTCCCGAAACCGCAGCAGCAGATGGCCTTCGCCGAAGCAGTGGATTCCGGCCGCCAGGCCGGCGATCCCGATTACCGCAAGCCGGCGACCGCCCAGCGCGTCCAGCCGGACGACGATTTCGACCTGCGCTACGGCCTCAAGCCCACAACCTTCGGCATGCGCCCGCAGAACGATTGACCTTCAGCGTAGCGACTTGCCGGCCAATTGAGAAGCCGCCGGAGCGCCAGGGCTCGGCTTCGTTGGCCGCTTGGGTAAAATCCCGAAAGGGAATTCATCAGGCCGGATTGAATGGCGTGGCTTTCGAGAAGCCGGAGCGGAGCGGACATTTAGTCCGTGAGCACCGGAAGTCGAGAAAGCCACGTCAGGCAACCGGCCTCATGAATTCTTCTTCGGGATTTTAGGCGCAGACGCGGTTGCGGCCTTGCCTCTTCGCCTCGTAGAGCTGGCGGTCGGCGCGGCGGTAGAATTCCTCGGCGGTTTCCTTCCGATCCCAGACGGCTAGTCCGACGCTGGTGGTGATCTTGAGGCGGACATTGCCCGACAGCACCGACATGTTGGCAATCGCTTTGCGGATGCGTTCGGCGAACTTCCCCAACAACTCCGCATCCATGTTGGGCGTGACGACGGCGAACTCCTCGCCCCCAAGCCGCGCCACCACATCGTGGTAGCGCGTCATGCCTTTGAGGCAATTGGCGACTGCCCTAAGCACCTCGTCGCCGACATCGTGGCCATGCGTATCGTTGACCTGCTTGAAATGATCGAGGTCGAGGATCATCAGCCCGACGGGCTTTTCGATGCGGCGGAATTCCTCGAGATATTCCTTCAGCGCATCATCGAAGTAGCGCCGGTTCTGCATGCCGGTAAGGCCGTCGGTCAATGCCGCATGCTGCAGCGTTTCCGAGCGGGCGCTGAGCGAAACCGTCATGGCGCGCAGCTTGCCCTCTTCCGTGGCCTGCCTACGGATCAGCGGGTAGATGAAGAACACGCCGAAGAACAGCGCTGTCGCCAGCAGCACCCCGGTGACAAACAGCAGCGTGTTGAGATAGGCGATCCTCTCGACCCGGGAAGTCGTATCGTGACCGACCGCGATGAACTGCAATTGACCATAGGCATAAAGCGTCACCAGGCCTGCGGCCAGGATCACGAAAATAAAGACGAAAAATGCGGATTCCGCCTTGTGGAAACGCATCTGCTTCCCGTTGCAAAGTACCCGCCGGATCTATGGCATGCCGGCGCCTTACGGACGGTTAATCCAGACAACCGGAGCGGGAATGTTCATTCCTACTTCTGTTTCTTTAATTGTATTGGCAGCACGAAAATCAAATCGCGGTTTGCAAGCGGCCGCCGGGCTGCAATCTCAGCCATTCCGGTCCCAGCTGATGGCGAAACCACGTCGTTTGCCGTTTGGCATATTGCCGCGTCGCTGCCTTGCAGCGCTCGATGGCCTGAGGAAAGCTGATGTCACCCGCCATGGCAGCCGAAAGTTCGCGAACGCCGATCGCCTTCATCGCCGGCAGGTCGGGATCGAGGCCAAGCGCCGCAAGCCGTTTGACCTCATCGAGCGCGCCGAGATCGAGCATGCGGTCGAACCTTGTTTCGATCCGCTCGACAAGGGGGGCGCGGTCCGGCTCGATAACGAAGAACCGAGCGCTGTCGCGGTCGATCAGCGGCCGGCTGCGCGCTGCCTGCCATTCTAGGATGGAGCGGCCGGATGCGTCGAGCACCTCCAGCGCCCGCACGATGCGCTGGCCGTCGGTCGGCTTCAGCTGCATGGCGACCGCCGAATCTTCATGCATCAGGATGCGGTGCAGCTTGGCTGCGCCTTGCTCCTTTAACTCGTAGCGCCAGCGGTCGCGTACCTGCTGCGGAATGTCGGGCATTTCCGAAATGCCCTCGGCAAGTGCGCGAAAATAGAGCCCGGTGCCCCCGACGAAAATCACCGGACGTTCGAAGCCGGCGTCATCGGGTCGCCGGGCAAGCGTGCCGTCATCGATCAGCTTGATCACGTCGCGCAGCCAGGCGCCGGTGGAATAGGCGGTCGAGGGATGCACGTGGCCATAGAGAAAGTGCGGCGCGCGGGCGAGATCGGCGGCATTCGGCCGCGCCGTCAGCACGTCGAGCACCGAGTAGCCTTGCATGGAATCGGTGTTGACGATGACACCGCCCTTGCGCTCGGCGAGATCGAGCGCCAGCGCCGACTTGCCGCTGGCGGTCGGCCCGGCTATCAGGATCGCGTTCTTCACGCGGCCCTCGCCCGCCTGCCCGCCCTCGCCTAGCTGCTTGGAAGTCTCGATGCCGCTCATTGCCACGCTTGTGTCTCACCCCGTCCGCCGCGCGATGTCGGCCTCGCTTGCGAGTATGGCCTCACGGTCGGTCGGCGCAAGCGCCGTCCTCTGGCTGGGCGATGGCGTCGCCTGCGATCTGGTGTTGCCCGAGAGGGCAGAAGCCGCTGAGGCAAGTGCGGCCTTGCGCACAGCACTTGGCTCCGAGCCGGTCGACGTGATCGTTCAGCAGGCCGAAAGCCGCCGCAAGACAATCCTGCTTGCCGATATGGATTCAACCATGATCGACCAGGAATGCATCGACGAACTCGCCGACGAGATCGGCGTCAAGGACCGCGTCGCCGCCATCACCGCACGCTCGATGAACGGCGAGATCGCCTTCGAGCCCGCCTTACGGGAACGCGTAGCGTTGCTGAAAGGCCTCGATACGGCCGTCGTCGGCCGCATCATCGCGAACCGCCTGACGCTGGCGTCGGGCGGCCGCGCCCTGGTGCGGACGATGCGCGCCAATGGCGCCTGGACGGCGCTTGTCTCCGGCGGCTTCGACGTCTTCACCAGCCGTGTCGCCGCCATGCTCGGCTTCCAGGAAAACCGTGCCAACCGCCTGATCGAGGAGAACGGGCGCTTTGCCGGCCTCGTCGCCGAGCCGATCCTCGGCCGCGCCGCCAAGGCCGATGCGCTGAGCGAGATTTCGGCCCGCCTCGGCCTGACGCCATTTGATGCGATTGCGGTCGGCGACGGCGCCAACGACCTCGACATGATCCGTCTGGCCGGCACCGGTGTCGCGCTCCACGCCAAGCCGGCCGTTGCTGCCGAAGCCAAGGTCCGCATCGACCATGGCGATCTCACCGCGCTGCTTTATCTCCAGGGCTACCGCCAGGAAGAGTTCGCCCAATGAAACCGATGCGCACCGAGCGCCTCATCCTGCGCAACTGGGAAGACCGCGATCGCGAACTCTTCCACCGCATCAATTCGGACGAGCGGGTGATGGAATTCTTTCCGTTCCGCCGCGACCGCGCCGAGACGGATGCCAAGATGGACGAGTTTCGGGGCTGGATCGCCGAGGACGGCTTTGGTTTTGCCGCCGCCGAGATCGCCGCGACTGGGGAGTGCATCGGCTTCGTCGGTCTCTTAAAGACCGATCACGTGCCGTCCCTGCCTTCCGATACGATCGAGATCGGCTGGCGGTTGGCGCCGGAATTCTGGCGCAAGGGCTATGTCACGGAGGCCTCCGAAGCCTGGCTCGCCTTTGGCTTCGAAACGCTTGACCGCGACGAGATCGTCTCCTTCGCCGTCGCGGCCAACCGCCGCTCGACGGCCGTCATGGAGCGTCTTGGCATGAGCCCTGACCCGACTCGCGATTTCGACCACCCATCCATCCCTGACAGCCACCCGCACCTCAAGCGGCATGTCCTCTACAAACTGTCACGCACGGACTGGCAGGCACGAAAAAGGGCGGCTCGCTAGCCGCCCTTTCCCTGAAGACAATCGGTTATGGGGCTTTCCGGACTCAATCCATCCGGATCGTCACGAAGCGCAACTCGCCTGTCTTGGACGCCAGCATCAAGAGCGCATTCTTGCGGCCCTGCTCCTTCAGCGCGCCGATCCGGTCCATCACGTCCTTCGGGGTCGCGACCGATTCCTGGGCGATTTCGGTGATCACCTCGCCGGCCTGGATGCCGCGCTCGGCGGCGGCCGAATCCTTGGTGACGTCGGTGATGACGACGCCGGAGACGTCGGCCGCGATGCCGAATTTTTTCCGTGTGTCGTCATTGAGCTCGCCGACTGTCATGCCGAGCACCGAGGCCGTGGAGACCGCGGGCGCCTTGTCGCCGCCCTTGTCCTCATCGGTAGTGCCGTCCTCACCGGCAGCGACCTTCTCGCCGTCCTCAAGCCGGCCGAGCGTCACCTTCACCGTCTGCTCGACGCCCTTGCGCACGATGATCACGTCGACCGCCTTGCCGACCGGGCTTTCCGCCACGACGCGCGGCAGGTCGCGCATTTCATGGATGTCCTTGCCATCGAACTTGATGATGACGTCGCCGGCGAGAATTGTGCCGTTGTCGACCGGTCCGCCCTTGATGACGCCGGCCACCAGCGCGCCCTTGGCGGTCGCCATGCCTAGGCTCTCGGCGATGTCGTCGGTCACCGGCTGGATGCGCACGCCGAGCCAGCCGCGACGGGTCTCGCCGAACTGGCGCAGCTGGTCGACGACGCCCGAGGCAAGCTGCGAGGGGATAGAGAAACCGATGCCGATCGAGCCGCCCGACGGCGAGATGATCGCCGTGTTGATACCGATGACCTCGCCCAGGCTGTTGAACAGCGGCCCGCCGGAATTGCCGCGGTTGATGGCGGCGTCGGTCTGGATGAAGTCGTCGTAGGGGCCGGAATTGATGTCGCGGTTGCGGGCCGAGACGATGCCGACCGTCACCGTGCCGCCAAGGCCGAACGGATTGCCGATCGCCATCACCCAGTCGCCGACGCGCATCTTGTTGGAATCGCCGAACTTCACCGCCGTCAGCTTGTGGCCCTTCGGGTCGACCTTGAGCACCGCCACGTCGGTCTTGGTGTCGGTGCCGACCAGCGTCGCCTTGAGCGTCACGCCGTCGGAGAAATTCACCTCGATGTCGTCTGCATCGGCGATGACGTGGTTGTTGGTGACGACAATGCCTTGCTCGGCGTCGACCACGAAGCCGGAGCCCAGCGACTGCACCTTTTGCGCGCCGCCATCCTTGTCGCCGCCACGGTTCTTGAAGAAGTCGTCGAAGAAATCCTGGAACGGCGAACCCTCCGGCAGCTGCGGCATCGGCACCGCGCCCGGACCTTCCGTGCCCTTCACGGTCTGCGAGGTCGAGATGTTGACCACCGCACCGAGCAGGCCTTCGGCGAGGTCGGCGACCGAAGCCGGTCCGTCCGCGGCCACCGTCGGCGTCACCAAAGCCGGAACGGGAAGCGCGCCGACCATAAGTGCCGCAGCACCTGCGATGAACGTCCGCCGCGCCGCGCGCAGAAGGGTGTTGGATGTCATCGAAAGCCTCCCGGATTGCTGAAAAGAAAAAGCGCTTCGGCAAAACGCCGCGTCGCGTCATGTTGGCAAGAAATACGGCACGTTTGCGGCTATGGCCACATCAGGAGGATAAATCCTCCGTTACACCCTAGAGCGGTTCGCCGTTTCGCGGAAACGGCGAACCGTTCAATCCCTTTGCTTTTACGCAATTCCGGACGGAAAACCGCTCACACTTTCCTGGAATTGCAGATCAGCGGTCCTCAGCCACGCACCAACCAGACGATGCCGACGCCGATGGCGATCGCCACCAGCCCGACGATGCGCAGCGCAATTTCCGGCGTCGACAGCACTTCGCCGGCAAGACGTTTGGCAAGGCCGGGAAAGCCGCCATAGACCAGGCCCTCGACAACGAGGACCAGGCCTATGGCCGCAAGGAAATCCTGCACCGCCCTACTGGGCGGGTGCAGGTTGTGCAGCCGGCGCGGCAGGTGCCGTCGCCGGAGCCGCAGGTGTCGCCGGCTTCGCGTCCGTACCGTCCGGATTGCGGAAGAAGCGGAAGAACTCCGAGTTCGGCGAAAGCACCATCGTCGTCCCGGAGTTGTCCAGCGCCGTGCCATAGGCATTCATCGACCGGTAGAAGTCGAAGAACGCCGGATCGCGTTTGTAGGCGTCGGCAAAGGTCGCACTGCGCTGGGCTTCACCTTCACCACGCAGGATTTCCGATTCCTTGCGCGCCTCGGCGACGATTTCCACCACTTCGCGGTCGGCGCGGGCGGTTATGCGCTGCGCGGCCTCCTTGCCGCGTGCCCTCAGCCGTTCGGCCTCGGCCAAACGTTCGGCCTTCATGCGGTCGAAGGTCTGCTGCGAAACCTCGGCCGTCAGATCGGTTCGGCGGATGCGCACATCCTCGATCTGCAGGCCGAGCGAGGTGGCGTCGGGCCGAAGCTGATCGCGCACTTCGCGCATCATCACGGCCCGCTCTTCCGAAAGCGCCGCCTCGAAGTCGCGCAGACCGTAGACACGGCGCAGCGCCGCATCGAGACGCGTCCTCAGTCGTGCTTCGGCCAGTGTGATCTGACCGGACACGGCTGAGCGGAACACGCGCGGATCCGAGATGCGGTACGCGATGAAAGCGTCGACCTCGTAGAACTTGCCGCCCGAAACCTGGACGCGGATGTTGTCGAGATCGAAGCGCAGCACCCTGTTTTCGATCAATTGCACGCTGTCGGCGTCGAAGAAGGCGAAAGGCGCCTTGAAATAGATGCCGGGTTCATTCTTCACGTCGACGATCTCGCCGAACCGCAGCACGAGCGCCTGCTGGCGCGCGTTGACCACGAAGACCGAGGAGTAGAGCAGGAACAGAAGCACGGCCGCGATGACCGCGATGATGGGAAGACGATTGGCCATCACTGGGCTCCTCCCGTGGTCGCGCCGGCAGGCGCCGGCGCCTTCGGCTGCAGTGCCGGCAGCGGCAGATAGGGAACGACCCCTTGTCCATTGCCCTGTTCGACGATGACCTTGTTGGAATCCTTCAGCACCTTCTCCATCGTTTCCAGATAAAGCCGCCGGCGCGTCACGTCGGGCGCCTTGGCGTATTCGTCATAGACCGAGATGAAGCGCTGCGCCTCACCTTCGGCTTCCTGGACGACACGGTTCTTGTAGGCTGCCGCGTCCTCGCGGATCTGCGCCGCGGCGCCACGCGCCTGGCCGAGCTTCTGGTTGGAATACTGGTTGGCCTGCTCGACGAACTTGTCTTCGTCCTGCTCGGCGCGCTGCACTTCGTCGAACGCGTCGGCCACTTCACGCGGCGGCGCCGCGTCCTCGATCGAAACCGCGTTGACGTTCAGGCCGGCCTTGTAGCCGTCCAGCGTCGTCTGGATGATTTCACGCACCGACGCCGCAATGCCCTGACGGTCGTCGCGGAAGATGTCCTGCGCCGGTCGCCGGCCGACCGCTTCGCGCATGGCGCTCTCTGCGACCTGCTGCAGCATGCCTTCTGGGTCGGAGACGTCGAACAGATAGGCCCGAGGATCGGAGACCTGATAGGCCACCGAAAACTGGACGTTGACGATGTTCTGGTCGCCGGTAAGCATCAGCCCCGACGAGTTGCCGCTCGTCGCGCCGCCACCACCGATATCGACGAGTTGTTCGGCGATGTTGGCCGTCTCGACGGTTTCGACCGGCCACCAATGGAAATGGAGACCCGGCTGCGACAGCTCCGCCTTCGGCTTGCCGAAGCGCAGCTCGACCGCAACCTCGTCCGGCTGCACGGTGTAGACCGCCTTGAACGCCCACAGCACGATCAGAGCCGCTGCGATCAGCGCAAAGACGGCCGGGCTGGCGCCGCCGCCACCGGGCAGCGCGCGCCGCAGCCGGTCCTGGCCGCGGCGGATGATGTCTTCGAGATCGGGAGGTGACCCCGGCGGGCCGCTAGGCCCCTTCGGTCCCTGCCCCCAGGGTCCCTGATTGTTGCCGCCGCCGCCCCATGGGCCGCCGCCGCCGCTCTTGTCGTTCCAGGGCATGAATGTCCTTTCGCTTGGGATTCCCTCAGCGCCGACGTTGCGGCGCAAAATCCAGTTGTTCTTCTATAGGGACGCAGCGATGCGCTTTCAACGCGATCCGCTGCCGAGCATGTCCGTTTTGGACGTTCGCGACCCTTTTATCGTCTCAATGCACGCCGCGGCGTCGCTCGTAAACCGAATAGCGCGTCGCATGGCTGTCCTTTTCACCGGCCGGAACGTCCTGAGCGCTGACAAGGCGCCACAAATCCGGATCGATGTCGGGAAAATGCGCGTCGCCATCGACCGCCGCCAGCACATGGGTGACGTGCAGCCGGTCTGCCAGCGGCAGCGCCTGCGCATAGATCTCGCCGCCGCCGATGATGCAGATTTCGTCGACGCCGGCCATGCAACGCCCGCGCACCGTGGCCAGCTGGATCGCTGCCTCCAGCGAGTGCGCCACCTCTATGCCCTCGGCGCGCCAGGCTTTGTCGCGGGTCACCACGATGTTCAATCGGCCCGGCAGCGGCCGGCCGATGCCTTCATAAGTCTTGCGGCCCATGATGACGGGCTTGCCCATCGTATCGGCCTTGAAGCGCTTGAGATCGGTGGACAGCCGCCACGGTAAGCCGCCGTCGCGCCCGATGACGCCGTTCTGCGCAATGGCGACATAGATCGCGACGTCCATCAGTTGGCTCCCCCGGCGCCGTCATCCGACGGCTCCAAAAGCAATATGTCGATGTTGTGCTCGGGATAGAGATCCTGCGCCGCCGTCTCGAAGGTCGTCGGCCCGACCTTCTTGACATTGTCGCCGCAAAACGAGATCAGCGCTTTCGGATTGCCCTTGTCGACGGTTAGCTTGAACTTCCCGATGCTGCCATTGGCCCAGTTGCCGCCGGTGGTCAGGATATAGGCTATGCGGTTCTCGTAAAAATGCGGATAACCGTCGGCCTTGGCGGCCTGCCGCACCGCATTCTCGAAGCTGTCGTCCATGCAGTAGCGGGTCTTGTAGGTCGTATACTGGCTGCCCTCGGAGAACTTGCCGTCATAGAAGAAACTGACCGATGACGTGCCACCGACGCTGGGTTTGTAGCGGTGCGAGACGTGGACATCCTTGTTGGCAGGAAAGGTCGCGCGCCACCAATAGGTCGAGCGCAACTGCCACCACGACGTATAGACCTTGTTGGCCTCGGTACCGTCGCTGCCCGTATCCTCGATGATGATGCCGCGGTTTTCCCAATCCTCGGCGACCGTTTTCGGCAGATTCGCCAGGGCCGCCTTGGCCGCATCGCCGAACGGATTGAACGGCACGTTCTGCGCCTTCAGATCGGCGCCGATATCGATGCCGACAGCGAACACTTTCTGCTCGAGCTGCGGCTTTGCCGGCGCTCCGTCGATCGTCACCTCGAAGCCAAGGAAATTGTCGCTCTGGTTTTCCGGGATGGCCGGCATTTCCTCCGGATTGCCGTCGATGTCCGGCAGCGGAAAAGCGACGATGGCATTTACATCCTTGTCGGTGTTGTTGTGGAAGACGTAGTCGACCGTGATCTTTTCCGGCGAGATATAGAGGTCCTCGCTTTGCATCGACACCGCGTCGCTACGCGACAGGATCAGGCCACCTGTGCCGAGTTCGGCGGTCGTATCATTGGCCAGCGCGGGCACGGCTAAAAGCGCCAGCGCTACGGACAGAACATATTGCAACATCGAAGCCCCTCGCCAAAAATGCCGCGACCCTAGCCGTTTCAATGTGGCGTTTCAAAGCCTTCCGTCTCCCAGCAGGACGCCACAGTGTCTGGACACGCCAATCGGCGGTCTGGACTAACAGGTTTCGATCGGGCAGGAGTTCGCGTGATGCGCAAGCTTCTCGTCATCGGCATCGGCGCCGGCAATCCCGACCATATGACCGTGCAGGCCATATCAGGCCTAAACCGGGCGGACGTCCTGTTTATCCCCGACAAGGGGGCGAAGAAGAACGACCTTGCCGAATTGCGCCGCCATATCTGCGACCGTTTCGTCAGCAATCCGAAATCGCGCCGCGTCGAGTTCGACGTGCCGGTGCGCGCCGAGCCGGCGCCTTCCTATCGCTCAACCGTCGATGACTGGCACGAGGCCATCGCCCAGATCTATGAGAGCCTGGTCCGCGACGAACTTGCCGAGGACGGCTGCGGCGCCTTCCTGATCTGGGGCGACCCCTCGCTCTATGACAGCGCGCTGCGCATCCTCGCGCGCGTACGACTGAGGGGCAATGTCGCATTCGAACTGGAGGTCATTCCCGGCATCACCGCCGTCCAGGCGCTAGCCGCCGGCCACAAGATGGCGCTGAACCGCATCGGCGACCCCGTGCAGATCACCACCGGCCGCCGCCTCGCCGAACAAGGCATGCCGCACAATGCCGGCAGCGCCGTGGTCATGCTCGACGGCAAATGCGCCTTCAACACGCTGGCAGACAAGGATCTGATCATCCATTGGGGCGCCTATCTCGGCACACCGGACGAGATCATCGTTTCCGGTCGCCTGGGTGATGTCGGCGAGGAGATTGAGAGGACGAGAGAAGAAGCCCGGAAAAGAAAGGGCTGGATCATGGACACCTATCTGCTGCGTAAAGCAGGAGAGCCCGAGGAATAGCGCGCTCAAAGGTCGAGTTCCTTCGCGCCCCCCTCTGTCCTGCCGGACATCTCCCCCTCTAGTGGGGAGATTGGCCGTCACGGAGGATTTCGCCAATCGCCTAACAGATTAGCGCCCGTCTACGGGCTAGCTGATCTCCCCCCTTGCGGGGGAGATGTCCGGCAGGACAGAGGGGGGTGTGACGGATCGCAAGCTTCAACCCTCACCCAGCATCGATCTCCGCCTGCAAGGCGTCCATATGCGTGGCCGCCGCTGCCGCCGCAGCGCGCTCGATAGCGCGAAAACGGCTGACAACTGCAAGGCCAACTGAGGTCAGCTGTGCGCCGCCACCCTTTTTGCCGCCGGTCTGCGCCGCGACCAGTGGCTTGCCGAACACACGGTTCATATCTTCCACCAGATCCCAGGCGTGCTTGTAGGACATCTCCATGCCGCGTGCAGCAGCCGAGATCGAGCCGAAAGTGGCGATCTGCTCCAGCAATTCGATCTTGCCCGGACCTATGCGCCCGTCCGGATCGAGATTTATCCGCAGGCTCAGCGACGGCATCTCTTGTCCTCCACAGTCACACTTGCCCCTCTCGACCCATAGCGCTATTCCAAAACGATATAGCGGTTATCAGCCATCCGCTTCGGCCGGCAGCCCGGCGCCGGTGTTGGCACGGTCGAAACTGACCGTCTTGATCACCGCGAAGACCTTGCCGCCGAGTTGAAGGTTCAGTACCTGCCTGGATTGTTCGGTAATGCGCGCAAGCACGGTTGCGCCATTGCAGTCGATGCCGATTTCGACCGTCGGCCCCTCGCCCGAGCCGATTGCGACGATGGCGCCCGGCAGGATGTTGAGCGCACTGAGACCTTTCGGCTGTTCGGTGGCGATCATCACGTCGCGGGCGCGGATTCGGATGCGCACAGGCGCGCCGACCGAGACCGCCAATTGCGGCACCCGGATTTCGCCCGCCGCCGAGCCGAGCACGGTCATCCCGAAGATCTCATCATGGCGCAGCACCTTGGTGTCGAGAACCGCGCCGCCCTCGCCGCGTTCCTCCGCCGGCAGCAATTCGAGCCGTTGCATGATCGCGCCGGTCGGGCCTGAGGCAGCGACCTTGCCTTGCGCCATCACCACCACGTCGCTGGCCAGCCGCGCCACCTCGGCGACGGAGTGGCTGACATATACGATGGGCAGCTTGGTCTCGTCGCGCAGCCGCTCGATATAGGGCAGGATCTCGGCTTTGCGCGCATCGTCGAGCGAGGCCAGCGGCTCGTCCATCAACAGCAGTTTCGGGCTGGCAAGCAGCGCCCGGCCGATCGCCACGCGCTGCTTCTCGCCGCCCGAGAGCTTTGCCGGTCGCCGGTCGAGCAGAGGACCGATGCCGAGCAGTTCGACGACCGCGTCGATATCCGCATAGCGCTCCGCCGGTGGCGTGAACCAGCGGCCATAGCGCAGATTGCCGGCCACGCTCATATGCGGAAACAGCCGCGCGTCCTGGAACACCATGCCGATCCGGCGCTTGTGCTTCGGCACGAAAATGCCGGCATCGGTGTCGACCAGCACACAGCCGTCGACCGCGATACGGCCCTTGGTCGGCCGGATCAGGCCGGCGATCACGTTGATCAGCGTCGTCTTGCCGGAGCCCGATGGCCCGAACAGCGCCGTCAGCCGCCCGGCGCTTTCGAAACGCGCGTCGACGGCGAAACCGCCGAGCCGATGGCTGATGTCCACCAGCACGCTCATTCGATGTCCATCCGCCGGCCGACGCGCCGCGCCAGCACTTCCGAGGCGACCAATGCGGCCATCGAGATGACGATGGAGATCAGCGTCAGCCTGAGCGCCCCGTCATCGCCGCCAGGCACCTGCGTGAAGGTGTAGATCGCCGAAGGCAGCGTCTGCGTCTCGTTGGGAATGTTGGAGACGAAGGTGATGGTGGCGCCGAACTCGCCCATCGCCTTGGCGAAGGACAGGATCGAGCCGGCGATCAGCCCGGGCAGGATCAGCGGCAGCGTGATGGTGGCGAAGACCCAAATCGGGTTGGCGCCGAGCGTTCCCGCCGCTGCCTCCATTTTGCGGTCGACCGCCTCGATCGACAGCCGGATCGCCCGCACCATCAGGGGAAAGCCCATGATACCGCAGGCCAGTGCGGCGCCGGTCCAGCGAAACGAGAAGACGATGCCGAAATGCTCGGCCAGGAACGCTCCCGCCGGCCCGCGCCGGCCGAAGGTAAGCAGCAAGAGATAACCTGTCACCACCGGCGGCAGGATCAACGGCAGGTGAACCACGCCGTTGAGCAGCGTCTTGCCCCAGAATTTTCCGCGGGCCAGCAAAAGCGCCATCAAGATGCCCGGCGGCAGGCTGAACAGCATCGCCACCGTCGCCACCTTGATCGACAGCCGGACCGCATTCCATTCGTCGGGAGTGAGGTCCAGCAGCCAGTTCATGCGTCAGCCGCTACCTTAATTGCTCGGCGTGAGCACGGTGAAACCCTGATCCCTAAACAGCTCCACCGCCTTGGCGGACTGCAGGCACTTCAGGAAAGCCGGGGTATCCTTGTCCTTCGAATCGGTGGTCTGGGCAACCGGATAGATGATCGGCGGGTGCGAATCCTCCGGGAAGGTGCCGACCACCTTGACTCCCTTGTCGGCATGCGCGTCGGTGGCATAGACGATGCCGAGCGCGGCCTCGCCCGTTGAAACCAGCTTGAGCGCGGCGCGCACATTCTCGGCCTGCGCCACCTTGCCTTCGACCGACGACCAGACGCCGAGCGATTCAAGTGCCGCCTTGCCGTATTTGCCGGCCGGCACCGCCTTGACGTCGCCCATGGCAAGCCTGCCGTCGCCAACCAGCTTGGCCAGGTCGAAGCCTTTCTCGATCCTGGTCTCAACCTTGGAATCCTGTGGCGCCACCAGCACGATCTGGTTGCCGAGCAGTTTCACCTCGGTTTCCGGCTTGGTCAGTCTCTTGTCGGAGAGGTACTTCATCCAGTCGAGATCGGCCGAAATGAACACATCGGCGGGCGCCCCGCTTTCGATCTGCTTGGCCAGCGCCGAGCTCGCGGCGTAGGAGACGGTCGCCGCTTCTCCGACATCGGCTTCGCAGGCCTTGGTGACGGCGTCGAGCCCGTCCTTGAGGCTGGCTGCGGCAAACACGATCACCTTGTCTCTCGCGTGAGCCGCCGGCATCACGGCCATCAGAGCTACGGCAAAGCCGCCAATCGCGATTGCCCTCATACCAAAACCTTTGTGCCCCAACATGAAAACTCTCCCTGGGCTTGAAATCTGCTGGCTCGACTCCTGCCGACCGATATATCTGGATGAATATAACAAGGGAAGGCCGCCTCCTGCGAAAGCGTATGTTCGGCATCGATTGTTCTGGTTTGGACGTGCACCGAAACCCGGAAAGGAACTCCGATGAAGATCAGCGCCCGCAACATCCCTCAAGGGAACGATCGTCGAGATCGTCAAAGCACCTCGCCTGTCCGCGGTGATGTCGCCGGCTCCGTCGTCACGCTTCGATCACCAACGAGGCCGTTGCCGATCTCAAGCTCGAAAAAGGCAAGCAGCCTATGCCATGATCAAGGCAACCGACGTCATGGTCGACATCGATTGAGGGTCGGAATTGATTGACGGTGGACGGATCAGACCGCGATCGGCGCCTTGATCGACGCGTCGGCAAAATAGTTTTCCAGCCGGAAATCCTCGAAGCGGAAGGCGAACAGGTCCTTCACCTCCGGATTGATCCACAGCGTCGGCAGCGCCTTGGGTGTGCGCCGCAATTGCTCGCGCGCCTGCTCGAAATGGTTGGAATAGAGATGCGCATCGCCCAGCGTATGGACGAACTCGCCGGGCTTCAGCCCGGTCACCTGCGCCACCATCAGGGTCAGCAGCGCGTAGGAAGCGATGTTGAAGGGTACGCCGAGAAAAATGTCGGCCGAGCGCTGGTAGAGCTGGCAGGACAGCTTGCCGTCCGAGACGTAGAACTGGAACAGGCAGTGGCAGGGCGGCAGCGCCATCGCCTCCACTTCGGCCGGGTTCCACGCCGAAACGATCAGCCGGCGTGAATTCGGATTCCTGCGTATCTCCTTCAGAACATTGGCAATCTGGTCGATCGACCCGCCACGGCCATCCGGCCAAGAGCGCCACTGCTTGCCATAGACCGGGCCGAGATCGCCATTCTCGTCGGCCCATTCGTCCCAGATCGAAACGCCATGATCTCTAAGGTATTTGATGTTGGTGTCGCCGGCCAGGAACCACAGGAGTTCATGGATGATCGACTTCAGATGCAGCTTCTTGGTGGTGGTGACGGGAAAGCCGCGCGACAGGTCGAAGCGCATCTGGTACCCGAACACCCCACGCGTGCCGGTGCCCGTGCGGTCGCCACGGTCGGCGCCATTGTCCAGCACATGCTGCAAAAGGTCGAGATACTGGCGCATCGGCTTCGCCTCGATTCGGGGTTACCGCCATCATAACCGACTGGCCGCCGGCCGAACACAGCAAAAGGACCAGAACGCGGCTTGCCCATCACTCTTCAAGGGTTAGCGCTGCCCCTCACCTGCCTGCCGGCATCCTCTCCTCGTATAGGGACGGGGAGAGGGGCGCTGTCATCAGCGGTTTCGCCAATCACAAGCTTGTTCGAGAGAGAGAGCCAAGGCTGCGGTCAGCCCTTTCTCCCCGTCACTATACGGGGAGAAATGCCCGGCAGGGCAATAAGGGGCGGTGCTGACCTCCGGTGAGGAGCAAAATCAAACGCGCGCTCTGCCTATCGGCAATAATCTCTACAAAGAGCCGAGCTTCCCCAGATCCTTGGCGACCAGATAGTAGAAAGTCACGCGGCTCTTGGAGCTGTCGGCGGCCAACGCCTTGCAGGTCTTCTCGATCGCTGAGTCGGCTTTCGCCCCGTCGGTCACGCCGAGTTTCTTGGCAACCCAGTTGGTCTTGACGCGCTCCAATTCCTTGGGGTCGGTGCAGGATACCAGCGAGGAATCGCGGTTGCGCAACGCAATGCCCAGATGTTTCACAATCTTGGCAACCACATCGGCATTTGCGGCGGCGTCGTATTTCTTCACGTCTGCGAGATAATCGGCCATCAAATTTCCCCATGTCGGCGCCACGGGATCCGATCGATGAGGGCTGTGGCGCGCTGCCGCAACTTGTGCGCTCGGTCGATACTCCTCACCATCGCAAAGCTTCGGTTGAGACCGCGCGCGAGTCAACCCTCGGCGCCGCAGTTTGGTGCGGCCAAGAAGTGTCATTGCGGCCTTTCATTTTGTGCGCCCGCCCCCTATATTCGTTTTGTCGGCTTGACCGACTATGGCGATAAATGGGCGATGTAATAAGCCGTTCGGACCCGGGGGCGGTACCCGGCGCCTCCACCAAGAACCGCTCTGTGATCAGAGCGGCTGTTGCTGGGGGCGAAATAGGATCGACGAAGGTGTAAAGATCGTACTTTTGCCCGGCATGGTACCACCGTCATCGGGCTAAACCTGTAGTTGCAAATGACAACTATGCGGAAGCACGTCTCGCCGCGTAAGCGGTGCGATAGCTTCAAATCAAGCCCTAGAGGTTCGCACTTCTAGGCGGGGTTCGGAGGTACCTGGCAACAGAAACCTCCACTTCTCCCCTCCTCGATATCGTACGCTCAATGCCGGCTGCCGCTGGCCGGATTTCGCATGACGATGGGCCGCGAAGCCTACACCAAATTGAGCCATGAGCTGGTGCAATTTGCCGCTGGCGTCGGTCGAAGGCCGTGGTTCTGTGAACTGACCCCATAAAGTAGGACGGTTCATTGAGTTGGCAGGTTTAAGGGCTGGTTCCTGTATTGCACAGGGGCCAGCCCTTTCAGTTTCAGTTTGATGCGGCGGTGGTTGTAATAGTCGATGTAGTCCGTGATGGCGTCGTCCAGGCTTTGAACGGTGTCGAAGGTTCCGGGATGGAAGAGCTCGGATTTGAGGATGGCAAAGAAGCTCTCCATTGGGGCGTTGTCGAGGCAATTGCCTTTGCGTGACATGCTCTGTTGGAGGCCTCTGGCTTCCAGCCTGCGTTGGAATGCCGACATCTGATACTGCCATCCCTGATCGGAATGCAGGATCGGCCTTTCGTTCTCACCAAGCCGGGCGAGGGCTTTGGTCAGCATATTGTCCACCATTTTGAAGCGTGGCCGCCGCGCCGTCTCGAACGCGACGATCTCGCCATTGTAGAGATCCATGACCGGGGACAGATAGAGCTTGTCGCCGGCCAGGCTGAACTCCGTCACGTCGGTCGAGATCGAGATGACAGCCACGCCGAACAGCGCCGTCGGCGGCATTCCTTTCACGGTTCTCCATCGCGACCTCACTTCCCGTGCATAAGGCGAGGGTTGGACAAGATCGACACGATGTCGGCGAACAGGTTGAGCAAGATGTAGGTGACCGAGATGATCAGGCAAATGGCCTGCACCACCGGCACGTCGCGCTTCGACACTGAATCCACCAATAGCCGGCCGAAGCCGGGATAGACAAAAACGACCTCAACGATGACCACGCCGGTGATAAGATAGGCGAGATTCAGCACGACGACGTTGACGATTGGCGCCAGCGCATTGCGTAGCGCATGCACCATGACGACGCGCATCTGTGACGCGCCCTTAAGTCGGGCCATTTCGATGTAGGATAGGCTGACCAGGTTGATGAGCGCAGCGCGCGTCATGCGCATGATATGCGCCGTGATCGCGAGCGTCAGCGCCAGCGCCAGCGCAGGAAGGAGCGGTAGACCCGTTCGGCGAAATCCGTGCTCGGCGTGATGTTGGAGATCGACGGGAAAAGCCCCAGCTTCACTGACAGGAACAGGATCAGGATATAGGCAATGAAGAATTCGGGAAACGAGATTGCGGTTAGCGTCAAGACGCTGGCCGCCCTGTCGAACTGGGAGTTGCGCAGAAGCGCCGCGAGGATGCCGAGCATCAGAGCCAGCGGAACGGCTATGGTGCCTGCGAACGCGGCCAGGAACAGCGTATTGCCAAGCCGCCCAGTGATCAGTTGCGAGACAGGCAGCCTGTTGGCGATCGACGTTCCGAAATCGCCGTGGGCAATGTCCTGCAGCCAGTGGGCATAGCGGGTCATGGGCGGCTGGTCGAGGCCGAGTTGGTGGCGGAGCGCGGCCACCGTCTCGGCCGTCGCCGACTGGCCGAGGATTTCCTGCGCGGCGTCGCCAGGCAGCAATTCCACAGACCAGAAGATCAAGATCGAGACGATCAGAAGTGTGACGAAGCCGAGCGCCAACCGGTGCAGGACGAGCCTAGCTATTTGCATCATAATCCTTTTGGCCCCATGAACGTCGCCTGGGCACGCACCACGCCATGCCATCGCGCAGACATTCCAGGTCGAGTTCCACAGTAATTCTTCGATCGCGCGGCGCGCGAAATGTGGTCGTCACGCTTGGTGAAAAGGGAGCTCTAATCGTCACGGATTCGATCGATGTGCAAATTCCCACAGCCAAGATCGATGTCGTCGATACTACAGGCGCCGGCGACGCGTTCAACTCCGGCTTTGCTGTGGGACTAGCCGAGGGGCGTGGCGTCGTAGAGGCAGCACAGCTCGGCATCGCCTGTGACGCTCTGGTGTGCACCAAGCTTGGGGTAATTCCAGGGATGGCAAGACGAGATGCAGTCAATGAGATGTACCGTTCACTGAACTTCTCCCAGAGCGCGCTGAACATGTGCCAGCGTAGCTAGGCCGGGAAAGCCCGGTGTCTGGTCCAGATCCGATCGATGCGGTAGGCGGTGCTCCTGTGCGCCTTCGCAGTCGAATGCGAAGTCATTCCTGCCAAAGTGATGTCAGAGATACGGCGACGTACCGGTCTTGTGACCGTGTCACTTGGTTCGGGTCCCGATACGACGCGCTCTTCCTTTTTACGGAAGACATATGTGGTGAGGCCGAGCGCCTGCCTCGACACGCCAAAGCCTACGGCAATCTGCATGAACTGAAGAAGCGTGTGCAGGATGAGCGCGTCCGCGCGCTGCGTGCATTTCGTGATGACGTCGGTATGAAGGCATTTCCCGGTGACCGGGAATTGTCGAAGATCAGCGACGTGGAATTCGAAGCTTTCGTCTCTGCGCTCGACGCAAAAGGCGTTTGAGAGCTTACCGGCCGTAACATCGAGAGCTCTGATTTCCCGCGCTTATCGCGCTTTCCGTACAGGGTGTCGTTCATTTCCTTTTCTCCAGTGAATCGGCATTCTGAACCGGTCACTTGCGCTGGATTTAACCGTAGGGAGCAAACTGGACGCCGAATAGGAAGCTACAACGCTCGCCTATCTTCGTTTGGCCAAAAGCAGCGTTTCGGGCAAGGGTCAGCGATATCCATTGCGCATGAAACTCCCGCATGGTCTCGAGCGAAGGAGTAAGATAAAGCCATACGATCAATGAAGCTGCGAAATAGCCGGCATTCCAAGGCCAGAGGTAACCGGGGTATCCCAAAAACCAACGCAGGAACTTCAACGGCTGAGCTACCACTGGGTTCACAAACTTCACCACAATAATGTCAACCCGGGGCCGTGGTCGGGTCTTTCCATCCATCCCGTAGTTGTCGGTATCGATCATGTGGTCTCCATCCACGACCATCTTGTTGAATCGCACATGCGACTATCACTATCTCCACCACAAGTATTTCGAAGTGAACTACGGAGAGAAGCGCATCCCGCTCGATGAATGGTTCGGCACCTTCCACGAAGGCTCGCCAGAGTCCGACGAGGTGATGGCTAGGCGGATCAAGGCGAAGAAATACACCCGCGGTGGCTCCGCCTGATCAAGACACATCGCATTTTCCAGCAATCCAACATCAAAATCTCGGCCCTGTGACGGGGCCGACCTCTAGCAATGTCGGCGAGTATTCGAACCGACCCATGTTCAAGGAGCTCTTATGACAAGTGGAGAAAACTGGGTAGTCGCGTGCACCGTCGACGCACTCCAACCCGAGGAAGCCCTGAGGGTCGATGTCGGCTCCCGAACGTTTGTGTCGTGCGGTCGCCCGACGGCAAGTTCTTCGCGATGGATGGCCACTGCTCGCACGAAAAGGTGCATCTCGCCGATGGTATAGTCGACGGTGTCCCAAACATTTCGGCACCTTCGATTATCGATCTGGAGAGTCACGCGCCCTGCCGGCCTGTATCGACCTCAAAAGCTATCAAGTGAAGGTTGAAGCCGACTCCGTTTACATCAGGATGTGACCGAAAAGTCGATCGCGACCGGCGCAGCCAGAGGTTATTTCGCCTTTTTCATCGCGGCAACACACGCGAACTGGTCAGGAGGGACAAATGGAAGCGAACGAGCCATGGCCGTCGTTGGCGCGGCGAGGCTGGTCTCCTGCGTATAGGCTCCGATCACCTCGCCCACGGCATCTGCCGAGACGAGCCTTTTAGGCCTGCGAGGACGCGCTGCTCGGTCTTCTCGCGGGTGATGGTACGGCCGTTGTCGCAGATGCCCCGCCGCTGTTGGTTGAGGCAGGCATAACGCTCGCGTGTGAACAGCCCGTAGTCATTTTCGTAGAATGATTTTAGCAGCCAGCCAAAAACATAATCGCGTTCGACATTCGGATGAAGGATGTCAAACTCAATGGCCTTGGCCTTTATTTCGTTCTGTCCGATCATCCGGCGAACATACTTATCCTCAGACAACTCTGTCCAGGTGCGACGGCGCAACATCCACTAAAGAGCATCACGCGTTTCAGCCCTGTTTGCATCGGCTCTCGGCGTTACCTACCGGTCCGCTTCGTACTTCAACTCCACCACTAAGTTTAGTTTCTGCGACTGCTCAAGAACAGATTGGTGGTAGGTCCCGCCAGAAGCTGCTTCTAACTTGAACATCAGGGGACCAAGCGCGGGGCAGTCAGCCTCAATGTTCATCTAACAAACTGAGGTCCTACCGACGGCCGATCTGCAGCGCGTATGGGATGAATTTAGGGACTCAAGCCGACTATCCAATCGCCAGACTGATCTGCAGATCGCCGTCACCTGGGAGCGAACGGCCCACGCCGGAAAGACTCTTCGTTAAATATGGGCTCTTGACTAGCTGACGGACCGCCCTGCAGAGGATTTCTTGGCTTGCCGATTCCCAAACTTGGCTATTACTCGTCACTCAACCCGCCTTTAAAGAAAGCAGCGGCTTGTCGAGATAGGACCATGGATCGGCCAGAAAATCATCGCTGGTCGCGAGGCAACGCATCAGAGCCGCACGCCAATGGTTGAAACCGTAATCGCAGTCATACGAGTTTGCGGATGCAAGGAAGAATGCCTTGATGAGCTCGGCTTCGTTCGGCTTGCCACGAAACATTCGTAAGGACGGCTTGAGATTGAAGAGGAAGATGTTGATCGGATCAAAATAGCGGTCGTTGAGCTTAAGGCGGTGGAGCTGGAATTTCAGACGCTCACTTAGTCCGGCTGGCAGCAACGTCGGGTCGATTCGGAACGTAACTACGAGCGAACCAGCTGTGTATCCGGCCTCGGCAAATAAGAATGTGAAGTCCGGAATATCCTGAAAGTATGTGTGAATCATCCCCTTTCCCGCGACCGGCTCTAGGGTGCCTTTGGCTCGATTGCACGGTTGGCAGCTTGGAACGAGATTTCGGGAATAAATCGACAGGGCCCGATAATCGTCCTTAGGAAGATGGTGGTCGAGCGTGGTGGCGGCTTCGAAGCCGCAGAGCGGACATTCGATCACTGCCGCCATCAGCGTGCCCCGGAGTTTGGAAAGGCGGCCCTTTTTCTGAACCTCATTGTACGCGGTGTGTAGCGCATCCTTGCAAGCATCGAGGGTCACAGGGATCAGACTCGGGTCGGGTTCGCCGAGCAAGCTGTCATAGCCCTGATACAGCGTGGCAACCGCAAGTCGCTCCGCGTCGGTCAGATGGTAAGCGACGGTCCCGTCCTTGTGAATTAGGGCGGCGTCGAGTTGGTCATCGATGTCACCGACATCGGGGAGATCGACCTTCCACATCTGTTAGCCTTCGCGCGACGCAATCAGGCTCATGACATAGGCGCGAGCCTGAAGGCTCATCCCCCGGTCGAACAGCTTCTCAATGTCGGCGAGAGTGAGCTTGCGCTCGACGAGCGTACGAAGCGTCTGATGAAAATCTGCCGATCCGGCATTCAAGCCGAATACCTCGTCCGTGATCTCGCCGATGCTCTCGCCGTAGGTTTCGATCCTGGAGGGCATTATCGTCACTACGTCGCCGGAGCGGTTGATCACCGAGACATGACGGCCAAGCGTCTCCTGAGCAACGACCGGCGAATGAGTAGCAACGACGGCAAAGGAGTCATTTCGATCAAGGATAATGCGGACGGCGTGCATCAACGTGGCTAACAGCGGCGGGTGAAGATGGCTCTCAGGCTCGTCTATCAGTACGATCGCCTTGGGCTGGGTGTACGCGACCAAGGTTGCTATTGTGTGCAGGACAATCTTGTGTCCCGTGCTCCAAGTCATGAACGTGGCCCTACGATCATCGCCGAGCAAAGCATCGGGGGATTGATTCGGAACGTCGGAAAACGAGGGATCGGTAAGGAGCAGCTTTAAGACCCGATCGAGCAACCGCCACCTGTCGGAGTTCATGATTAGATTGATGATATTCGCGTACTCGTCCGCAAGTTGATCGGCCGACTTCAGGTATGTTCGATCTTGCCGGTCGAGCGCGAAGGGATCGTCGGGCCCAGGCCCTTGGCGGGCCGCCTCCTCGTCGAGCCGCTCCTCCAGTTCGCGCGCAATATCGCGCAATCCAGAAAAGACGTAGCGGCCGGTGCCGGATCTTAGGTCGCTGACGATCTGGCGTTTGTCCTGCGGGCTGACGCCTGGCACTTGGAAGGTATCGAAGGCGCTGTATGCGACAGCGATGATCCGGGAGAAGCCGATTCCGACCGGCTCAATCGTGCCTAGTCGGGAAATGAGATCGCCAGCCCGTTCGGCTTGCGAAGCGTGAATGACACGGGCGAGCCTGGCCAGAAGCGTACTCTTGCCCGACCCGTTACGCCCAGTGACGACCGCAACCCTCTCTGGCAGCTTCCCTGTCTTTGCAAAGTATGTGGAGTCGTCGGTTGGGGCCTCGAAATGAAGCTCCAGCGGTGCCGACCATCCCGCCAAGCTAAAGGTCAGCGCCAGCCCCACTGACGGAAGCGCGCTGTAGTCCCGCTCAAGGAGCATCTGGGCCAATGGGACATAGCTGGCGGTATCCAGGTCCCGTGTGATTGAGGTCCTCCATCCTTCCTCGTTTTCAAACAATTTCGCGTGATCGGGAGTGGCAACCGAATCGCGCAAAAAGGATGTGATCTCATCGCGATGATCCTTGGGAATAGAGGCGAGCCGCTCATAGTAGTCTAACGATTGACCAAGTGAACAGAATTCCTCGGACAGCGGCGCAAGCGGCCCAACCGGCAAAATGCTTGCGATCGAGGTTGTCTGCCCCCTCCGCAGGATCTTCACGTTTCCAATGAAAACCTCTTCGCCGGAGCCGTAATAGAAGATGTGATATTGTGTTTTGAACCCGAAGTCGTCCCATCGGTCTTGTTGGAGGACGACTGTCGTGGTCGAATTTGGAGTGCCGCGCGACGGCGCTACGACCGAAAAATCCATGGTTGCCCTCCCGTTGGTGTTCACGACTACCACGCGGAAGATGCGAGCCACAATCTGCTCGCTCGCTAGTGTCGCGCTCAGAACTCTCGATCGCGAGGCAATCTGCGGTTAGAAGCTTCAACCTCCTAGGACTAGGAACAGCCTCACTCACTTGAAATGATGCGACGCTTGGGACAGGGCGCTGCGGTTCAGAACCTCCGAAGCGACACGACCAAAGCGTTGGTCCAGGCTGGCCCGATGACGGCTTAGATTAGTCATCGTCATCCTCCGTTTCGGGGACTTCGCCAGCTTGGAAGCCGCACATCTCCATGAACGTCCACGCCCGCAGCAGTTGGAGATCTCGTTGACCTTCAGCTTGGAGACATCCTCCTGATAGCCGGCCACTGACGCATTCCGCGCATAGAAGGCGTTGAGGTAGTTGACGAAGGCCTCGCGCATCATCCCGGTCGGCCGGAATGCGAAGTTGTGCGAAATCGCCACCTCGCTCACGGAGGTGACGACCGCGCTCCACAACGGGAACTCGACCTCGCCAAGGCCGCCATGCGTCAGGCCATCATTGGCGACGCGTTGAGCGAGCCGGATCAGCCGTCCATCGAAGGCGTAGAGCGGAGCCTCGATCAGCTTTGCATGAAGCACTCATCGAGTTGTTCGGTAATTGCGTTAGCACGCTCGGGTTCGGCCAGCCGGAAAGGGTTCAGAGCGCAGATAAACAGGCTGCTCCGGTTCGACCAAGGGATTGAGTCCCAGAACTTCCTAACGAAGCAGAAGCCGTGCAGCCGTTCTGCCTCCATCAGCTGGGCTGCATAATTGCTGAGCCCAGTGAGGTGCTTTCGCGTCCACTCGTTGGGCGAGCCGTCGTCCTCCTTGTTGTCGATCCAGCCCGGTATGTCATCGATGGTGACTACCACACATCCCAGGCGTCATGCGACGCGCCTGAACTCATCGTCGCTCGGCACATGGAGCTGCAGGCTCAGGCTTTCGAGCGCGTCGGTGACGAAAACCGGCGCATAGATTAAGACATCGCGGTCGGCGATCAGCAGGTCATATAGATAGGCTTGGCGGGTGATCTTCACGTCCATCGTCGAAACCAGGACGTTGGTAATGTCTTTGTGGCCGGACAAGGCGAACATGCCGGCGATGTAATTGCTGTAGGCGAACAGTTCGGAAAACGCGTTGCGCTCTGCCGCACGGTCCACCTTTAGCTCGAGAATGAAGAGCCCATCCTCTTGGTGCCCCAGGAGATCGAGCTCCATTGGGCGGGTGTGGTCGGTGGGCAGCTTAATCTTGCTGCCCAGAAACTCTCCGTATCGAACCGAATTGTGCAGTCTCCTGAGCTTGGCTAGGGCCCGCGCTTTGATGATTCGCCAGAGTTGGAAGTGGTCCTCGTCGTCCCCAGGCTTTTCGTTTAACGCCGCCGTGTCGTCGACCAGGTCGGTTAACCCGCTCTTGAACAGGTAGCTGTGGACCGCCTCCTCGCTGAATTGGCCCAAATTGCTCTCCTGCGCCAAGTGGGTGATCATTGCCGTCTGCGCGTAAAATAGGTAAACTTGGCAACAAGCGCGGCGGCTATGGCAATTGGAAGCCCAGTCACGTGGAAACGCCTACGACGACTTAGCGGTCAGGATCGGCCCACCCTTGCAAGTAACTGGGCCAAGTGCTGAAGGCCGATGGTCGTTGCGCTCAAAATATCGACGTCTTGTAACTCGATCGCGTCCTTAACCTTGTCGCTGGCGCCCAAGCAAACTGGCTCAGCCGTGCTTGGCCGGAACGATCCACCAAGAGATACGAGTTCTGCCTTGTGATATCAGAGCTCGAGGACATATCCAATCCAGCGCTATGCTGGACAATGACATGGCCGGGAGTTGCCAGCGCCAGACGAAATGTCTGTCCCACTGCGCCGATCGGACCGTTGGAACATTCGTAGCGAACGTTACTACTCTCGCTAACTGTGCACCCATGGGCGCGCACGATATCATCACAACCATGAGGGCCGTTCTGAAGAATACAAGACATGCGAGATCACCGCGAATGAACGTAGAACAGTGCTCGACTTAGATGCCATGCGGAATTTCCGGATAGGACATTTTATTCCCCTCTGATATCTGTTGTCATCACTTTCGATGAGATACGAGATGCTGACGCGGTGCAAGTAGCCGCCTCGGTGACATACACGGGGGGAATATGAGATTCTATCGCGTAACAGCCGCAGTTGCTATTTTTGTGGTCGTCTTGGCAGCGGGACTCTGGTGGGGTTTGCCTCTTCTTGCCAAGAGCTACCTGGAAGAGCGTCTCGGCAAGATCGAGTTTGAAGATGTTGCAAAGGCCGCGGATCGGCAGAACCGAGACGCCTTGGCAGGCCTTGGCGAGGCGGTCATCCTGATCGACGTCCCGGCCGATCCGGTGATCGCGGCGATCAAGGACTCCCTGATCAACGCCGCAGCGACCGCCGATCTGAAGGAGGGCTGGAAACTTGCCTTGGATGGCGAGCCCGTCGTCAGTTTCCATCCCTCCGATCTCCGCGTCGCGGCCCCGGTCACACTTTCGAGCGACAAGATCGGGTCCGCGAGCCTCACCTTGACCCTCGATGTGGTGCCTTTCGTTTCGGACGATGCGCTGCATGCGAAACCTGTCGTCACTGGCGTCAAGATCCGCTCGCTCAGGGCGCGAGGTCTGAAATTCCCTGACGCAGTGGCGGGCCTTTTTGAGAATGTCGTCACGGCGTCGCTCGCTGCGCTCAATGCGAAGATCCCCACTCAGCATATCCCCCTGAAGCTTCCGGAAAATCTTCTGGAACAAGCTAAGGCGCGGCCCGCGGTCTATGTCAGCAACGCAGGTATCGCGGTGCTTCTCGGATCGCTTGCAGCAAGTCCGGGCGCGCAAGTCGCAAACTATGGCGACGCCTTCGTTGAGACGGCAAAGACCATCTTGCCATCATACGCGCCTGGGAAAGGCGTTGTCGCGGTAAAGCCGAAAGGCAAAAGTCTTCACGATGTCAGTGACGCCTTGCGCGATGATTCCGCCGCGAGCAATCTCGCAGCCTTCGAAGCGATGCTTGCCATGGACGGTTCTGTTCCGCCGGAAACGATCGCGCCTACCACTTTCGCTGGCTTGGCCATCGCCAACGCGGAAGGACGATGGTTCGAGCGTCGGCTGAAGGGGATCGTCCTCGATGCGATCGCCAAGATTAAGGTAGAAGACGTCGTCTTGACGGTGAAGCCGGACGACGTGATCGTCAAACTACAGGACGGCGTCGCCGAAGCCACCGCGTCCGGCAAGGCCGTTCTCGGCGGCGGCAAGCTTAGCGTCGACTTCAGCCTGACGGCCTGGGCGGTGATGCGCGCAGCACCGGGCGGGGTAATTGTCAATTATGCGCCCCGCGAAATCCGAATATCAAACCTGAGCGTGGCCTGGGGCGATCGGGGAACCACGCTCACAATCCCCTACGAGGACGGGTTGGGCCAGGTCGTGGCGCGGCTTATCGCCAATCTTCCGGAATCCCTGCTGAAAATTCCGGCGATCGACATCAAGGTCGCGAGCGACGACGGCGCCTTCAAGCTTGCCACGACAATCCCCTCGACCACGATCAACTTCACCGGACGCGCCGCCGTGATCTCCCCAGAGGGTGTCGAGATCTTTGCAGTTCCTTCGCTTGAACAGGAACCGGCCCAACTTCCGCAGCCGGAGCTCAAACCCGGTCAGCTGGCCCGGCTAATCGCGCTGTCGGAGAAAGCACGTCTATCGGTCGTCGGAGAAACCAATGACAGCCTGTCACTTGCGGTTGCAAAGCCGGGTTTTGCACATCTCCTTGAGGCGGCGTGGATCAAACTGGACCCGAGCATCTCAGCTCATTTCAAGGATGACACCACCTTCGATGCCGGCGAAATCCAGATTGTACCCGCCGATGCGTCGTGCGGCAATCCGTGCAAGGGCGTGGAAAGCTGCGGCGACATTCTGAGCTGTAAAATTAACATCTGCGAAGAGACCGTTACTGGAACACTGTGCAGCTTTTGCCCCCGGTTTGTTCCAGGTTGCTCGGAAGTCTGTAAACCCATTAAGGAACTGATCTGCAAATCTCATGACGACAGCAATTGCATCGACCGCATAAAGTCTTGTGGCGAAGAGGTGACCAAATGCTCCACGGCTTGGTCATCTGGGCTGCAACTGGCTTGCGAAGCTGCTCTACAGACGATCGAGGCCACGGATCTGAGAGGGCTTGCCAAAGTATCCGGCGGTACGGCGTTTGATGCTTCGGCGGCGACCATGCCCAGCGCACGTCTCGTCGTAAAACCCGATCTTACAGGTCTGGACCTGACGATCGAAGCGTCCGCGCAGGCGGGTCTCGACGCTTGGCTGAACATCGTATGGACCGATTTCGGGAACTTGTTGGCGTGTCCGAGCGGCAAGCTCGCGGTTCATCTCGACGCATCGGCTTCGCTGACCACGCCGAAGCTGACGAGCAGCATCACCTGGGCGCCGAGCCCGGACACGCTGAAGGCGACTCTTTCTTTCGGCAAGGCAGAAGTCCTCCTCAAGTCCGATCCACCGCTGGAGAAGCTTATTACAAGCAACCCTGGATTGCTCACTTGCGCTGCGGGACAGGCAATTGTCGGCCTTACAATCGTCGCGCTGCCCAAACTGACACAAGGTTTGCTCGCCGATGCGATCCGGGCCGCGCTACCGGGCGATAAGAATGCCAAAATGGCTGCCTTGCTAAGCGACGGTGAGTATCGCGCCTCGGGCAATATCCCTTCAACGTCGGTGGACATTCCCGCGACCGAAGTGATGGTGCTGAATCAATCTTTGAAGCTCGTTCCGAGGATGGCCGACAACGCCGTCATCATCGGCACGGGGCCCATCGAGGAATGATCCTACAATGATTGCAGGTTCTTGCACTTTTGGGCCTAAGCGGGATCGCGATGCGCGGTTGATCGTACGCATCGTAGTTGAACGGGTTTTTGGGCGGAGTGGGGTGCTATCGGAGCCCATTACCGGCCTCCCAGTTCGTCCGACCGGTCGCACGGTCACGCCGACATTCACCGCGAAGCCCGCTGTTTTCGAAACATTTTCTGGAAATGGTCCAGTAGCTCAAGGTACTGATGGATAGCATCTCCTGAATTCTAAGCATTGGCGATCGAATAGGAAAAACTTTGGCAAATGGTCAATTTTCCGGCCAAGAAATTCGGCAAATGCCAATATCTGGCTGTACGCAGACTGGAAAATGGCAGTATTCCGGAGAATGATGCGCCTCGAAAACATGCGCAGTGGGCAGCACTGAAATTTGAGTTGAAGGGGCGCCATGGCGAAGAAGCCGGCATAGCGCATATGGCTCGACTACGCTGCGGCGGCCACAAAGATGTGCTGCACAATTTGTCCGGACTAGTGGCCGAAGGAGCTTGTTGTGGACTGTTTCGGACGAAGGGCGGACCTTCGAGTGCCTGAAGGCGAACGAAGCCGGATATGTGCTCGCCGGTCAGTATCGAATTGACGACTTGATTGCGCGCTGGCCCGGCGCCGGGGAGAAGAAAGGGGGAGCGGATCTGGACCTGGAAGCGGTCAATGTCGCTCAAGGAGCACTCTGGCTTTGCGGCTCGCATTGTCATGTCCGTCTGACCTCCGAGGACGACGATAAGGATCAACTCCGGTCCAAGATACGCCCCCGGCCAAGCCGGCATTTGCTGGCGCGCATCCCCCTCATGGACGATGCATTGCGCCTGGGGGCGGTGAAAGTGGTCCCAAGGAAGGGGCCAGGTTCCATTCGCGGAGTACTGGCCGGCGATGCTTATCTCAAGCCATTCCTCGATCTGCCGAGCAAGGAGAACGGCCTCGATATTGAAGGTCTGATCGTAACTGAAAGCGAGGTCCTTCTGGGGCTTCGCGGTCCGCGGCTCGACAATAGCGCCGTCATCGTTTACCTAAGTCTCAACAAGGACCTTGAGGTAAGAGCTACAGGTTGTCCTTTCTCGATCTCGGTAGCTTGGCGATCTGTGACCTTAGCCAGAATGGAACCGACATTTTTATCATCGCGGGCCTGGTGGGCGATGCCATGGGCCCGTTTCGACTCTATCGCTGGAAGCCAGACGTGACCCCGCTTATCCAGCACCCCGAAAAGCTCTACGATTGGCCGACTGGCAGCGAAAAGCCGGAAGGGTTGTGCTTTCTCGAGCGAAACGGGAAGCCCGGTCACCTGATCGTCTATGATCGGCCCGACGAGAGCCGGATCGAGGGTAGTGCCTACGCGGCAGACTGGATGGCGACCGACTAGGCTGCGTTGAGATTGATCGTGATCC
>NZ_JAMYMJ010000036.1:0-58621 GCF_040318435.1 Mesorhizobium sp. M1143 | reverse complement strand
CTACCGCATGCGCTGGCGCATCGAGCTCGCCTTCAAGCGCCTGAAGAGCCTGATCGGGCTGCGCTCTCCTCCCGCCAAAGACCCAAGGATCGCAAGGCCTTGGATCCTTGCACACTTCCTCATCGCGCTTGTGACCGAACCCCTCTCGCAGGAGTTGGGTGTCTCTCCCCCTTGAGCGACGGGCGCCCGCTGCTGTGGCGCGCAACCCGCCAGATCGTCGCCTCTCTGATCGCGACCATCTTTACTCAACCTTCCTTGGCGGCCCTGCGCCAAAATCTCCATGCCTTGCGATATCGCTGGCGCGAACCACCACGAAACGCAAGTTTCAGTCCATGCCAAAGCTATCTTAGCGCCTATGCCCTCAAGGGGGGAGATCAGCAGTTGCGGCGCCTCGCTTCTCTTCAACGCCGACAATTGGCGAAAGCCTAGATGACGGCCAATCTCCCCCCTTGAGGGGGAGATGTCCGGCAGGACAGAGGGGGGTGTGACGGATCGCCAACCCTGGCGTTCGTCAAAACCTCACAACAACCCCGAATCGCGCGCGGTCGCTGTCGCCTCGCCGCGCGACACCGCATCCAGCTTGCCCAGCACCGCCGAGACATGATGATCGACCGTCTTTGGCGAAATCGTCAATTGCTCGGCGATCCGCTTGTTTGACAGGCCGCGTTCGATCAGCTGCAGCACCTGCATCTGGCGCAAGGTGAGGCCGGCGAGGTTGGCGCGCGTCGAGCGGCGCGGGCCGCGGGCGATGCCGCCAACGCCGTTCTTGCGCATGATATCGCGCAGGCGCTGGGCTGCCGGCCTTGCCCCCAGGCCGTCGAAAATATCCAATGCCAGCCGCTGCCCCTCGTCGTCGCCGAGGATGAGCGCCAGTCCGCGCTCGTATGGCGCATTCAATTCGGCCCAGAGTGCCGAAGCCGAACGCCAGTCGCCGGTCAGAAGCAGCCGGTATGGTGTCGCCATATCGGCAGTGTCGACAGCCGGCGTGTCCGGAGCGAGCAATGTCCGCCACAGAGCCAGCTCACCGACATGGGCACGCGAGCGCACCGGCGTTTCGGCGCGGGTGATCAGCGCCAGCGCCTCTTGCCTGTCAGGCAGCCCCAACCACGCCTGCTCCGCCATGAGGGCCGCGTAGGAGCTCAGCATCTGCAGGTCGCCGCCGCTTCCGACCAGGCGCGCCACTTCGGCAAACAGCGGCTCGGCCGAGGGATCGCCGCGCCTCAGGCGCAGTTTCGCCAGGGCCAGCAGCGCCGGAAACCGGCCCACGGTGGTTGTCCGCTCATTGTCGATGACATCGCTTGCCGTCGCGGCGGCCTCATCCCATTGGCCCTGACGCAGCTGCACATCGGCCAGCATGCCCCTGAGATAGTCGCGCCAGGTGCCGAGGTCGTTTTCGGTGCAATAGTGGATGCCGCTCTCGAGCACCGGACGCGCTGCGTCGTAGCTCATCTGCGTGATCTCGAAACAGGCGCGGTTGGTGAACGCGCGCGCGGCATGTTCCTGGAAATTGCCCTGGAGCGCAATCTCAAGGCTTTGGTCGAGGCGCAGGCGTCCGGCATCCGGATTGAGCCACTGCTCGACGCAGCCGACATTGTTGAGGGCATGCGAGGCGATGTCGGGACGGTTCATGCGCGCAGCCAGCGCCGCTGCCTTCTCGCCATAGAACAGCGTGTCCTCCACCCTCTCCGAAAGCATCGCCAGATGCGAAAGGTTCGAATAGGCCATGGCGAGTTCGGGACCGGCGGGAGCCGCTTCCAGCATCGCCACCGCCTCGGCGCCGAAGGCGGCGGCCGCCTCGCGGTCATCGGCCATTTCGCTCAGCCGGGAGAGCCATCTCAGGCTGTCGCCCTCCTTCAGCCTGTTGCCGTCTGCCTGATGCAACCGGCGCGCCTCGCCCTGCGCTGCAAGCGCGTCGTCGATCTTGCCGATGAGATGGCACTCGAACGCATGGCTTTCGTAAAGTGCAGCGCGCTCAATCACCGGCAGGCTGTCGGCCTGCTGCAAGGCGATCTCGTAATAGCCGGCGGCATCGCGATGGGCGCCGACGCGCGACGCCTCGCGCGCGGCGATTGGCGCAAGTTCGCGCACCGCCGCCAGATTGTGCGCCTCGACCGCATGATGCACCAGGCGGCCTGTGGAGACGTCGCCATTTTCGAGCAGTGCCGCCAGCGCACGCTGGTTGAACTGCCGCCTGTGCGACGTCGTCAGCATCATTTCGATGGCGCGTCGCGCGATGTCGTGGCGGAAGGCGTAGCCGTCGCCCAGATCGTCGAGCAGGCCGTTGGCAACACACTCGGCCAGTTGGCCGGCGCTGGCGACGCCGCACAGGCCCTGCAGGGCCCAGGCGTCGGCGCGGCGCGGAAACACCGACACCGCGTCGAGCATTGCGCGGGCGCCTGGCGACAGCCGTTCAGCCCGCGCCAACACGGCGTCGCGCACGCTTGCCGGCAGCGCCGTTTCGTTTTCGGCCGACAGCAATTCGGTGACGAAGAAGGCATTGCCGGCGGTCGCCCGGTAGATGGCGTCGCCATCGCGTCCGGCCGCATCGGCGAGCGACAGCACGGCCGCCTGGCTGAGCAGCGGCACGTCGATGCGCGCCACGCTGCCGGCCGGGATTTCGCCCAGGGCGCGGCGCACCCGCATCTGTCCCTCGCTGCGGTCGGTGCGCGCCGTCAGCAACAGCAGGATGTGGGTGTTGACGATACGCCGGCCGAGGAAGCGCACGAAATCGAGCGTCGCATCGTCGGCCCAGTGCAGGTCTTCGATGATCAGCAGGCACGGCCCCTTGGCCGCAAAAGCGTCGAGCGCATCGGAAAACAGCGGCAGTCTCTGCCCATGCCGGGCGTCGATTGCGCGCGGCAGCGCCCATTGCGCCTCACGGGCCAGATCGTAAAGCGGCCCCAGCGGATCGGGGATCGACAGATCCTCGCAAGCGCTGCGCAACGTCGCCGCGCTCTCTCCGACACGGGCCGCGAATGCCTCGACAAGCGCCGTCTTGCCGGCGCCGGCCTCCCCGGCCAGCACGGCGACGCGGCCATGGCCGCCTATTGCATCGCCAAGCAGGCTCTCCAACTGCTGCAGCTGCGTCTGCCGTTCCAGAAGCATCATTGTCATCGTCTCACAGGATCGGAGTTTTCCCACCATGGCGGGCCGCTCACGATTAGCCCGTGAAGAAAGCGACGCAATGTGACTTTGCACACATTGCCGTGCCTCTTTCCACAAAGAACGACGCCAATATAGGGAATCGTCCCGCCAAATATGGGGAATCGTTCCGATGCGCGGCCCGGGCCGGCGTGGTCAACGTCCAGCAGCGCTCCGATCGAGCGTGAACCAATGGAAAAGGAAACCTTCCATGCCTCGCTACCTGATTGAACGCACATTTCCGGACGGCCTCAACATACCGATGACCGATATCGGCGCCAGCGCGGTGGGCGGCGTCGTCATGCGCAATGCCGAAAAGGGCGTCACCTGGATCCAGTCCTTCGTCACGCCCGACAAGAAGCACAGCTTCTGCATCTACGACGCGCCGACGCCCGAAGCTATCCGCAGCACCGCTCAGAAAAACTCGCTGCCGGTCGACAAGATTACGGAGGTGCGGGTTCTTGACCCTTACTTTTACCTCTGATCCTGCGTTCGGTCGCCACGATGATGAGCATCAAACTGTCCTTCGCGGCCATGGCGAACTGCCTGATGGCCTGCCGCTCGGTGGAATCGGGCCTGTCCTGGGAAAGACCGGCCGGCCAACCTCCGTGCTCGGCCGTCTATGGCGGTTCGCGTCGAAGCTGCCTGCGTATCTGTCTGAAAGGCGGCGCTTGCCCCCGGAAGGCGACTATCTGAGGCGCGACATCGGGCTATCGGAGCGGGACGTCCCGCAGGAATATTGGCAATATTACTTTTGGGATCGTTGATTTTTTTTTAGCGCGGCGGTCAAAGCTCGGCAACCGAAGCGGCATATCCATCGCACAGCCGGCAGGGACAAAACTGTCCCCAATCCTTAAACCACGCCACCGGCGTTTCGGCATCGGCCGCCGTCGCCTTAAGCGTCAACAAACGGACGGAAGACCATGACCATAACTCTTTGGACGACACGCTTCGCGGCTTTCGCCGCCATCTCGATCGCGGCGGGTGCGGCCGCCCAGGCGCACGACGCCAATCCGCTGGCCGAAAAGGTGCGCGCCGCCAACAGCCGCTTCGAAAATGTGGCAGCCGCCACCGCCGAAGGCTATGCCCCCATCCCTTGCGCCAGCGGCATCACCGGCGGCGCCATGGGCATCCACTATGTCAACGGCGCCTATCTCAAGGACGATGCCGTCGATGTCGCCAAGCCCGAAGCGGTGATGTACGAGCCGACGGCCGACGGCAGCCTGAAGCTGATAGCGGTCGAATACATCACCTCGAAAGGCCCGGCCTCGCTCGAAGGCCAGCTGTTCAACTTCAACAGCGCCCCCAACCGCTACGGCCTCGGCCCGTTCTACGAATTGCATGTCTGGGCCTGGAAACAGAACCCGACCGGCGCCTTCGCCGACATGAACCCGAACGTGTCCTGCGATGCAATGAAGGGGATGTAACGCTCCGACAACCTCTGGCACCGGACACCCGGTGCCTGGCCATCCCCCTTGGCGGGGGAGGGGCGAGCGAAACGCCGACCGGCTCCCCAGTCTTCCCCGGCGTTCGCTCGCCCTTTTGTTTTGCCTCCGATGTCGCCAAGCCCGAGATGTCCGAGCCGACCGCCAGCGGTACGCGTTTCCATCTTCCTTGTGGCGTTGTGACCGCAACTATGCTATGGTTATGGCTATGGTGCTGATTGGCGCCGACAACCCGCCGCCGAGGCGGGTTTTTCATTTTCCTGGGTGATTCACTGCTGTTTGCTAACGACGCCACCCCGGCCCAGGGCTGGCGTATCCTTTTCTACGCCGCCTTCAGCCGCACCATTTCGGCCTCGTCCGCTCCACCCGATAGGAACACGCCATCAACACGCTGGTGGCGAAACGCGCGGAAATATCCGGCGCAATCCGGTTCAACGGTGCGACCCTGGCTGACCAGCTACAGTACATAGACGCGGTGCTGCTGATCCTTGGCTACGAGGGCGACCCGGCGCAGATCACGCCATTTCGACGCCAGCCCAGCAAGGCCAACAAGGAAACGGCCCAGCGCATTGTAACGATGAAAGGCTGAGAACCGTCGCTTGTCGAGCGGGTCAGGCAGTGCGTCAATACCGCGAAAGTGCGGCGAAGACGGAAGGCAAACGGCCTGTAACGAGGCCGCTAGGTGGTGCGCTTCTACTATGAGGGTGACAGGGCCACCGGCAGCACTTCGAAGACCATTAATTGTAGTGGGTTCATTTCACTTCGGTATATTGTGGAAACGTCACGAAACACTTACACTCCGAATCTGTGGGGTATAAGGGGGCTCTCGGCTGGGAAAACCAGCGAGAGAAGGGTCGGGATGATGGTCTGCCAGAGGGTCACAGCGGAGCTGGTTCAATGAACCCGCACGATCTGGACCACACAATTCTGCATCACATTAACGGTAAGGCCGCCGAGCTTGAGGAGCACCTCAAGTCCGACGTTGTTGCATTTTACGGGCAAATTCAGCCGGCGTACTTCCGTGTCTTCCGGAATTTTATTGAAGAGGTAGCAAAAACCTCAAAACGCAAAGAGAAGACGCTCTCTATTGTTCTGCGAACTCCCGGCGGGTCAGCCCAAACGGTTGAGAGAATGGTTTCTGTGGTCCGGAAACATTATAAGTTGGTGAACTTTATTGTTCCAGACCTTGCGATGTCAGCAGGGACAATCTTCTGTATGTCTGGTGACAAGATATATATAGATTATTCTTCGTCGCTTGGGCCAATTGATCCACAAGTCATGCTTCCGGACGGGAGCGGGTTTGTAGCTGCTTTGGCTATCTTGATAAGGTCGAAGAGATAGTAAGTAAGAAACAATTGTCGCCGGCGGACGTTGTGTTCCTTCGAGGCCTTGACTTGGCCAAATTGGCACTGTTTGAACAGGCTAGGGATTTGTCGATCGACCTGCTCAAGACATGGCTAGTTAAGTATAAATTCAAAGACTGGAAGACTCATCGGACTACTAATGCCGGCGCCAAAGTGACGAGAGCTGAGAAAATCGAACGGGCTGAAGCGATAGCCAAGCAGCTTGCTAATCACAAGAAATGGCATTCGCATGGCCGAGCGTTGGATGTTGATAAGCTAAAACTTCTACGACTTGAAATCGATGATTATTCCGACGATGCCGACCTTGCGCCTGCGATACGCGGATACAATGATCTTTTGACTGCATATACAGATCAGCAGAAATTCCCTTTCTACTTGCATAGTCATCTAACGGAGGCTCCATGATGTCTGAAAAGCTGACCGAAAAAGTGAAAAAAGTGCAAGGTGACCTTAACAAAGAGAAAGTTCGGCGCGCGGTTACTCTTAGGAAGGAGGTGCTAGACGCACTAGCGCTTGCTGACCAGTTCTCATCCATCCAGCCCGAGGTCTATGTCCTCCCACTCGATGCGATGGGAGGTTTTTGCGTTGCCAACGCCAAGACAGAGTTGGTTTTGGAGGCTGCGGTCTAGGCGGTCGAGCGCTGCCAGTATCCAGCCCACACGCGGTTTACGGAGTGATTGAGCGCGCCACCAAGTAGGGCATGCGCATTGTTGCCATTCGACCGGCGAGGGCCATCTTCAACCCAAGCGGCATGATTGTCGTACTGGTAAAGGTAGCGGCGCGAAACGTGGTGGTGCTGACCGGCGACCATCCGGCTGAAATAGCTCGACCATGTTGGTATGCTGCCGTGGCCCTCGAGCTCTCCGAGTGGTTGATGCGAGTCGCGAGCCCGCGCCGCCCCTCGTCTGCCTGCCGGCACCTTCTCCCCGTATGGTGACGGGGAGAAGGGAGCTCACCCGCCCACCCTTTCTTAATGTGTCTCCGCTACATCGAAACCTTGGAAACAGGCGGAAAACGGAGAGACATCGGGGTGCGCTTTTCCGCGGCGACGACGGCCGGGCGGTTCTTGCCGCAGCGCTTGGCGCTGCGCATGGGGCCGCTGCTTGGCCGCATCGATGCGGTGCTGTTCACCGCCGACGAGCGCGGCGAAGCCGGGCGCATGTCGCTGATCGCCTTTGCCATCCGCATCGTCAGCGCCGTTATCGCCTTCATCAGCCAGGTGCTGATGGCGCGCTGGATGGGCTCGTTCGAATACGGCATCTTCGTCCTCGTCTGGGTGACGATGGTCATCGTCGGCAACCTCGCCTGCCTGGGCTTCCACACCTCGGTCATCCGCTTCATCCCCGAATACCGCGAACGCAACATGCTGGCCGAGCTGCGCGGCATCGTGGTCGCCAGCCGCGTGTTCGTGCTGATTGCCTCGACCGCGATCGCCGGACTTGGCGCGCTGGGCGTCTGGCTGTGCGCGAACTGGATCGAGAGCTACTATGTAATGCCCTTCATCCTCGGCCTGTTCTGCCTGCCGATGATCGCCATGGGCGACCTGCTGCAAGGCCAGTCACGCGCCAATTCCTGGGCGTTGTTTGCATTGTCGCCGACCTATCTGGTGCGGCCGGTGCTGATCCTGGCGCTGATGGCGCTGATGCTGGCGCTGGGCTATGCGCCCGACGCCAGGACCGCGATCTTCGCTTCGATCGCCGCCACCTACGCCACCACGCTCGGCCAGCTCATCGGCGTGACCACACGCATGGGCAGGAATATCCCGGCCGGGCCGATGAAGGTGCATTTCGCCGAGTGGTTCATCGTCTCGCTGCCGATCTTCCTGGTCGAGAGCTTCTTCTTCCTGCTCACCAACGCCGATGTGCTGATGGTCGGCGCCTATCTTCAGCCCAACGACGTCGCCGTCTATTTCGCCACCGTCAAGACGCTGGCGCTGGTGCATTTCGTCTATTTCTCCGTCAAGGCCGGCGTTGCCCAGCGCTATGCGCAGTTCACCCATGGCGAACCGGAAAAGCTCGCCGCCTTCGCCCGCGAGACCGTGTCATGGACGTTCTGGCCGTCGCTGCTGATGGCGCTGCTGGTGCTGGCGCTCGGCGAACCGATGCTGGTTCTGTTCGGCCCGGAATTCACCGCCGGCTATCCGCTGTTGTTCCTGCTGGTGTTCGGCGTCGTGGCGCGCGCCGCCGTCGGCCCGTGCGAAAGCCTTCTGACGATGAGCGGCAACCAGAACATCTGCGCCGCCGTCTATGCCATGACGCTGGCCTTCAACATCGGTCTCAACGTGGTGCTGATCCCGTTCTTCGGCCTGTGGGGGGCGGCGATCGCCACCAGCCTCGCCATGGTCTTCGAGGCCAGCGCCCTGTCCTTCACCGTCTGGCGCAAGCTCGGCATCGTCATGCTGATCTTCGTGCCCGCTGCCGAGGGAGCCGCCTGATGGCCGCCATCCCGCTGATCGAGGAAACCAGCGGCGGTCCGGCCGGCGCCATGGTGTCCGGCCTTGCCGGCCTGGCGCGCGACGCCGATCCGGCGCATCTCGAGATCCTCGCCAACAACCGGCCGCTGCGCAAGCTGGCGATCTATCCGGCTTCGGCCGGCTTCGAACTGGTCGAGGAACTCGACTTTCTCTGCACCCGCACGATCGAGCCCAACGTCTTCTTCAACCCGCGCTTTCTGGCGCCGGCCATGCCCCGGCTGGAAGATCGCGAGGTCAAGCTGGCGGTGATCCGCGACGGCGACGAATACCGCAACCGGCTGCGCCTGCTGGTGCCGTTCTCGGTCGAAAGGCCGGCCGTGCCGCTCGGCGTTCCGGTGATGCGCACCTGGTCGAGCCCGTTCGGCCCGATCGGCACACCGCTGGTCGACCACGACGACCCGATCGGCGTCGTCGAGGATTTCTTCGGCATGCTGTCTCGGCCGCATCTCAAGCTGCCGAAGGTCTTCGTGCTGCCCGACATGCGCCTCGACGGCCCATTGGCCAGCGTGCTGGCCACCGTTGCCGAGACGCGCGGCCTGACAATGGTCACCACCGGCAAGGCGGACCGGCCGGTGCTCGAAAGCACCCTCGACGGCGAGGCCTATTTGAAAGCATCGCTGCGCGCGCACCACTACCGCGAATTCCGCCGCCTGAAACGGCGCCTGGGGGATCTCGGCAGGCTGGAGCATGTCGTGGCGCGGGGACCGGACGAAATCCGCCACGCCATCGAAAGTTTCCTGACGCTGGAGGCGGCCGGCTGGAAGGGCCGCGAGCGCACCGCCATGGCCATCGACCGCTACCGCGCCGCCTTTGCCCGCGAAGCCGTGCACCGGCTGGCCGAGCACGACATGTGCCGCATCCATTCGCTGACGCTGGACGGCCGCACGATCGCCTGCCTGGTCGTCTTCGTCGAGGCCGGCGTCGCCTACACCTGGAAGACCGCCTATGACGAGACGCTGGCGACCTATTCGCCGGGCACGCTGCTGATGATCGAGGTGACCAGGCAGCATCTCGACGACCCCAACATCATGATGACGGATTCCTGCGCCGTGCCCGACCACCCGGTGATGAGCCGGCTGTGGAGCGAGCGCAAGCCGATGGGCTCGCTGGTGATCGGACTGACGCCGGATGCCGACCGCCTCGCCCGCCAGGCCGCCTCGCAGCTGCATCTCTACCGCGAGACCCGCAACATGGCCCGTCTGCTGCGCAACCGCGTGAAGAGTTTGCTGGGACGGCGATAGCCACTGGATCAACGGCAAGACACCAGCTATGGCTCCGGCGGCAATTTCGGCCGGCCTTCACGACAAGCCATCCTGATGATCAGAACCTTTTTGCGTCACGCCGGTCCCCGTGCGGCCTTTTTGCTGCTTGCGCTGCTGCCTGTCCGCGCCTGGGCCGATAGCTGTCCCGAGGATTGCAGCGAGCCCGCGCCGTCCATCAACATCTACAGCCACACCGCCGCCAGCCATCTCAGCCCGGCCACGCTGGGTGCACTGCCGCGCGTCTATGTGCCGAACCGCTCCTCCAACAGCGTCACGGTGATCGACACCATGACACTCAAGGAAGTCGACAGGTTCCCGGTCGGCAGCAAACCGCAGCACGTCGTGCCGTCCTGGGACCTGAAGACGCTCTGGGTCGCCAACAATGGCACCGGCAAGAACGGCAGCCTGACGCCGATCGACCCGATGACCGGCAAGCCCGGCCCGCAGATCGCCGTGGACGATCCCTACAATTTGTATTTCATGCCGGGCGCGGCCATCGTCGTCGACGAAGCCCTGGAGCGGCTCGATTTCCGCGATCCTCACACCATGGCGCTAATGTCGAGCCTGCCGACGCCCACTTGCCCCGGCATCAACCACGCCGAATTCTCGGTCGACGGGGCCTACGCGATCTTCACCTGCGAATACGGCAATGGCGGATTGGCGAAGATCGACCTGAAGAACCAGAAGGTGCTTGGCCATCTCGACTTCTCGAAAATGGGCATGCCGCAGGACATCCGCCTCTCGCCCGACGGCAAGGTTTTTTACGTCGCCGACATGATGAATGACGGCGTGTTCCTCGTCGATGGCGACAGTTTCAAGGAAATCGGCTTCATCCCGACCGGCATCGGCGCCCATGGCTTCGTCGTCAGCCGCGACGGCAAGCGGCTCTATGTCTCGAACCGGGGCTCGCACAAGATGGAGCAGGGCAAGGCAAAGGGACCGGGCAGCGTGACGGTGATCGACTTCGCTACCCGCGCGGTCGTCACGCAATGGCCGATCCCCGGCGGCGGCAGCCCCGACATGGGCAACGTCAGCGCCGACGGCAAACAACTATGGCTGTCCGGCCGCTTCGACAGTGCCGCCTACATGATCGACACGACAACAGGCGCCGTGACCAAGTTTCGGGTTGGCTCTGAGCCGCACGGCCTGACGGTGTGGCCGCAACCGGGACGGTATTCCCAAGGCCATACGGGAAATATGCGCTAAGTCCGCGTTCGAGGCGCGCTCGAACGCAAGGGGTCGCAAAGGGCGACCGCTCGTCGGCCCGGAACGAGCAGGGGCTTTCCTTGGACACCGCGAAGCTGTAGCTCCACACACTGGTTTCGGATACCGCCAGAAGATGAACCTCCGCCGCATCGTCCTCATCGTCGCGCTTCTCAATCTTGCCTATTTCGGGATCGAGTTCGCTGTGGCGCTCGCCATTGGATCAGTGTCCCTGTTCGCCGACAGCATCGACTTTCTTGAAGATGCTTCCGTGAACCTCCTCATCCTGCTCGCACTTGGCTGGTCTGTGCGCTCCCGTGCGCGGGTGGGGATGGCATTGGCGCTCATCCTTCTCATGCCGGGTCTGGCAACGCTCTGGACGGCTTGGGAAAAGTTCAACGTGCCGGTGCCGCCGCAGCCTATCGCCTTGACCTTGGCGGGACTTGGCGCTCTCGCCGTCAACCTGTCCTGTGCCTACATGCTGGCCGCGCACCGGCATCGTGGCGGCAGCCTCACAAAGGCGGCCTTCCTGTCGGCCCGCAACGACGCCTTGGCCAACATCGCCATTATTGCCGCAGGGTTGGTCACGGCCTTGCTCTGGCATTCCGCGTGGCCCGATTTGGCGGTGGGATTGGGGATCGCGGTCATGAACGCCGACGCGGCCCGCGAAGTGTGGGAAGCTGCCCGTGAAGAACACCGTGCGGCGGCCTGAGAGCACGTAGAGCTGGGCTACCGGCCGCCGCTGATTGGCGCTATCGCTGTCATTCGCAGCAGCCGCGGTTGGCTCTGTGTTCAAGGCACTGTTCGAACCCGGAGGGTTCGCAAGGGCGACCGCCCGTCGGCCGGTCAGGCCGCCCCATCGGAGCCCATGAGCGAAGCGAACTAGCATGAGATCAAAAATGGTGCCCCTAGCCGGAATCGAACCAGCACTCCTTGCGGAACTCGATTTTGAGTCGAGCGCGTCTACCAATTCCGCCATAGGGGCTCAGGCCCAAAGGCCTGGATGGGCGCGGACTATACGGTTGGAGGCCTGTTCGTCAACTGGCCAAATGCGCCGCCGTGCCCTGCTTGCGGCAAAAGCCCGCCTTTCTGTTTCGTGAAGCTCCTGCCATTGTGCGGCGCGGAAAATCTTTCTAGACAGACGCGCATCAAAGCGCGTTGCGTCTGGGCAACCTGCATCCAGGAGAGCCGATGCTTCGCGGACTTTACGACTGGACCTTGTCGCTGGCGGCCCGCAAATCCGCCGAATGGTGGCTGGCCTTCATCGCCTTCGTCGAAAGCTCGGTGTTTTTCATACCTGCCGACGTCTTGTACCTGCCCATGGCTTTGGCGCGGCCCGAACGCGCCTATCGCTACGCGCTGACCGCTACTGTCGCGTCGGTGCTGGGCGGCATTGCCGGCTGGCTGATCGGCTACTATGCCTACGACACGATAGCACGGCCGATGCTGGAGCACTTTGGCGGCCTTGACGCGTTCGAGAGGTGGCAGTCGGCCGGCACCGGGCTGATGCTGGTGCTGCTCGTCACATCGGGTGCCGCCCACCTGCCGCCGATCAAGGTGGTCACCATTCTGGCAGGCGCCCTCCACGTCAATCTTTTCGTCTTCATCGTCTCCGCCATCCTGGCGCGTGGCGCTCGTTTCCTGCTTCTTGCCTGGCTGCTGCGCCGCTATGGCGAGGAGATCAAGGAATTCATCGAGAAGCGTTTGGGATTGATCGTCGGCGCCGGCGCCGCCGCCCTGATTTTGCTCTATATCGTCGTCAAATACGCCTTCTGACCGCCCAAGGCGGGCGGTGGGTCAGGACTATGCCGGCGGACGGCGAATTCAACGGACGAAACATGACAGCCACGATGACAGCCGATACCGGACGCCAGCGGACGCGCACCGCTTTGTTTCTCGCCGTGGCCATGGCCGCCACGGTCGGCTCCGCGCTCGCCTTCCAGCACATAGGCGGCTACATCCCCTGCCATCTCTGCCTGGAACAGCGCACGCCCTATTATATCGGCGCCCCGCTGATGCTGCTGGCGGTGATCGCCTCGATGTTCAGCGCACCCGCATGGCTGACGCGCGGCCTGCTTGCCGTCGGCGGCCTGCTGATGCTCTACGGGCTCTATCTCGGCGTCTATCATTCGGGCGTCGAATGGGCCTGGTGGCAGGGTCCGGCCGATTGCACGGCCGGCGCCGGCCCGGTCGATACCGGCGGCAAAGGCGTGCTCGACGCGCTCGACAAATTCGTGCCGCCATCCTGCGACAAGGCAGCCCTTCGTATCCTCGGCCTGTCGCTGGCCGGCTGGAACGCCATCGCCAGCTTCATCCTCGCCGCCGTCGCCTTTCGCGGCGCGCTGGCCCGCGATTAATCAAGTGCGAGGTCGCGCCATACGGCCAGTCTCTAAATGTTGGCACCGCCCCTCATTGCCCTGCCGGGCATTTCTCCCCGTATAGTGACGGGGAGAAAGACGCAGTCATCAATGGTTTCGCCAATCCCGAACGCTGAAAGAAGGGCGCCAAATTTGCAGACAATTCCCTTCTCCCCGTCACTATACGGGGGAAGGTGGCGGCAGCCGGATGAGGGGCAGCACCTGACATCGGCGATTGCCCTGGCAAGGCCGATCGCGCCAATCCCTACGGCTCCAACTCCACATCCCAGTAGAGATAATCCATCCAGCTTTCATGCAGATGGTTAGGCGGGAACAGCCGGCCATTGTTGTGCAGGTCGTGCACGGTCGGCTGGTAGGGCTTCTGCAGCGGCCACATCTTGGCGTGCGCCGGCATCATGCCGCCCTTCCTCAGATTGCAGGGTGAACAGGCGGCCACGACATTCTCCCACGTCGTCGCCCCGCCGCGATGGCGCGGGATGACGTGGTCAAAGGTCAGTTCCTCGGGCGTGCCGCAATACTGGCACTGGAAGCGGTCGCGCAGGAACACGTTGAAGCGGGTGAATGCCGGGTGCCTCGACGGCTTCACATAGGCCTTCAGGCTGACGACGCTGGGCAGCTTCATCGAAAAGGTCGGCGAAGACACCGCATGCTCGTATTCGGCGACGATGTTGACCCGGTCGAGGAACACCGCCTTGATGGCATCCTGCCAGGACCAGAGCGACAAGGGGTAATAGCTGAGCGGACGGTAATCCGCATTCAGCACCAGCGCAGGAAGCCCATCCGGAGATACGGCAACCGTCACCTTGTTGACCTCCTCGTTTTAAAACCGATCGGCGTGGATACTGTAAGCCCGACATGACAGGGATGTGAAGCGGATTGTCATCAGCCAAACGCGGCAAAAATGCAGGGTTTTCATGCTTTTTTGCGGTTTCAGGCCGGAGGTGCTGCGTCCCGGCCCCTGGTTTCGCGATAATAGGACCAGAAAAGCCGCGATGCGACGCCTCGCCACGGGCTCCATGATTCGGCCAGAGCGATCAGCGTTTTCTCCGGCGGACGCGGCTCGATGCCGAGCGCGTGGCCGACCGCGCTCTGCAGCGCGACGTCGCGCGCGGGGAAAATATCGGGGTGGCCGGCGGCAAACAGGAGATAGACTTCCGCCGTCCACGGGCCGATGCCCGGCACCGCGATCATAGCCGCGATCGCCTCTTCGGCGTCGAGCGAACAGAGGTGATGCAGGTCGAGCCCCTCAACCACGGCCTGCGCAACCGCGATCAGACCGCGCTGCTTCGGCCGCGACAGCCCAGCCTCACGAAACATGTCCTCGCCGGCGGCAAGGATCGCCTGCGGCGTTAGCGGATCGACCAGTTTCACCAGCCGGCCGAAAATGGCATCGGCGCTCGCACGGGATACTTGTTGCGAAACGATAATGGAGGCCAGGCTTCGAAAGCCGGGCTCCGACAGCCGCAGCGGCACCTCGCCGGCCATGCCGCGCACCTTTTCCAGGCGCGGATCGATTGCGCAAAGCGCATCCAGCCCGCGCGCAATATCGTCCAGTGTCGCGATGCGTTGCATGTTTTCTTGTTCCTGAACCGACCTCACGGTAGCAATTGGCAAAACCGCTGCACAACCCGATTGCCGCTTGTGAGATGACGCTCCTGACATTCCGCTTCGCGCCGAGCCCGAATGGCGAACTGCATCTCGGCCATGCCTATTCGGCACTGCTCAACCAGCAACTGGCGCGTGCGGCCGGCGGCCGCCTGCTGCTGCGCATCGAGGACATCGACACGATCCGCTGCACGCCTGAATTCGAGGCCGGCATCTTTCGCGACCTCGAATGGTTAGATCTCGAATGGGAACAGCCGGTGCGGCGCCAGGCCGAGCATTTCTCCGACTATCAGGCCGTGCTCGACCGGCTGGTCCGCGAAGAACTCGTCTACCCTGCCTTTATGAGCCGTGGCGAGATCAGGGCCTTCATCGCCGACAGCGAAAAGCGCGGCCGCGGCTGGCCGCGCGACCCGGACGGCGTGCCGCTTTATCCCGCCGCCGACAAGGCGCTGCCGGTCAGCGAACGCAACCGCCGCATCGCCGAAAATGCGCCCTTCGCCTGGCGCCTCGACATTGATGCAGCGCTGGCGCGCGTCGGCACGGATTTGTCCTGGCGCGAATTCACCAACGAGACGCTTTCGGCGACGCAGCGTGTCGAGGCGCGTCCGCAGGACTGGGGCGACGTCATTCTGGCGCGCCGCGACATCCCGACCAGCTATCACCTGGCCGTCGTCGTCGACGACGCTCTGCAAGGCGTCAGCCATGTCGTGCGTGGCCGCGACCTCTATTCCGCGACCGGCATCCAGCGCCTGCTGCAGGAATTGCTCGGCCTCGGCCAGCCGCAGTATTTCCACCACCGTCTCATACTCGGTCCGGATGGGCGCAAACTGTCGAAGAGTTTTGCTGATACCGGCCTTGCCGCGCTGAGGCAGGCAGGCATGTCGCCGGACGAAGTCAGGCGGCTGGCCGGGCTATGACTAAAGCCGGGCCAGCCCCGCCTTGAGCAGCGCCAACGCGCCGATAAACGCGAAGGCGCCGCCCAGTCCCCAGGCAACCGCGAGCTTCAGATCTCTCAGGACGATGCCATGTTCGTTCGCGGCCATGACCGCGGCGAAAAAGCCGAGCGTGAACAGCAATGTGTTGCCGGTCGACCCAAAACCGTCCTCCTGCATGATGGCGTCGAGCGCTGAGCCGAAGAAGAAGCCGAACACGGCCACACTGGCCACCGTCATCAACAGCCAGCTTGTATCGAGATGCAACAGCATGCGCGCTCCCTGTCGAAGCCAAAACGCCATGTCGCCGGATCGATCGACAGAAGTCGATTGCCCTGACGCCGCCTTTTGAATTCGGCCACCTCCTACATCAGGATGAGCTTATGTACCAATTGTTTCACTTTGCTTGCCGGATTGAACCGCATTAGAGCAATTGCCGTATTTGTCTCTTCACCGAATCGGACCTCTCCACCGGAAACGGCTTCCCCGAAATGCACAGTCTCAAGCGGTTCATCCCCGCCTCGTTTGTCGTCCTGTGGGCGACAGGTTTCATCGGCGCGCGCTACGCCATGCCCTGGGCGGAGCCCTTCACCTTTCTGGCAGCCCGCTTTGTCATCGCCGCCTTGCTGCTTGCCGGGCTGATGCTCGTGCTTGGCTCGAAGCGAGCCACAAGGGCAGAAGCGCTTCACGCCACGGTCGCCGGCATCCTCATGCATGGCATCTATCTCGGCGCCGTGTTCTGGGCGATCCACAGGGGCATGCCCGCCGGGCTTTCGGCGCTGATCGTCGGCCTGCAACCGCTGATCACCGCCGTGCTTGCCGGCCGGTTCCTCGGCGAGGACATCCTGCCGCGCCACTGGGCCGGCCTTGCCGTCGGCCTTGTGGGAGTGATCATCGTGCTGTGGCCGAAGCTCGGCGCTCTCGGCGGCGGCGTTACGCCCGAAACCCTGACGGCGTCGCTGGTCTCGGTGCTGGGCATGAGCGCCGGGACCATCTGGCAGAAGCGCTATGCCTCGGGTGGCGACCTGGTGGCGGCGACGATGTGGCAATATATCGGCGGCGGCTCGCTGATGATCCTGGCTTCGCTGGCACTGGAGACCCACACGGTGATCATCAACGGCGAACTGATCTTCGCCATGGCCTGGCTGGTCCTGGTGCTGTCGATCGGCGCCATCTTCCTGCTGATGGTGATGATCCGCGACGGCGAGATGTCGAAGGTCGCGTCGCTGTTCTACCTGGTGCCGGCCGTCACCGCTGTCATCGCCTGGGCGCTGTTCGGCGAACAGCTCAGCCTCGTGCAGATCGTCGGCATGGCAATCGCGACGCTCGGCGTCGGGCTGGCCACGGCTCGGCCAGCCAAAACCTAGCTGCCGACACGTGCGCGCGCTTCGAGAAAGCGGCTGATCGCCGCATTGAGTTCGCCGCCGAGGATGAAGATCGCCGACAGCATATAGAGGAAAACCACGGCGATCATGATCGAGGCGAGGCCGGCATAGGTCGTCACATAGGACGAGAAATGGTCGAGGTAGGTCGCGAACATCGTCGAGCCGACAAGCCACGCAGCCAGAGTGAAGATGATGCCAGGCACCAGCGAGACAAAGCGGCGCTTGCCCGCCGGCAGCCAGTAGTGGACGGCAAACAAGCCACCAATGATGACGGTTGAGGCGATGACGTAGCGCCACAGCGTGATCGTGCCCGTATAGGGTTTGATCCACTCGAAATGAGCTTCCGCCAGCCGCGCCAGCAAAGGCGCAAAGACCAGGAGCACGCTGATCGCCAGGAAACCGGCCGTCGCGATCAGCACGAAGAAAATGCTCTGCACCCGGCGGTAGATGATGCCGCGCGTTTCGGCGACGCGGTAGGCGCGGTTGAGCGAGGTGCGCAGCGCCTCGATGCCGTTGGAGGCGAAATAGGCCGCCAGAAGCACGCCGTAGGTCAAAAGATCGGTGCGCCGCACGGTCAGCACGTTGAGCACCTCGCGCGCGATAGGCTTGGCGATCTGTTCGGGCCAGGTGTCGAAGACCAGGTGCACGGCAGTATCGGCGAACGCCTGCGCACCGAGGAAGCTCGCCAGCGTGGTGGCGAAGATCAGGAACGGGAACAGCGCCATGAGCGAAGTGATCGCCAGATGGCTGGCCATGGCCCAGCCGTCATCGGTGTTGAAATGGCCAAGCGCGTCATAGAGCACGCGGCGCAGCACGACGATATTCCGCATCAAGAGCCGCGTTCCCTTCGATTGTCTCGACGCCGCGAATATGGGAAGGGATTGTGGCAAATGGCAACCCTTGCTCAAACCACGATGCCGCCTGCCAAAGAGTTGCGCACCATCATCGTCACCGGCGCCTCGTCCGGGATAGGCGCCCACTGCGCCCGTGCACTGAAGGCGGATGGCTGGCGCGTGTTTGCAACGGCGCGCAAGCCGGATGACATAGCCGCACTTGAAGCCGATGGCATCGAGGCCTTTTATCTCGACTACCGTGAGCCGGATTCCATCGCAGCACTTGCGGCATCGGTGCTGGAGCGGACAGGCGGACGCCTCGACGCCCTGTTCAACAACGGCGCCCATGCACAGCCCGGCGCCGTGGAAGACCTGCCGGTTGCGGCATTGCGCGAGCAGTTCGAGGCCAATTTCATCGGCTGGCACGACCTCACCCGACGCATCGTACCGGTAATGCGTCGCCAGGGACATGGCCGCCTCCTTCATTGTTCCTCGATCCTTGGGCTAGCGCCGGTGCCTTTTCGCGGCGCCTACTCAGCCTCCAAGCACGCGCTCGAAGGCCTGATGCTGTGCATGCAGCAGGAACTCAGGGGCAGCGGCATCCATGTCTCGCTGATCGAACCGGGGCCGGTGACCTCGAAAATCGCCAGCAACGGGCTGTTCTGGTTCCTGAAAAACATCGACCACGAGAATTCCGTCCACCACGTCGCCTATGCCACGCAGCTGGCGCGGCTTCGGGCCGGCGGCAGCTCATCACGGCTGAAAAAGGGGCCGGAGGTGGTCTATGCGGCCTTGCGCCATGCACTTCTGTCGCGGCGCCCGCGCCCGCACTATGTGGTAACAGTGCCGGCCAGGATTGGCGTGATGCTCAAGCGCATCCTGCCGGCATCGATGCTCTACCGCGTTCTGGCCGGACGCGCCTGATCGCAACAGAACTGGGAACAGATCATGGCAACCGTCATCAAAGTCCTCCTCGTCCTCGTCATGGTCGCCGTGGTGATCGTGCTTGTCCGCGGCCTCATCAACATGATGCGCGGCGGCTCCGGTGTGAGCTCGAACAAGCTGATGCAGGCACGCGTGCTGCTGCAGGCGCTGGCGTTGGCACTGATCCTGCTGGTGGTGTATTTCACCCGCAAGTGACGGCCGTTCGGGAGGCGACGTGGTCAAGCTCAACAAGATCTACACCCGCACCGGCGATGACGGCACCACTGGCCTCGGCACCGGTGAACGCAGGCTGAAATCCGACCTGCGCGTCGATGCCTACGGCACCGTCGATGAAGCCAATGCCTGCATCGGCATCGCCCGCCTGCACACAGCGGCAAGTTATCCCGCCATCGACGCCATGCTGTCCCGCATCCAGAACGATTTGTTCGACCTCGGCGCCGATCTCGCCGTGCCCGACGACGGCAAGCCGCTGGGCTACGAGCCGCTGCGCATCATCGCCTCGCAGACCGACCGCGTCGAAAAGGATATCGACCTTCTCAACAAGGATCTGCAGCCGCTCAAATCCTTCGTGCTCAATGGCGGCACGCCGGCGGCGGCAGCACTTCATCTTGCCCGCACCGTGGCGCGACGGGCCGAGCGGATCATGGTGGCGCTGGCGCAGGACCCGGCCGAACATGTCAATCGCGAGGGGCTGAAATACATAAACCGCGTCTCCGACTTTCTGTTCGTCGCCGCCCGTGCGGTCAATGACAACGGAAATGCCGACGTGTTATGGGTGCCCGGCAAGAACCGCTGAATTTCGAAGGCGGGAAAGGGCTTGGGGCATGTTCATCCCGCTTTACGACTCCAACAGGTTGCGCCACATCCGGCTGCAATATGTGACGATCGGCCTGATCGCGGCCAACGTGTTGGTCTTTCTCATCACCACGATCGGCGGCGAAAATTTCAACAACGCAGCCGTGCTCGGCTTCGGCTTCATTCCTTCGGTTGTCCACGACACGGCAGAACTCTCGCCCCAATTCGTCGTCATTCCGGAGAGCCTGAGTTACCTCACCTATGCCTTCCTACATGCCGATATCTTTCATCTCGGCGGCAACATGCTGTTCCTGTGGGTGTTCGGCGATAATGTCGAGGACGCACTCGGCCACATCCGCTACCTCATCTTCTACCTGCTTTGCGCCATCGCCGGCGCCTTCTTGCAGGGGCTCGTCGCCTGGAGTTCGGAGGTTCCGCTGATCGGCGCCTCCGGCGCCATTGCCGGCGTCGTCGCCGCCTATCTGGTCCTCTACCCCCGGGTGAAAGTGTGGGTGCTGGTCTTTGCCCGGATTCCGCTGCGTATCCCAGCCTTCATCCCACTGATCCTGTGGATCGGCTTCCAGGTGGTGATGTTTGCCGCCGGCGGCGAAAACCAGATATCCTGGGCCTGCCATATTGGCGGCATCATTGCCGGTGGCGTGCTGGTGCTCATTATGCGCAGCCGCGGCGTGCCGCTGCTCGCCGGTGGCGACGGCGAGCCGCAACCCGCCGATCAGCCAGCCGCTTCTACTGGGCCGGCGCCAGCCGGTCCCGCTCCCGTGCAACCTGAGACGCGTTGGGGCCGGGGTGGCGCTTCCGGTCACAAGTGAACCGATTTGGGTGGTTTGGCCGCTGCCGTGGCATATTGACGTGTTGCGTCGCCACAACTACGGAGAGCGCCACCGCTAGGCGGCAGAAGACCAGAATTCGTCCGGCCAGGATTCCGTTTGGCCGGAATTCAGTCAGGAATGTCGGCTTTCGACAACTCTGCGGAGGCGCACGCTGCTATAGCGCGCCCGGATATCTCAGGAGAGGTGACAGACAATGAAGATCCTTGTGCCCGTGAAGCGGGTTGTGGATGCGAACGTCAAGGTTCGCGTCAAGGCCGATGGTTCGGCGGTGGAACTCGCCAACGTCAAGATGGCGATGAACCCGTTCGACGAGATCGCGGTGGAAGAGGCGCTCCGGCTGAAGGAAGCCGGCAAGGCCGAAGAGATCATCGTCGTTTCGGTCGGCCCGCAGCAGGCGCAGGAAACGCTCCGCACCGCGCTCGCCATGGGCGCCGACCGCGCCATCCTGGTCAAGACCGACGAGCAGACCGAGCCGCTCGGCGTCGCCAAGGTGCTGAAGGGCGTCGTTGACGCCGAACAGCCCGGTCTCGTGATCCTCGGCAAGCAGGCGATCGATGATGACTCGAACCAGACCGGCCAGATGCTGGCCGCCCTGCTCGGCTGGGCACAGGGCACTTTCGCCTCCAAGGTCGTGATCGACGGCGACAAGGCCAAGGTGACGCGCGAAGTCGACGGCGGCCTGCAGACGGTGGAACTGAAGATGCCGGCGATCATCACCGCCGATCTTCGCCTCAACCAGCCGCGCTATGCCTCGCTGCCCAACATCATGAAGGCCAAGAAGAAGCCGCTCGACGAAAAGAGCCCGGCCGATTACGGCGCCGACGTCAAGCCGCGCCTGAAGGTGCTCAAGACCGAGGAGCCCAGCGGCCGCAAGGCGGGCGTGAAGGTCAAGAGCGTCGCCGAACTGGTCGACAAGCTGAAGAACGAAGCCGGCGTGCTCTGAGACTGGAAGGAACAGATAAAATGACCATTCTCCTCATCGCAGAACACGACAACGCAACTCTTTCCGACCAGACCGCCAAAGCGCTCTCGGCGGCGCTGCAGATCGGTTCGGACGTGCATGTGCTGGTGGCCGGCAAAGGCGCCAAAGGCGCTGCCGACGCCGCCGCCAAGCTCAAGGGCGTGAGCAAGGTGCTGCTGGCCGAGGCCGACGAACTGGCCGAGCGCCTCGCCGAACCGCTCGCCGCACTCGTTGTCTCACTGGCCGGCGCCTACGACACCATAATCGGGCCGGCGACCTCGTCGGGCAAGAACGTCTCGCCGCGCGTGGCGGCCCTGCTCGATGTCGCGCAGGTCTCCGAGATCATCGAAGTGGTTTCACCAGACACGTTCAAGCGGCCGATCTATGCTGGCAATGCGATCCAGACGGTGCAGTCTACCGACGCCAAGAGAGTCATCACTGTGCGCACCGCCTCCTTCCAGGCTGCCCCCGAGGGCGGCTCGGCAGCTGTCGAGACGGTGAAGGCCGCGGCCAATCCCGGCCTCTCCACTTTCGTCGAGAACAAACTCTCGGAAACCGACCGTCCGGAACTGACCTCGGCCAAGATCATCATTTCGGGCGGCCGCGCGCTCGGCTCCTCGGAAAAGTTCCAGGAAGTCATCCTGCCGGTCGCCGACAAGCTCGGTGCAGCCGTCGGCGCCTCGCGCGCTGCCGTCGACGCCGGCTACGCCCCGAATGATTGGCAGGTCGGCCAGACCGGCAAGGTCGTGGCGCCTGACCTCTATATTGCCGTCGGTATTTCCGGCGCCATCCAGCACCTTGCCGGCATGAAGGATTCGAAGGTCATCGTCGCCATCAACAAGGACGAGGAGGCGCCGATCTTCCAGGTTGCCGATTATGGCCTGGTCGGCGACCTGTTCGTCATCCTGCCGGAACTGCAAAAGGCGCTTTGACGCTTTCTGCCAAAGCGTATTAAATTGTGAAAGGGTGGGGTAGACGAAGCTGCCCCACCCTTTTAGTTTGCACTGCACAAAAAGCAGGCCGCAAAGGCCTTTTCGACGGGATCGCTGCAAATGGCCAAGATCGAGACGATCGGCATCATCGGCGCCGGCCAGATGGGCGGCGGCATCGCGCATGTATCAGCACTTTCGGGTTTCAAGGTGCTGATCTACGACGTCTCGCCCGACCGTATCGAGAAGGGCATTGCCACGGTCAGCGGCAACATGGCCCGCCAGGTCGGCTCCGGCAAGCTTGAGGAAAAGCTGCGTAACGAAGCGATGGCGCGCATTTCCGCAGCCCCCACCATGGCTGATCTCGCCGGTGCCGATCTGGTTATCGAGGCGGCGACCGAGGACGAGACGGTCAAGCGCAAGATTTACGCGCAGCTCTGTCCCCAGCTCAACCCGGAAGCCATTCTGGCGACCAACACCTCGTCGATTTCGATCACCCGGCTTGCCGCGCAGACCGACCGTCCTGAGCGTTTCATCGGCATACATTTCATGAACCCCGTGCCGCTGATGAAGCTGGTCGAACTGGTGCGCGGCATCGCTACCGAGGATCAGACCTTCGAGGCGGCCAAGGCCTATGTGAAACAGCTCGACAAGACCATCACCGTCTCTGAAGATTTTCCGGCCTTCATCGTCAACCGCATTCTGTTGCCGATGATCAACGAGGCGATCTACACGCTCTATGAGGGGGTCGGCTCGGTCGATGCCATCGACACCGCCATGCGGCTCGGCGCCAACCATCCGATGGGACCGCTGCAGCTCGCCGATTTCATCGGCCTCGACACCTGCCTGTCGATTATGCAGGTGCTGCATGACGGCCTGTCGGATTCGAAATATCGCCCCTGCCCGCTGCTGGTGAAATATGTCGAGGCCGGCTGGCTCGGCCGCAAGACCGGGCGCGGCTTCTACGACTATCGCGGCGAGCATCCGGTTCCGACGCGCTAACCACCAGAACGAAAGTTCCGTGCTCCCTCAGGACGCCGCTGCAAGCGGCGGCTCTGCTTGGCCTCTTGACCCGGTATCGTCAGGCGCCACGGAAACACAGCCGCGGCCGGCGGCCTTGGCCGCATAGCAGGCAGCATCGGCCCGGGCGATGATCTCGTCGACTTCACCGCTGTTGCTGTGGATTGGCGCCAGCCCGATGCTGGCATCGATCGCATGCGGCCGGCCGTCCCAGCTGAACTGCAGGCCGCGGATGGCGTCGATGACAGAGCGTGCGGCAATCCTGGCGCCGGCGCTCGGCCCGGCTTTCAGGATGACCGCGAATTCGTCGCCGCCGAGGCGGGCCACGATATCCTCCGGCCCAAGCGCACCGCGAATGGCCTCGGCAACCCGCTTCAGCAAGGCGTCGCCGGCGGCGTGCCCGCCAGTGTCGTTGACCAGCTTGAAATGGTCCAGATCGATGAACATGAAATGATGTTCGCCCGCCGACCTGGCTGTGCCGGCCTTGCGGCTCCGGTCGACCAGTTCCTCCATGGTGCGGATAAAGCTCGAACGGTTGGCAAGGCCGGTCAGCGCATCATGCGCGGCGGCATAGGCGAGCTGGCGCTGCAAGGCGCGCGCATCGGTGAAGTCCTGGAAGACGATGACAAGACCGCAGAACTCCTGGCGGTCGTTCATGATCGGCGACACCACCTGGCGGATGCTGCAGCGTGTGTCGTCGCGACGGATGAGGACGGCGCGACTGTTCTGGTCGGCAGGGCTGGCGCTGCCGAGCGCCGGCCGCGTCATGCCGATCCTTTGCCCGGTTTCTTCGTCCACCGCCCAGTAGACATGGCCAAGCGTCTTGCCGAGCGCCTCCGCGCCAACAACGCCGGTGAGCTTTTCGGCGACCGGGTTCATGAAGGTGATGCGGTTGGCGGCATCGGTGCAGATGACGGCGTCGCCGATCGACTGCAGCGTCACCCTCAGCCGCTCCTTCTCGTCGGCCAGCATTGCCGCCGATACGATGAGGCTTTCCTCGGTTTGCTTGCGCTGGGTGATGTCGGTCAGGCTGCCGATGGCCCTGACCAGCCGTCCGTCCTTGTCGCGTTCGAGCGTCTTGCCGCGGTCGAGGATCCAGACCCAGTGGCCATCCTTGTGGCGCATCCGGAACTCGGCTTCGAAGAACGGTGTCCTGCCCTCCAGATGGGCACGATCGGCTTCGGCGACGTTTTCGCGATCGTCGGGGTGGATCATCGCCAGCCAGCGGTCGGGGTCGCCGTCCAGTTCGCCATCGGCATAGCCCAGCATCTTCACCCAGGTGGCGGAGTAGGTGGTGCCGCCCTTCCGCATATCAAGATCCCAGACGCCTTGTCCGGCGCTGGCCAGGGCAAAATTCCAGCGCGTTTCGGCTTCGGCTATGCGCGCCTCGGATTGCTTGCGCGCATCGATATCCTCGATCTGGGAGACCAGGTAGAGCGGGCTCCCGCTCTTCTCGTCGCGAATGACGGAACCGGCAAGATGGGCCCATACCGGCGTGCCGTCCTTCCTGAGGTAGCGCTTTTCGAAGTGGAAGGCGTTGACGGTGCCCGCCCGCATGCCGTCCATCGTCTCACGGCCGATCTGCACATCGTCGGGATGGGTGATCTGGAAGAAGGTCAGCGCCTCGATCTCCTGCTTGCTGTAGCCGAGCATGGCGGCGAAGGCCGGGTTGGTTTCATGGATGCGGCCGTCGAGGCCGACAATGGCGATGCCGATCGCCGAATCCTCCATGGCGCGGCGGAAACGCTGCTCGCTTTCGGCGATCTGCCGGCGGTCGTCCAGTATCCGGTAAATGAACAGGGCGGCGAGAATCAGCGCAACGGCGGCGACCGGCACCGATATCTGCAAGCATAGCTTCAGCACTTCGGCGCTGACATCGAGCCGCGACAGCAGGAGCGCGACCACGGCAGCGCAAAGCCCTCCGGCCGCAAGCACCAAAGCCACGTGACTGTCAGCCCGCAGGCTTTTTCGCTCTCGCCGCATCACTGTGCATGCCACCCCATGCGCAACACATTTCTGCAAAAAACACTGGATGATCGATTTTAAGGAAAGGTTGCGCCGGAGCCACCGGCAACACGGTGAACCCGCAAACAATTGCCGGCATGATTAAGGATCGGTGATTATTGGGCGATCTTGAACGGCCCGGTCACCAGCGCACGAAGAACCGTCCCCCGAGCGCGCCCAGACCGGCGAGGACGGCGATGGCGAGCGTGTACCAGGTGGCGACGAAAAGCGGCGAATCGTCGAAGCAGTGCGCGGCGTAGAAGGTCGCCGCCAGGCCGCCGGCGAGCAGTCCCGCGACCGCCCCGGCCAACACCGGCCGCGTCGGCGCGCCATAGCGCAGCATCCACAGGAAGACGGCAAGCGGGCCGATGCCGATCAGCGGGATGAAGCCCATGCAGATCATCATGTTGGAGCCGACCATGCGCGTGCTCCACATCGGCTCCGGCACCATGAACAGTTCGAGAGCCACCGCCACGGCCACCAGCAGCGGCGCCGCCAGCATCCAGGCCGCGGCTCTTGCCGTCGAAGCGCCCGGCGTCGACAACGCCCGGACCAGGCCAAAGGCGGTGACGGCGAGCACGATGGTGAACACGAACTTCGCCAGGAACCGCATCGTGTGCATGGCGGTCATGATGTCGGGACGCGGGCCGATGGTGAGAAAGAAGACCAGAGCCGCGATCACCGCCGCGGCTGCGGCCGCCATCAACCAGGCCGAGCGCAGCGGCATCGCCTTGCTGCTTGTGTCGGCGTCGAGTGCCTTGATGAGATCCTCCGTCCTCATGTCACTGCCGCCCGAAGCGCCCCTGCCCAAATCGCTTGGCGATCGCGGCAAGCCCGCGATGCAGCGACACCCGCACCGCCGTCTCGCTGACGCCGAGCCTGGCCGCCGTCTCGCCGATGGAGCGGCCGTCGACCGAGATCGAAGAAACGACGGAACGCTGCGCAGCCGGCAGTCCGTCCAGCGCCCGGTTGATGTCGCGTTCGCTGACGGTCTCGGTTTCCGGCTCGGCAAAGGTCTCGGCGATCTCGTCGATCTCGATTTCGATGCGCCGTCCGCGCCGCCGGAAAGCATCGATCAGCTTGAAGCGGGCTATCGCATAGATCCATGGCAACACCGGCGCGTCCTGGCGCCAGGTATGCCGTTTCACATGAATGGCCAGCAAGGTTTCCTGCACGACATCCTCGGGATCGACCCCGCCCTGTACGATCTTGCGCCTCGCAAAGCCGCGAACCAGCGCGGCGATCCGGTGCAAAAAGTCGGCGTAGGCCCTTTCATCTCCCGCGATCGCGGCCCGCATCAGCCGGGAAAGCTCGGCCTCATCCTTGCCGCTCACAAGAGTTCACTCCCCGATCTTCGCGCCTCGGCATCGATTTGTTACGTGTCCGGCGAAATGATGTCCAAGCCAAAGTGCCGCAAAATCACGAAAGTTTGCGGGAGCGGCGACCGATTGAAGCAGCCGAGCAATGTTGACTACTGCTGTCAGGTATCGATAGGTGCAGCCTGCGAAACCAGAACCACCGAGATTGAGGATGACGCCATGAGATACACGCTCTCCACCCTAGCGGGGGCCACAGCGCTGGCCGTGAGCATGATCGCCGGGCCGGCGATGGCCGCGGATGCCGGCATCATCGTCTACAACGCCCAGCATGAGAGCCTGGCCAAGGAATGGGTCGAAGGTTTCACCAAGGAAACCGGCATCAAGGTCACGCTGCGCAATGGCGGCGACAGCGATTTCTCCAACCAGATCGTCGCCGAGGGCGCTTCTTCGCCGGCCGACGTGTTCCTGACCGAAAACTCGCCGGCGATGACCCTGGTCGAAGCGGCGGGCCTTTTCGCGCCGGTCGACGCCGACACGCTGGCGCAAGTCCCGGCCGAATTCCAGCCGAGCAGCGGCAGATGGGTGGGTGTCGCGGCGCGCAGCACCGTCTTTGCCTACAACAAAACCAAGCTCACGGCCGAAAAGCTGCCCAAATCGATGCTCGATCTCGCCGATCCGAGCTGGAAAGGCCGCTGGGCAGCCTCGCCTTCCGGCGCCGATTTTCAGGCCATCGTCAGCGCGCTGCTCGAGCTCAAGGGCGAAGCCGCAACCGCCGACTGGCTGAAGGCCATGAAGGAGAATTTCACCGCCTACAAGGGCAACGGCACGGTGATGAAGGCGGTCAATGCCGGCGAGATCGAAGGCGGAATCATCTACCACTATTACTATTTCGGCGATCAGGCAAAGACCGGCGAAAACAGCAAGAACGTCGAACTGCATTATTTCAAGAACCAGGATCCCGGCGCTTTCGTCTCGATCTCCGGCGGCGGCGTGCTCGCCTCGAGCAAACACCCGAAGGAAGCCCAGGCGTTCCTCAAATGGGTGACCGGGAAAGGCGGCCAGGACGTGCTGAAGACCGGCACGTCCTTCGAATACGCTATCGGCAAGGACGCGCAGTCCAATCCCAAGCTGGTGCCGCTGGCCGACCTGCAGGCGCCGAAGGTCGATCCGGCGACACTGAACTCCAAAAAGGTGACGGACCTGATGACGGCAGCCGGCTTGCTTTAGGCTGGGTTCGTCCTAAAAGGGCAACGATTGCGCTCCTGCCGGACTTTCCGCAGGAGCGCTCTGTTTTCGAGATGGCATTGTCCATGACAACACATTGCGTTTCCGGCCGCGCCTGCGGCGCCCCCGCCCCGGCGGCAGTGGCGCGGTCGAGCTGATGCAAACTGCGGTCGATCTCGCACGTTCAGGCCAGACAGTCGGGCGGTCCCGCCGGAAGCCCATGTCATCCTGGATCGCGCTTGCCGCCATAATCGTCTCGCTGCTGTCGCTGCTGCCGCTGGCGTTCATCATCTGGATCGGTGTGCAGATCGGCTGGGACACTGCTTCGGCCCTGGTCTTCCGGCCGCGCGTCGGCGAACTTCTGGTCAACACCGTGCTTCTGGTGGCGCTCACCGTGCCGATCGCCACCGTGCTGTCGGTGACGCTGGCATGGCTGACCGAGCGCAGCGACCTGCCCGGCGCCCGCCTGTGGGCTTGGCTGTCGGTGGCGCCGCTCGCCATCCCCGCCTTCGTGCATTCCTACGCCTGGATCACCATGGTGCCGACCTTGCACGGCCTGTGGGCCGGCGTGCTGGTCTCGGTTCTCGCCTATTTCCCGTTCCTCTATCTGCCGCTGGCGGCGGCTCTGCGCCGGCTCGATCCTGCTTTGGAGGACGCAGCCGCAGCACTCGGCCTTGGACCGTGGCGGGTGTTTTGGCGTGTCGTGCTGCCGCAGCTGAGACTGGCCATTTGCGGCGGCGCGCTGCTGGTCGGCCTGCATCTGCTGGCCGAATACGGCCTCTACGTCTTCATCCGCTTCGACACTTTCACCACCGCGATCGTCGACCAGTTCCAGTCGACCTTCAACGGCCCCGCCGCCAACATGCTGGCCGGCGTCCTGGTGACATGCTGCTTCGTGCTGCTCGCTCTGGAGGTGCTGGTGCGCGGCGAAGAGCGCTATGCCCGCGTCGGCTCAGGCGCGGCGCGCCACCGGCAGCGCTCGAGGCTCGGGCGCGCCACGCTGGCTTGCCTGGCTCTGCCTGCCGTCACCACGCTGCTCGCCATCGGCGTGCCCTTCGTCACCATCGGCCGCTGGCTGGTCGCCGGCGGCGCCGATGTCTGGCGTTTGGACGAGATCGGCCTGGCGCTTGGCCAGACACTGTTCCTGGCGCTGGCCGGCGCCTTGCTTGCGACCATCGCCGCCATGCCGATGGCCTGGATCTCGATCCGCGCGCCGGGACCGCTGCAGCGGCTGCTCGAAGGCTGCAACTACATTGTCGGTTCGCTGCCCGGCGTGGTCATCGCGCTGGCCTTGGTCACCATTACCGTGCGCATCGCCATGCCGCTCTACCAGACGCTGTTCACAATCCTGGTCGCCTATGCCCTGATGTTCCTGCCGCGCGCCTTGATCAGCCTCAGAGCCTCGATCGCACAGGCGCCGGTCGAGCTCGAACGCGCCGCCGCCAGCCTTGGCCGGCCGCCGCTGAAGGCGCTTTGGTCGACAACGATTCGCCTGTCGGCGCCGGGGGCTGCGGCCGGCATGGCGCTGGTCGCGCTCGGCATCATGAACGAGCTGACCGCCACCCAGATGCTGGCGCCCAACGGCACGCGCACGCTGGCCATGGCGTTCTGGTCCTATAGCGGCGAGATCGACTATGCCTCCGCCGCCCCTTACGCCTTCATCATGGTGGCGATGTCGCTGCCGCTGACCTGGCTGCTCTATGTCCAGTCGAAACGGATGGCCGGGCGATGAGCTTTCTCGAAATCAGTGGCCTCACCAAGCACTACGGCCCGGTCGCAGCCCTTGCCGGCATCGAGCTCAGCGCCGCAAGCGGCAGTCGCACCGCGATCGTCGGCCCGTCCGGCTGCGGCAAGACGACGTTGCTGCGGCTGATCGCCGGCTTCGAGGCGCCCGACCAGGGCCGCGTCGTGCTCGACGGCGAGGTGCTGGCCAATGGCGGCCATGCGGTGCCGGCGCACCGCCGCGGCATCGGCCTGGTGGCGCAGGATGGCGCCCTGTTCCCGCATCTCAGCATCGGCGGCAATATCGGCTTTGGCATGGCCCGCGGCGAGGACCAGCGCGCCGAGCGCATCGCCGAGCTCGCCTATACCGTCGGGCTGGACAAGGCGATCCTCAAGCGCCGCCCGCACCAGCTCTCCGGCGGCCAGCAGCAGCGCGTGGCGCTGGCCCGCGCCATGGCGATGAAGCCCAGGCTGATGCTTCTCGACGAACCGTTCTCGGCGCTCGACACCGGTCTGCGCGCCTCGATGCGCAAGGCGGTCGCCGAACTACTCGAAGCCGCCGGCATCACCACCATCCTGGTCACCCACGACCAGGCCGAGGCGCTGTCCTTCGCCAGCCAGGTGGCGGTCATGCGCGACGGAAGGTTCTCTCAGATCGGCACACCGCGAGAACTCTATCTGCAGCCGAAAGACCGCATGGTTGCCGAGTTTCTTGGCGACGCCATCATCTTGCCGGCAAAGATTTCAGGCGGCTTCGCCACCTCCTCGCTTGGTCGCATAGCCGTCGACTCGAAGGAGCGGCGCGACATCGCCCGCATCATGCTGCGACCGGAGCAGGTGCAGGTAAAGCGCACGTCGCGCGAAGGCATGTCGGGTCCTGCGGGCACGATATTCGCCGAGGTGACGGACTCGGAATTCGCAGGCTCGATGTGCACCATTGCCGTGCGGCTGTTGAACAACCCCGATCCGCCGGACGCCGCGGCGATCGGCAGCACACCGCTGACCTTACGCAAGCCGGGAATCGACGCACCTGCCGTCGGCGAGATCGTGCGTCTGACAGTTTCCGGCAAGGCGCATGTCTTCGCCTGAACTGCCGATGCGTCGGATTGGCGCGAGCGGCTGCGTCAATCGACTCGTTTCCCAGCATTGTCGAACCAATGCAGCTTCTCGGCCCTGGCCACGACGCGCAGTTGATCGCCGGGTTTGGCCGTGGCGCGGCCGGCCACACGCACGACGATGCGGTTGCCGCCGGCGGCACAGTGAAGAAAGCTTTCGGCTCCCACAGGTTCGACCGCCTCGACCGCCGCAGGCAGAATAAGCGCGCCGGATGATGCCTCGGCACTGAAGGTGACGTCGGCATCCTCAGGGCGGAAGCCAAGCGTGGCGGCGTTCGTAGGCGCGAAGTCAACCGTCTTGCCGTCGGTCAGCGCCGGACCAGCCGGTCCTTGCGAAAGAGGCAGAAGGTTCATCGGCGGCGCTCCGATGAAGGAGGCGACGAAGGTCGATGCCGGCTTCTCGTAGATGTCGAGCGGCGCGCCCGTCTGCTCGACCAACCCGCCATTCATGACGACGAGAATATCGGCCAGCGTCATCGCCTCAAGCTGGTCGTGGGTGACGTAGACCGAGGTGACACCGAGCGAGCGCTGCAAATTCTTGATTTCGACCCGCATCTGGCCGCGCAGTTTGGCGTCGAGGTTGGAAAGCGGTTCGTCGAACAGGAAGACTTTTGGATTGCGCACGATTGCGCGACCCATGGCCACGCGCTGGCGCTGGCCGCCGGAAAGCTCGCGCGGGCGCCGGTCGAGCAGCGCCGTGAGCTCCAGCACCTTGGCGGTCGAGCGAACCCTGCTGTCGATCTCGTCCTTGGGAGTACCCCGGTTGCGCAACCCGTAGGCCATGTTGTCGTAGACCTTCATATGTGGATAGAGCGCATAGTTCTGGAACACCATGGCGATGTCGCGCTCGGTCGGACCGATCGTGTTGACGATCTTGCCGTCGATGGCGACGGTGCCGGAAGAAATGGTCTCAAGCCCGGCGATCATCCGCAGCAGCGTGGACTTGCCGCAGCCGGACGGCCCAACCAGCACGCAAAGCTCCTTGTCGGGAATGGCGATCGAGACACCCCTCACCGCCTCGACGCCGCCGGGATAGACTTTCTTCACATCCTTCAGATCGATGGTCGCCATCAGCTTCTCACTTTTCGGTATCGACCAGTCCGCGCACGAACCAGCGTTGCATCAGCACCACGATCAGGATCGGCGGCAGTATGGCCAGCATCGCGGTGACCATGACCAGATGCCATTGGGTATCGGCATCGGCGAAGGAGACCATTTTTCTAAGTGCGATGACGATGGTGTTCATGTCATTGCTGTTGGTGACGAGCAGCGGCCACAGGTACTGCGTCCAGCCATAAATGAAGAGGATGACGAACAGCGCCGCGATGTTGGTGCGCGACAGCGGCAGCAGGATGTCGAAAAAGAATCGCCATGGTCCGGCGCCGTCGACACGCGCCGCTTCCACCAACTCACCTGGGATGGTCATGAAGAACTGGCGAAACAGAAGCGTGGCGGTGGCCGAGGCGATCAGCGGAATGATCAGGCCGGCATAGGTGTCGATCATGCCGAGATCGACCATCACCTTGTAGGTCGGCAGGATGCGCACCTCGACGGGAAGCATCAGCGTGATGAAGATCAGCCAGAAGAAGACCATCCGAAGCGGAAAACGGAAGAACACGATCGCATAGGCCGAAAGGATCGAGATGAAAATCTTCCCCACCGCGATGCCGAGCGCCATGATCGTGGTGTTGAGCAGCAATCGGCCGACACTGACGCCGCCGATGCGGCCGACACCGCCGAACAGCGCCTCGCTGTAATTGTTCCAGACCTGGTCGCCGGGCAAAAGAGGCAATGGCGGCTTGAGGATGGTCTGCAGCGTCTGCGTGGAGGCAACGAAGGTGTAGTAGATCGGGAAAGCGACGATCAGGATGCCCAGGATGAGCACGGCGTGGGCGATGAGGGCGCGAAGCGGGGACTGACCAATCATCGCTCGCGCTCAACCGTAGTGGACTTTGCGTTCCACATAGCGGAACTGGATGGCCGTGAGTGAGATGACGATGACCATCAGGATGACCGACTGCGCGGCCGAATCGCCGAGGATCAAATTGACGAAACCGTCATTGTAGACCTTGTAGACCAGCGTCTCGGTGGCCTTGCCTGGCCCGCCGCCGGTGACGGCATGAACGATACCGAAAGTGTCGAACAGCGCATAGACAGTGTTGACGACCAGCAGGAAGAAGGTCGTCGGTGCGAGCAGCGGGAAGACGATGGTCCAGAAGCGCTTCGTCTCCCCGGCGCCGTCCATGGCCGCCGCCTCTATCAACGTCTTCGGCACCGCCTGCAGCCCGGCGACGAAGAACAGGAAATTGTAGCTGATCTGCTTCCAGGCAGCCGCAGATACCAGCAGGATCATGGCTTGGTTTCCGTTAAGCAAGGGATCCCAGGCGATGCCGAGACCTCTCAAGGCGTAGGCCAGCGAACCGATCGAGGGGTTGAACAGAAACAGCCACAACATGCCGGCAATCGCCGGCGCCACCGCATACGGCCAGATCAGCAGCGTGCGATAAAGGCCTTTGCCGCGCACCACCTTCTCGGCCATGACGGCAAGCAACAGGGCCACACCCATGGCGACCATCGCGGTCGCCAGAGAGAACACCAGCGTAACTTTGATCGAGTTGAGGTAGGCCGGGTCGGCCAGCACCTTGCGAAAATTGGCGAGCCCGACGAACTTGCTCTTCAGCCCGAACGGGTCTTCCCTAAGCATCGACTGGTAGAGCGCCTGCCCGGTCGGCCAGTAGAAAAAGATCAGCGTAATGGCGAGTTGCGGCGCCACCAGCAGGTAAGGCAGGGTCTTGTTGGGAAAGACGACGCGTGGAGACAGGGTGATTCCCTCGCTATTCAGGAAATCGTCCACGCGGGTCCGCGTGGACGAGGTTCAACTGACAATCGCTTCAGTTTCCGATCGCTTCCTGAATCGCCTTGTTGCCGCGTGCGACCGCGTTGTCGAGCGCCTGCTGCGCAGTCTGCTGGCCGGCCAGCATCTTCTCGAACTCCTCATTCTCGATGTCGCGCACCTGCGGCAGGTTGACGAGGCGCACGCCCTTCGAGTTCTCGGTCGGCGCCTTGCCCAGCATCTGCAGGATCGGCGTCTCACGGCCCGGGTTCTTGTCATAGAAGCCGGACTTCTTGGTCGCCTCATAGGCAGCGAGCGTCACCGGCAGATAACCCGACTTCTGGTGCAGATACTCCTGCACTTCGGTCTTGGACAGGTAGGAGAAGAACGCCGCGACGCCCTTGTATTCCTCGTCCGATTTGTTGCCGAATACCCACAGGCTGGCGCCGCCCGGCGTGGTGTTCTGGGGCGCGCCCTTGGCGTCACTATCATAGGGAAGCTGGCCGATGCCGTAGTTCATGCCCGATTTGACGATGTCACCGAGACCCCCCGACGATTCGGTGAAGATGCCGCATTCTCCGGCAAGAAAGATCTGCTTGGCTTCGGATGTACGGCCGCCATATTTGAAGGTGCCGTCCTTGGCCAGGTCGGCGAGCGCCTGGAAATGATTGACGAAGATCGGCGCATTGATCTTGAGCTCGACGTCGGTTCCGGCAAGTCCGTTCTGGTTGGTGCCATAGGAAACGTCGTTCCAGGCGGCGAAGGCCTCAAGGTGGATCCAGGTCAACCACGTCGAGGTATAGCCGCAGGAAGCGGCGCCGCTCGCCTTGATCTTCTTGGCGGCTTCCCACACCTCGTTCCAGGTCTTTGGCGGATTGTTCACGTCAAGCCCGGCCTTCTGGAAGATATCCTTGTTGTAATAGAGGATGGGCGACGAGGAATTATAGGGGAAGGACAGCATGGTCCCGTCCGGCTTCGAATAGTAGCCGACGATGCCGGGCAAATACTCGCTCTTGTCGAAGGTCACGCCGGCGCTGGTCAGCACATCGGCCACCGGCTTGATCGCACCTTCGGCGGCCATCATGACGCCGGTACCCACGTCGAACACCTGGATGATGTCGGGCGCTTGCCCCGCACGAAAGGCAGCGATGCCGGCATTCAGCGTTTCGGGATAGGTGCCCTTGAAAACAGGGAGAATTTCATAGTCGCTCTGGCTGGCATTGAAATCCTTGGCGATCTTGTCGACCACCTCGGCATTGGCGCCGGTCATTGCATGCCACCAACTGATCTGGGTGGCGGCGAAGGCGGAGGTGGTGGAAAGCAGGGTCAAGGTGGCGGCAACACCGGCCGCAAAGCCGAACAACTTCATGTTTCATCTCCCGTTTGTCATTGGCGAAAGGGGCGCTCCCGCGAACGCAATATGTGTCGCTGATGACAATCGGACAACGGATTTGTTGCTGTTTCGTGAATTTCATACCCGGCTAACTTCGCGCCCCCTCGCCTTGCAACGAGGACAGAGAGAAATGCCAAGCCGGCTCAGCGATAGAATGGGGCATGGTGGGCCTGCAAGGATCGCCGACCGCCCAGCAATGCGTGAAGGGCCCGCGTGACAGCGCCACGCACCTGCACCGTGCGGCCGCCAAACCGGCGCTCGGCCAGATCGAGATCGGCCGAGCGGCATCGCGCCAGGCGCTGCTGTAACCGTGCGTCTGGAATGAGACAGGATCGCCGCAACGTACAACCCGAAAAACCCGCTGTAGTTGTAGTTCGCATAACCGATTCTTCGTCAAGCGTGGCATACTAATCAAGTGGACGGCTTGATTGCTGTGGGAGAGCAGGTGGGGCGAGATGCTGACGGTCTATAATTGTATCGTGCATGAGCACGATCTGAGACTGGTCGCACTGGCAGCGCTCATTTGCGGTATTTCTTCCTTCTCGGCGGTCAACCTGCTTCGCCATGTCGACCGCTCGAGCGAGCGCAACCGCTATACCTGGCTGATGATAGCAGCCACTTCCACCGGCTTCGGTATCTGGGCGACGCACTTCATCGCAATGCTTGCCTTTTCTCCCGGAATCCCCAACGCCTACAATACGGAAATGTCGGCGCTTTCGCTCGCCGGTTCCGTCGCCCTGACCGCTGCGGGCATGTGGATCGCCACCTTGCGCCGGGGCATCGACTACCCTCTGGTCGGCGGCGCGGTCCTCGGCGCTGGTATCGCCGCCATGCACTATATCGGCATGGCCGCCTTCGAGGTCGAAGGGCGCATCGTCTGGAACCCGCTGCTGGTCGGCGTCTCGGTGCTGACAGGCGTCACCCTCGCCGCGCTGGCGCTGCTGGTCGTGTTGCGACGGCCGTCCATGCAGGCCACAATCGCCGCCGCCATCCTGTTGACGCTGGCGATCTGCAGCCTGCACTTCATCGCCATGGGCGCGGTGTCGATCTTCCCGGACTCCTCCATCGAGATATCGCAGTTCACGGTCGAACCGGTGTCGCAGGCCTTCGCCGCCGCTGCAGTCAGCATGGCTATCCTGGTGCTTTCAGCCGCAGCATTGTGGATCGACCTTCGCTTCCGGCGTCACAAGCTCGAGGCCGAGCGCATGCACGGCCTCGCCAACGCCGCCGTCGAGGGGCTGATCGTCTGCGACGGCGCCCGCATCGTCAGCGCCAATGACAGCATCGCGGCACTCACCGGCATTGCGCCGGAAGTGCTGAACGCGATGCTGCTTGGCGACCTCTTCGGCGAACGCACCGCGGCCGGCATGTCCGACTGCAGCGGACAGGCACAGGAAGCCGAACTCAGAGCCCATGACGGCGCCACCATCCCCGTCGAACTTATCGCCAGAAGCATCGACTATTGCGGCAAGCGGCACAGCGTGGTCGCCGTGCGCGACATCCGCGAACGCAGGAAGGCCGAGCAGGAGATACTGCGCCTCGCCCATTTCGACCCGCTGACCGGGCTCCCCAACCGCCGCAGTTTCTCCGGCCGGCTCGAGGCCGAAATTGCCGCAATGGACCGCGGCGGCAAGGGCGGGCATCTTGCGCTGCTGCTGCTAGACCTCGACCGCTTCAAGGAAGTGAACGACCTGTTCGGGCACGGCGCCGGCGATGCCATGCTGCAGAAGGTGGCGCTATGCGCCTCCGCCGTGCTCCGCCACGGACAGATGCTGGCGCGTCTCGGCGGCGACGAGTTCGCCATCATCGCTCCGAACCTTCCCGATCCGCAGGCGGCCGGCCGCATCGCCGAGGCGGTGCTGGCGGCCATGCGCGAGGAAAACCGGCTGTCGGGCGGGGGCGGGCTGGTGTCGGCCAGCATCGGCATTGCACTTTATCCGCTCGACGCCGATGAGCCGACACTCCTGGTCAGCCACGCCGACACCGCGCTCTACCGCGCCAAGGCCGAGGGCAAGGACACCTACCGTTACTTCGAGGCCTCGATGGGCGCCGAGGCGCGAGACCGGCGCGTGATGGAGCACGAACTGCGCCAGGCCATGGCGCGCGATGAGTTTCGCCTCGTTTACCAGCCACAAAAGGAGATCAGCAGCGGGCGGATGGTCGGGTTCGAAGCGCTGATCCGCTGGCGCCATCCGCAGCGCGGCGACGTGTCGCCGGCGACCTTCATCCCGGTGGCCGAAGACAGCGGCGTCATCATCCAGATCGGCGAATGGGTGCTGGCGACGGCCTGCGCCGAGGCTGCGCGCTGGAAGAACCCTCTCACCGTCGCGGTCAATGTCTCGGCGGTGCAGCTCCACAATCCGAATTTCAGCCGCAAGGTGCATGAAGTCCTGCTCGGCTCCGGCCTGACGCCCGGCAGGCTCGAACTCGAGATCACCGAAACGGCGCTGGTCAAGGACATGCCGCGCGCGCTGGCGACCTTGCGCCAGGTGAAGGCGCTTGGCGTGCGTGTGGCGATGGACGATTTCGGCACCGGCTACTCCTCGCTGTCCAATCTCCGCGCCTTCCCCTTCGACAAGATCAAGATCGACGGCTCATTCATCAAATCAGTCGACAGCAACGGCCAGGTGGCAGCCATCGTGCGCGCCGTTCTGGGGCTTGGCCGCGGTCTCGGCCTGCCGGTTCTGGCCGAGGGCGTCGAGACGCTGGGCGAGCTGAAATTCCTCGACGCCGAGGCCTGCGAGATCGGCCAGGGCTATTATCTAGGCCGGCCGAGCCCGATCGAGGCGTTCAGCGAACTGACCGGCGTCGCGGCGCCGGCGGCACAAGAGGACGCCAGCGTCAAACAACGCGGCGGCAGCATCTTGATGCTGCCGCCGGCGGCGGCCCTGCGCTCAGCCTAGAGCAATTTCAGGAAAAGTGTGAAACGGTTTTCCGTCCGAAATTGCGTCGAAACAAAAAAGTTAGCGCGGGTAGCCGTTTCGACGAAACGGTGAACCGCTCTAAGGGGCGAGTGCGGCCTCGACCAGGCGCTTGGCATCCGGTCCTGACCATTCGGCCGGTCCGTTCATATGCGCGATCAGGCAGCCTTCGCCATCGATCAGCATGGTGACGGGGAGGCCTAGCGCCAAGCCACGCGTCTTGACGTCGTTGAACAGCGCCAGCGTCGAATCGCGGTAGTAGCCGAGCGACCCGATGCCGATATCGGCGAGGAACTTCTTGGGCTTCACATCGTCGCCGGCATCGACATTGACCGCGACCACTTCGAAGGCATCGCTGCCCTTTTCCTTCTGCAAGGCGTCGAGCGCCGGCATTTCGGCGCGGCAGGGCGCGCACCACGTTGCCCACAGATTGAGCAGCACGGTCTTGCCGGCATGATCGGCGAGCGTCATCGGCTTGCCGTCGGGACCGTTGAAGGCGAGACTTTCCAGCGATTGCGGCGGATCGGCGGGCAGCAATGCCGCAACCTGGCCGGTGGCCGCGGCGGCAACTTTTTTGGCGCGGTCGCTCTTGGCGGCGCAGGCGACGTCGTCCTTGCTGTTGCCCGCGCCGGCCGCAGGTGCGCTGCCGGTGGCTGCGTTGTTGCCAGACCCGCTCTCGCTGACATATACCGCGACCGCGCCGGCCAGCACGCCCGCCAGCAAAGCGGCGAGGATCAGGCGCGGGGCCGGGAAGTATCTGTTACCGTCTGCCATTTTTCTAAGACTGCTCCGGAGCACGGGTTATAGCGATGAGCGACAAGAAGGCCAGCAACCAGATGTGGGGCGGACGTTTTGCCTCGGGTCCGGCCGCGATCATGGAAGCGATCAACGCGTCGATTTCGTTCGACCGCAAACTCTATGCCCAAGACATAAGAGGTTCGATCGCCCACAGCGAGATGTTGGCTGAAACGGGCATTATTTCGGCGGCCGATCAAGAAAAAATCGCTCACGGGCTGAACACGATCCTGAAAGAGATCGAGGCCGGCACGTTCGAGTTCTCGACCCGGCTGGAAGACATTCACATGAACATCGAGGCCCGCCTTGCCGACCTGATCGGCCCGGCCGCCGGCCGCCTGCACACGGCGCGGTCACGCAACGACCAGGTGGCGGTGGATCTCCGGCTCTGGGTCAAGGACGAGTGCTTTCGCGTCGCCGAGGCGCTGAAGGGGCTGATCTCAGCCTTGCTCGACCGCGCCGAGGAGCATGCGGCGACCGTGATGCCCGGCTTCACCCACATGCAGGCGGCGCAGCCGGTGACCTTCGGCCACCATTGCATGGCCTATGTCGAGATGTTATCGCGCGACCTGTCGCGCGTCCGCGACGCCATCGAGCGGATGGATGAAAGCCCGCTCGGCGCGGCAGCGCTTGCCGGCACCAGTTTTCCGATCGATCGCCACAAGACCGCCAAGGCGCTCGGCTTCCGCGAGCCGATGCGCAATTCCCTGGACAGCGTCTCCGACCGCGATTTCGCGCTGGAGTTTTTGAGCCTGGTGGCGATCTCCGCCACGCATCTATCGCGGCTCGCCGAAGAAATCATCATCTGGTCGACGCCGCAATTCGGCTTTGTCAGACTGTCGGACAGTTTCTCCACCGGCTCCTCAATCATGCCGCAGAAGAAGAACCCGGACGCCGCCGAACTGGTGCGCGGCAAGACCGGCCGCGTCACCGGCCATCTCGTCGGGCTGCTGACGGTGATGAAGGGCATGCCGCTGACCTATGGCAAGGACATGCAGGAAGACAAGGAATCGGTCTTCGACGCCGCCGAGACGCTCGATCTGATGCTGGCGGCGATGACCGGCATGGTGCGCGACATGACGGTCAATGCCGCCGCCATGAAGAAGGCCGCCAGCTCGGGCCACGCGACCGCGACCGACCTCGCCGACTGGCTGGTGCGAACGCTGGGCCTGCCCTTCCGTGAGGCACACCATGTCACCGGCCGCGCGGTGGCGGTGGCCGAAGAGAAGAAGGTGAGCCTTGAAAAGCTGTCGCTGGAAGATCTGCAGTCGATCAACCCCGGCATCACGGCAGACATCTTCTCGGTTCTGGCGGTGCAGAATTCGGTGAAGAGCCGCACCAGTTTCGGCGGCACGGCGCCGTCGGAGGTCAGGAAGCAGATCCGCAGCTGGAAAAAGCGCATCGCCAAGGCATGATGCCGGGGTGCAATGCGCCTAAAACTCGGTTAAAAGCGCAGCACATAAAGTTTCGGACGGATGGATCGATGACCGCAAGCAGGATTTTGGTGACGCTGACGCTGCTGACGGCGATGGCTGCCGTGACCGCTTGCGGCCGTAAGGCCGGTCTCGACACGCCCTATGAAGCGGCCGTCCAGGCCCGCAAGGACGCCGAGCGCGCCAAACAGCCGGTGCCGCCGGAGCCGGAAAAACCGGTCGTGGACAAGAAGTTCATCCTCGACCCGCTGATCTAGAGCCGATGAGACCGGCTTGGTCTTTCTGGCCAGGTCTCGTGCTCCAACTTCCGGAAACACTCTCGTGAACCATTTCGATTACCGCGACGGCGTGCTCCATGCCGAGAACGTGGCGATACCAGACATCGCCGCAAGCGTCGGCACGCCGTTCTATTGTTATTCGACGGCAACCTTGACGAGGCACTACCGGGTGTTCGCCGGGGCCTTTGCCGGGCTCGACACGCTGGTCTGTTATGCCTTGAAGGCGAATTCCAACCAGGCGGTGCTGCGAACGCTGGCAAAGCTCGGCGCCGGCGCCGACACCGTCTCGGAAGGCGAAATGCGCCGCGCGCTCGCCGCCGGCATCCCGGCCAGCAAGATCGTATTCTCGGGCGTCGGCAAGACCGCGCGCGAGATGGATTTTGCGCTCGAGGCCGGCATTCTCTGCTTCAATGTCGAATCCGAGCCGGAGCTGGAGTTGCTGTCGGCCCGCGCCACCGCGCGCGGCAAGGTGGCGCCGGTCTCGCTGCGCATCAACCCGGATGTCGACGCCAGGACGCACAGGAAGATCTCCACCGGAAAGGCCGAGAACAAGTTCGGCATTCCATGGCAAAGGGCGCGCCAGGTCTATGCCCGCGCGGCCGGTTTGCCGGGCACCAAGCCCATCGGCATCGATACCCATATCGGCAGCCAGATCACCGAGTTGCAGCCCTTTGACGATGCTTTCGCGCTTCTGGCGGAACTGGTCGGCGCGCTGCGCGCCGATGGCCACGCCGTCGAGCATGTCGATCTCGGCGGCGGCCTCGGCATCCCCTACCGCACCGACAACAGCCCGCCGCCTCTGCCCGATGCCTATGCCGAGATCGTCAGGAAGCACCTGACAAAGCTTGGAGTGAAGGTGATGTTCGAGCCGGGCCGGCTGATCGTCGGCAATGCCGGCATCCTGGTCTCGGAAGTGATATTCGTGAAGGAAGGCGACGCCAAGAACTTCCTCGTCGTCGACGCCGCCATGAACGATCTGATCCGGCCGACGCTCTACGATGCCTTCCACGACATCAAGCCGGTGGTGCAGCCGCCGGCCGACACGCCGCGCATGGCGGTCGACGTCGTCGGCCCGGTCTGCGAGACCGGCGACTATCTCGGCCTCGACCGTGACCTGCCCCGGCTCAAGTCTGGCGACCTCATTGCCGTCACCACCGCCGGCGCCTATGGCGCGGTGCAATCCGGCACCTACAACACCCGCCTACTTGTGCCTGAGGTTCTGGTCGACGGCGACCGTTTCCACGTCGTGCGCCGGCGCCAGACCTATGACGAGCTGATCGGCCTGGATTCGGTGCCCGACTGGCTTGCATAGGAGCCGCAGCGCCGGCTGCGCTACAGCCGGTTCTGGATGAGCAACCTTGCGTCGGCGATGCTGTCCTCGTCGCGGCGGTAGAACGTCCATTGCTTGATGCGCTTGGGCCGCAGCAGGCCGGCCTGGGTAAGCACGCGCATATGTTCGGAGAGCGTCGCCTGCGTAATGCCGAGCTTCTCCGCGATCAGCAGCGCGCAAACGCCATCCTCGACCAGATCGCCGTCTGCCTGGGCCGGGAAATGCGCCTGCGGATCCTTCAGCCAGTCGAGGATCTGCAGCCTGCGTTCATTGGCGATCGCCTTGAAGATTTCAACCTCTTGCATTTAGCCATTTTGCCAAGTTACTAATTGCTGTCAATCCCAAGGAGATGGTCATGACGAACGGCAACACCGTCACGCGCGAACGCATTGCCGCGATGGAATCGCGCATCCGCCGCTATATCAGGCGCACGCCGGTGCTGCGCGTCGACATGGCCGATTTCGACCGGCCGCCGCTGGCGGTCGACCTCAAGCTCGAATGCCTGCAGCATTCCGGTTCGTTCAAGGCGCGCGGCGCCTTCACCAATCTGCTCGAACGGCCGGTGCCTGCGGCCGGCGTGGTTGCGGCTTCGGGCGGCAATCATGGCGCCGCAGTCGCCTATGCCGCCATGCGGCTTGGCCACAAGGCGACGATCTTCGTTCCCGAAGTCAGCCCGGCGGCCAAGCTGCAGCGCATCCGCGGGTACGGCGCCGAACTGATCGTCGGCGGCGCCCGCTATGCCGAGGCGCTGGCCGCCAGCGAGGCTTTTGCCGAAAAGACCGGCGCGCTGCAGATCCATGCCTTCAACCAGGAGGAAACATTGGTCGGCCAAGGCACGCTCGGCCTCGAAATCGAAACCGATCTGCCAGACATCGACACGCTGCTGGTCGCTGTCGGCGGCGGCGGCCTGATCGGCGGCATCGCCGCCTGGTTTGCCGGCCGCATCAGGATCATCGCCATAGAGCCCGAAGGCGCGCCGACGCTGCATCGCGCCTTCGAAGCCGGCCACCCCGTCGATGCGCCCGCCGAAGGCGTTGCCGCCGATTCGCTGGCGCCCAAGCGCGTCGGCGAGATGATGTTCCCGATCGCCGAGGCTTTTGTCGAGCGCTCCATTCTGGTCACCGACGACGCCATCATTGCCGCGCAGAAGGCGCTGTGGGAGCGGGTGCGTATCATCGCCGAGCCGGGTGGGGCCGCTGCCTTTGCGGCTCTCTTGTCCGGCCGCTACACCCCGGCGCCGGGCGAACGGATCGCGGTCCTGGTATGCGGCTCGAACACCGATCCCACGAAATTCTAAACCTTGCTGCGACTGAAGTGGGACGCAAACCCGCCAAAGCTTTTCAAGTTTTCCGGAACCGCCTCGCCTTTGCCGTGTTTGCTGGTAAACTTCTGCTTGTTGAGTCCGGGCTATCCCGCCCGGGCAGGAAGGGCCAATGACGGAACGCCCCATTCCCAGTGGCGATCGCAGCCTGGCCGGGCGGCTTGCCCTGAGCCGGCTGGCGACACGGGTCTCGATGACGGTCGAGCGCGGCTGGCCGCTGCTTCTGCCGCTGCTCATCGTCGCCAGCCTGTTTCTCAGCCTCTCCTGGCTCGGCCTTTTCCCCCGGCTGCCTGACATTGCGCGCATTATCCTGGTCACGGCGTTCGGTATTGCCACGCTGGCGGCGCTCTACCCGCTGCGTTTCTTCAAGCTTCCATCCGCCGCTGAAATCGACCGCCGTATCGAGGCCGCCAACCAGCTGCAGCACAGCCCGGTGCTGGTGCAGACCGACCGTCCCAGCGGCAAGGAAAGCATCTTTTCCCAGGCGTTGTGGCGCGAACACCAAAAGCGCATGGCCGACAAGCTCGGCAGCCTTGGCGCCGACCTGCCGCGTACCCGCGTGCCGGAGCGCGATCCGTGGGCATTGCGTGCCGTGGCGGCGCTGCTGTTGGTCACCGCTTTTGCCTTTTCCTTCGGACCGTCCGGCGGCAGGCTGTCTGATGGTTTCAGTGCCCATGCGGCGCGCGACATCGTACCGCCGCGCATCGATGCCTGGGTGACCCCGCCGGCCTATACCGGCAAGCCGCCCATCTTCTTGACCGCGCCAGTCATCGATGGCAACGCCAAGCAGGCGGTTGCCACCTTCACCGTGCCGCAAGGCAGCGACGTCTCGCTGCGCGTGACCGGCGGCTCCGGCGAGGAAACGCTAAGCTTTGCCGACAAGGGCGGCAATGCTCGCGCCATCGACCCGTCGGGACCACAGGTGGCGGCCGTCAAGGCAGCGGCGGTCAACCCCGCGACCCCCAAGCTGCGCCAGTTCACCGTCAAGCTGACCGCCGACGGCACGCTGACGCTGAAGTCGGGCGAAGCCGATCTCGGTCGCTGGGCCTTCGCGGTGATCCCCGACAAGCCGCCGACGATCCGCTTCGTCGGCGAGCCCAAGCGCGCCGTCAACGGCGCCTTCGAGCTCAACTACCAGATCGACGACGACTATGGCGCGGCCACCGCCAAGGCGGTTTTCGCGCTGGCCGATCCGGCGGCGCCCGATGCGCATCCGCTCTACGGTCCGCCTGACCTGCCGCTGGCGCTGCCGCGCCGCGGCGGCAAGGCGAACGCCGCCAAGACCACCAAGGACCTCACCGAGCACGTCTGGGCCGGCGCCAGCATCAAGCTGTCGCTTGTCGCCACCGACGATGCCGGACACACCACGACCAGCGAAACCAAGACTATTGTGATGCCGGAGCGGCCCTTCGCCAACCCGCTGGCGCGGGCGGTGGTCGAGCAGCGCCGCCTACTGGCGCTCGACGCCAATGCCAAGCCGCGCGTGCTCGACCTGATGGACGCCATCACGCTGCGGCCCGAGGACACGTTCGACAACATGTCGCATTACCTCGCCATCATGAGCGCCCGCAGCCGGCTGAAGATGTCGGACAGCGACGATCAGTTGCGCAACGAGGTTGCCTATCTCTGGGAAATCGCGCTCGGCATCGAGGAAGGCAATCTCTCGTCCGCCGAAAAGCGGCTCCGCCAAGCCCAGCAGGCGCTGCAGGACGCCATCAAGCGCGGCGCCAGCGACGAAGAGATCGAAAAGGCGATGAAGGAACTGCGCGAGGCGATGAACGAATTCCTGCAGGAATTCGCCGAGCGCGCCAAGCAGAACCCGAACGCGCCGCAGATGCAACAGAATGGTCGCGAGCTGCGTCAGAGTGATATCGACCGCATGATGGACCAGATCGAGAACCTGGCGAAGTCGGGCGACCGCGACAAGGCGCAGGAGCTGCTGTCGCAGCTGGAAAACATGATGAACAACCTGCAGGCCGGCCGTCAGCAGGAGGGCGGCGAGCAGGACAGCGAGATGCGCCAGCAGATGGACAAGCTGGGCGAGATCATGCGCCGCCAGCAGGAGATGATGAACGACACCTACCGCATGGACCAGATGCAGCGCGGAGATAATCAGCAGCCCGGCGAAGGCAATGGCGACGACCCGGACCAGCCGGGCGTCGGCAAGGATCGCGATCCTCTCGCCCGGCCGAAGTCGATGACACCGCAGGAATTCGCCGATGCGATGAAGCAGCTGCAGGAAGGCCAGGGCCAGTTGCAGAGCGAACTCGACAAGCTGAAGAAGGGCCTGGAAGGCATGGGCATGCAACCCAATGAGGGGTTTGGCGACGCTGGCAAATCCATGGGCAATGCCGAAAAGTCGCTTGGCGAAGGCGAAGGCGACCAGGCAGTCGGCCACCAGGGTCGCGCGCTGGAAGCGCTGCGCAAGGGCGCCAAGGAGATGATGAAGCAGCTGCAGGCGATGCAGGGCGACCAGGGCGGCAGCCAGGAAGGCGGCCGCCAACAGGACGCCGGCCGCGATCCGCTGGGCCGACCGCGCGCCAGCCGCGGACCCGATTTCGGCGATTCGGTGAAGGTGCCCGACGAGATCGACGTGCAGCGCGCCCGCCAGATTCTCGAGGCGATTCGCAAGCGGCTCGGCAACGCGCTCAGCCCCGACATCGAGCGCAGCTACCTCGAGCGGCTGCTGGAGCTGAAGTAGCCTCCAAGGCAACATCCGTCGAACTGAATGGTATCAGCGCCATGCCGAAACTCGGTGCCGTCACGCCCATCCTGCGCATCTTCGACATCGCCAAGGCACGCGAATTCTATGTCGACTTTCTCGGCTTCAAGGTCGAGTTCGAGCACCGCTTCGACGACAATGCGCCGCTCTACATGGGTGTAATCCGCGACGGCTGTGTCCTGCATCTGAGCGAACATCATGGCGACGGCGCGCCGGGTATAGCCATGCGCATCAAGGTCGAGGACATCGCGGCATTGCACCGCGAACTGATCGGCAAGAGATACCGCTACGCCCGGCCGGGCCTCGAAACCACGTCGTGGCAGACCCGTGAAGTGTCGGTCGGCGACCCCTTCGGCAATCGGCTGCATTTCTACGAGGATGCAACAGACTAAGCCGGCCGGTTGACGAACGCCTCGCGTATTGCTTCCTGCATGCTGTCGATCGCCTCGCCTGAGGCATTGGGGTTGCGATGCATCACCACATTCGAGGAATCGATGTGGCCGAACCCGTCCGCGGCGGTGAGCTCGCGGCAGCCATCCGGAATGTTGCTGTGCGAGATCGGCGCGATCGCCAGGCCAGAGGTGACGGCGAGCTTCAGGCCGCCGGTGGTGTCGCTGGTATAGGCGACACGGTAGGCCAGCCCACGCTGCTCAAGCGATTTGATAGCAAAGTCCTTGCACCAGCCGGCCCGGTTGTAGAGCGCGATCGGCACCGGCCGCTCCTCATGCATGTGATGCAGGCTCGATGTCACCCACACGGTCGGATCATGCATCAGCACCTCGCCGCCGCCAGGATCCTGCCATTCGAACACCACGGCGAGGTCGAGTTCACCGGCCGCCAACGCTGCCAGCTGGGCGCCCGAATGTGCATAGCGCACGGTGACCTCGACCTTGGTGTGACGCTTCGAGAAGGCGCCGAGCGCGCGCGACAGGATGGCGTGACCATATTCCTCGGGAATGCCGATGCGCACCGGCCCGCCAAGAGGTGCCGCCGCCATCGATGCCGCCGTCTCGTCGAGCAGCGAGACGATGCGGCGGGCATTGACGATCAGCTCGCCGCCACGGCGCGTCAGCGCCACGCCGCGCGAGCCGCGTTCGAACAGGCTGTCGCCGACCAGCTCCTCGAGCTTCTTCATCTGCATCGACACCGCCGACTGGGTGCGCCCGGCCTGCTCCGCCGCCCGGGTGAAATTGCCCGCTTCGGCAATGGCGACGAAGGTGCGCAGGAGATCGCTGTCGAGGGTTGGCCGCATCAAGTCCGTCATAAGCAAATTTGATCTCTGGCATCATTCCAATTCGTTTGCAACATGTCAAACGCCGCAGCATAGTCCGCTCACCCATTGGATATGCCGCCGCGAAACCGGCTGCGGACCAATCAAAGAGTCCTCACTCATACCCGCTGCCCAAAACGGTGGCGGGTTCTTTTTACCCCATGGCCGGGCGGCTGCGGGCAGTTAAGGCAAGGGCCGGCAGAACAATATGCGCAACCGGATCGTTCTCGGCATCATCAGCCTGTGCCTTGGCGTGCTGGTGTTCTCGCTCCAGGACCCGCTGGTCAAGGCGGTGTCGGCCGGCTATCCCGTGACCGAGGTGATGTGGATCCGCTCGATCGTCGCTTTGCCGATCCTGGTCGTTCTCGTTCGCGCCGATGTCGGCCTGCGGGCCATTGTCTCGAAGCGGTTCGGCCTGCTGACGATACGCGCCTTCGTCCAGTTCTCCTCCTATACGGTCTACTATCTGGCGATCGCTGCCTTGCCGCTCGCCGACGCGGTGGCGCTCTATTTCATGGCGCCCCTGTTCATCATGGCGATAGCCGGGCCCTATCTCGGCGAGCGGGTATCCTGGCAGGCTCTCGCCACCGTGCTGATCGGCATGCTGGGCGTGGTCGTGATGCTGCGCCCGGGCGCCGGCCTGTTCGACTGGGCGGCGCTGCTTTCGTTGGGCTCGGCTTTGCTCTACGGCTTTTCACAGCTGATGGCGCGCAAGATCGGCGACACCGAATCCTCCACCGTCATGGCCTTCTACCAGAACGGCGCCTATCTGGTCGGCGCCGCTGCGGTTGCCGGCACATTCTGGCTTGCCGGCATAACCCATGCTGTCCACCCCAGCCTCGAATTCCTGGTGCGGCCGTGGGTCTGGCCGACGACCCCGGATTTCCTCAAGATGGCGGCCTGCGGCTTCGTCGCTTCGGCCGGCATGATTCTGCTGTCGCAGGCCTACAGGCTGGCGCCCGCCAACCGCGTCGCCACCTTCGAATACACCGGGATTATCTGGTCGCCGCTGTGGGGCTTCCTGTTCTTCGACGAGGTGCCGCGCTCGACCACCGCCATCGGTGCGGCGCTGATCATCGGCGCCGGTCTGCTGGCGCTCAACACCGAACGGCGCCGGAGTGCTGCGCCTGTCCTCGCCGCGTCTCAGGATGCCGCCTGAAGCGTGTCAGGCGAAGCAGGCGAGCGCCTGGTCGACCCGCGAGCGGATTTCGGCCAGCGTGAAAGGCTTTTGCACGACGTCGATAATGGCGCCGTTCAATTCCTCGGCGCGCTCGCGCTGGTCGGCATAGCCGGTCATCAGCAGGATCTTCATGTCAGGGAAAAGCCTGGCTGCGGCGATCGCCATCTCGATGCCGTCCATTTCCGGCATGCGGATATCGGAGACGACGAGGTCGTAACCGCCGCCTGCAGCACTGACCATCGCCAGCCCCTGCGCGCCGTCGGCGGCGATATCGATCGAGTGCCCGGCGCGTTCGAGCGCGCGGGCGGCGAGGGTGCGGACGGACTCATCGTCCTCGACGATCAGAAGCTTTGCCATGGGCCGGAATTTGGCGGGCAAAAGTTGACTTTTTCTGAAAATTTGAAGCGTCGTGGGCCTTTTCTCAGGCATCGCCTTTGACGACACCGACAAACGGCAGTTCGCGAAAAGCGTGAGCGACGTCCATGCCGTAGCCGACGACGAAGTAATCGGGACAGTCGAAGCCGACATAGTCGGCGTTCAGCTCGGTCTGGCGGCGCATGCGCTTGTCCAACAGCACCGCGATGGCGCAGCTTTTGGCGCCGCGCGACAGCATCAGGTTGCGGGTGAAGGAGAGCGTCTTGCCGGATTCCAGGATATCGTCGATCAGCAGCACGTCGCGGCCGGCGACCTCATTGTCGATGTCGCGCAGCACCCTCACCTCGCCGCTGGTGGTGCCGGCGCCATAGCTGGAAATGAAGATGAACTCGACCTCGGGCGACAGCCCGACATCGTGCATGGCGCGGATCAGATCGGCGGCGAAGATGAACGAGCCCTTCAGCACCGAAATCACCAGCAGGTCGTGATAGTCGTGCTCGGCGATCTCCTTGGCGAGTTCGAGATTGCGCCGCGCGATCGCGGACGCCGAAAACAGGACCTCGATGTCCTTGCCGCGCACAACTGGCATCAACGACCTTTCCAGAGAAACCGACTAGCCGGCGAAGGTGACCGCCACGGCCTTGACGCCGTTTCTAGGCACATCGAGGCGGCCGGAAAAGCCGAATCTTTCGCCGGGCGCCAGAGAACGGTTGGATGTCCCCAGAGTATAGCGGGTGATGCGGCTGTCATTGCCGGTGACACGTATCTCCAGCGGCGGCAATTGTCCCGCCTTCAAACCGTCATTGACGGCCTCGCCATCCACGAACAGCACCGGGGTGGGTCCTGACGCGTCGACACGCGTGGTGACGCCGGCAATGCTGAGTACGGTGCCCTCCGGCTGTTCGACTGACCAGAACGGCGTCTGGCGCACCAGCGCGTGGCCACCCGAGACCCAGAAGGCGGCAAGGGCCGCACCGATGCCGGCAATCCAGAAGATCGGCCCGCCACGCGATGCCGGCCGCCCGGCTGACGCATCTGATTTGCGCAGCATCTCCATGCCTTCGATCGACGGCGTCGCGATGTCGCGCGCCGGCGTCGGCATGGCTTCTATCAGTGGGATCAGCTGCGGCAGCACCTCATAATCCGCATCGACGATGTCGGTCGCCACAGGACGCGATTCCGGTGCGACACTTGTCCCGGTCATGATTTCGCCGGAAACCGGGCGCGCGGTTCGTTGCTCAGCCATCATGGCCCCGCTGTTGCCTCTTCGTTTCTTTGCGTAAATGGAAATGGTTAACGCTTCCCACCGGAACCCTTGTGACGCAGTCAAAAACAGCGAAAATTAACCGACGGTTAACCATGGCGGCCGATGGTCGTTGGACAGAAAGGGCTGGCACGCCGCCGCCACACACCTCAGGTCGTCGCACGTGATCCGCTTCGAAAATGTCGGCCTCCGCTATGGCATGGGTCCGGAAATCCTCCGCGACATCTCCCTGCACATTCCGGAGAGCTCCTTCCAGTTCCTGAGCGGGCCCTCCGGCGCCGGCAAGACGACGCTGCTGCGCCTTTTGTTCATGTCGCTGAAGCCGACGCGCGGGCTGATCACCATCTTCGGCAAGGACCGCTCGCGCATCTCGCGCGCTGAACTGCCGCATCTCAGGCGCCGCATCGGCGTGGTGTTCCAGGATTTCCGTTTGCTCGACCACATGACCACTTATGAGAATGTCGCTCTGCCGCTGCGCGTGCGCGGCCGCGAGGAAGCGAGCTACCGCACCGACGTCACCGAACTTTTGAAATGGGTTGGCCTGGGCGAGCGCATGCATGTGCTGCCGCCCGTCCTTTCGGGCGGCGAAAAGCAGCGCGCGGCAATCGCCCGGGCCTTGATCGAACAGCCCGAAATCCTGCTTGCCGACGAGCCGACCGGCAATGTCGACCCGCCGCTGGCGCGCCGGTTGCTCAGGCTGTTCATCGAGCTCAACCGGCTCGGCACCGCTGTGGTGATCGCCACTCACGATCTCGGCCTGATGGAGCAGGTCGACGCGCGCCGCATGATCCTGGCCGGCGGAAGGCTGGATATTTATGACTGAACTATCGGCCGAACAGTTGCATGGAGACGCCGCCGATCTCGCGACGACGACGCAGCGCGTCCAGCGCCGCATGGCGCCGATCGTGCCGGCGCAGAATATCGCCGGCCGCGCCTTGGTGCTGGTCATCGCCATCATGACCTTCCTGTCCTGCCTGACTTTCGGCGCCGTCACGCTGGTGCGCGACACTGCCTCGGTCTGGGAAAACCAGATCTCGCGCGAGGCCACGATTCAGATCAAGCCGGTCGACGGCCTCGACATGGAGGCAGCCCTTGCCCAGGCCTCGCAGATCGTCGGCGAATTCCCCGGCGTGAAGGAAACCCGGATCATCGATCGCGACGCCACCGCGCGCCTTTTGGAGCCATGGCTGGGCTCGGGCCTGAATATCGACGAATTGCCGGTGCCGCGCCTGATCATCGTCACCATCGACGAGACCAGCCCGCCCGACTTCAGCGCCATCCGTGCGGCGCTCACGCCCAAGCTGCCGAGTGCTTCGCTCGACGATCACCGTACATGGGTCGACCGGCTGGTCGCCATGGCCCGCACCACGGTCACCATCGGCATCGCCGTGCTGGTCCTGATGCTGTCGGCGACGGTGCTGACCGTAGTGTTTGCGACGCGCGGCGCCATGGCGGGTAACGGCCATATCATCGAAGTGCTGCATTTCGTCGGCGCCGAGGCGCGCTTCATCGCGCGCGAATTCCGCTGGCATTTCCTGGTCACCGGGATGAAGGGCGCGGCCGCCGGCGGCGCAGCCGCGATCCTGGTTTTCATCGTCTTTTCCTGGTGGTCGTCGCGCAACATGGCAACGCCGCAGGCCGACCAGGCCACCGCTTTGTTCGGCAATTTCGCCATCGGATCGGCAGGCTATCTCGGCGTCGGCCTGATGGTGCTGGTGATCGGCGGACTGACGGCGGCGACCTCGCACGCCACCGTCGTCGCCTATCTCAGCGACATCGATGTCCGCCAGCCGGATGCGGGGTGACCCGTGAGGGCAGAAGCGAAAACAGTTCGGGGGCAAGGACAGGAATGGAAGGGACGATCACGGATCGAAAACCGACGTAACGCAATGTGCGCTTTTTTCCTTACCAAAAAGGCATTTCAGGATTAACCATAGGATGATGAACGCGCGGGAGTCGACCGGAACGGCTGGACAGATGCCAGTGGTGCGTTTGCGTGTGCGTACCGGGCTGGGCCGTTTGCGCACCGCCCTGCGTCTCGCCTCCCTCTGTCTACTGCTGCTGGTGGCCCTGTTTGCCGGTGGCTTCGGCTGGTTCGCCAGCAAGGTCAGCCACATGACGACCCCGACCAACCCGGCCAAGGCCGATGCGATCATCGTCTTGACCGGCGGTCAGGCCCGCCTCGACGCAGCACTCGATCTGCTTGCCTCCGGCAAGGGCGAGCGGCTGCTGATCTCAGGCGTGCATCCCTCTGCCAGCCGCCGCCAATTGCAGGCTGCTACCGGCGGCGACAAGGCGCTGTTTTCCTGCTGTGTCGACATCGACCGCGCCGCGCTCGACACGATCGGCAATGCCGAGGAAAGCGCTAAATGGGTGGAGAGCCACGCCTATGGCAGCATCATCCTCGTCACCAACAATTACCACATGCCGCGCAGCCTGCTCGAGATGGGCCGCCTGCTGCATGGCGCCAGGCTTGAACCCTATCCGGTGGTCAACACCAATCTGGACAATGGCGACTGGCTGACCAAGCCGGAAGCGCTACGCGTGCTTCTGACCGAATACAGCAAATACCTGCTGGCGCTTGCGCGCGGCGTCGTCCCGGTCCGCCAGACTGCCGACAGCGTCGCACTGGCCGAGGTTTCGACCGCCAAGGACTAAAGCAATTCCAGGAAAAGTGTGTAGCGGTTTTCCCGGGAAAAGCACGTACGCTTTCCCTTGGGAATTGGACAGACGACTCTGACGGCGCTCGATTACCCCTTGGCCGTGCCGTCTTCCGCGCCACGCAGCCGCGCAATCTCCTGTTCGAGGCTTTCAATCCGCTTGTCGCGTTCGGCGAGTGCGGCCGCGACATCGGCGGCCTCGAATCGCTGCGGAATGTGTTGCGGGCAATTGGCATCCCAGGCCGAGACGGTGAACAAGATGACCTGCTCGGGGCGCGCCTTGTAGTCCTGCGGCATCAGCCTTGCCAGAAGCTCGGCATCGTCCTCGACGACGCGCGCCGTGCCCCAGATCTTGACGCGCTGGCGATGCGCATAGTCGATCAGGAACAGGAATGCCTGGTTGTTGTCGGCGAGATTCCCCTGCGTGATGAACTGCCTGTTCCCGGAGAAATCGGCAAAGCCGATGGTCTTCTCGTCCAGCACCTTGAGGAAGCCGGCTGGCCCGCCGCGATGCTGGATGTAGGGCTGACCCTCGCCATTTGCCGTCGACAGGAAGACGCTGGTCTGCGCCGCGATGAAGTCGGCGAGGTCGGGCGTCATATGGGCGCGCCATCCGCCGCGCTCCTCGGCGCTGGCATAGCCCTTGCGCGAACCTTTGCGGGTCTGGATCGCCTTGACCGTCGGCGTGAAGGCGACATCGCTGGTGAAAGTATGAGCATTCATGGAAGCCTCCGCGAGGCCGAAACACGGCCATTGTACGAAGAGGTAGGTCCTTCCATGTTTTGGATGTAGATGGCATAGTTGCAAGCTATCCTTCCAATTTCCGGAAGACACTATGGATCGTCTCGAAGCCATGTCGCTGTTCGTCGCCGCGGTGGAAGCGGGCAGCCTTTCCGCTGCCGGCCGCCATTTCGGCATTCCACTGGCAACGGTCAGCCGCAAGGTTTCCGACCTCGAAAAGCACCTTCAGGCGCGCCTGCTGAACCGTTCGACCCGGCAGCTCACGCTGACCGATGCCGGCCAGGCCTATCTCGCCGCCTGCCGCCGCATCCTCGGCGAGGTCGGCGAAGCCGAACGCACCGCTGCCGGCGAATACAGCACGCCGACCGGCGACCTGTTCATCACCGCGCCGGTCGTCTTTGGTCGCCTGCACGTGCTGCCTGTCGTCACCGAATTCCTGGCGGCTTATCCTCAAGTCAACATTCGCCTGACGCTGGCTGACCGGATAACCCAACTGGCGGAGGAACATCTCGACCTTGCCATCCGCATCGGCGAGCTTGCGCCTTCGAGCCTCATTGCCATCCGCGTCGGCGCGATCCGTCGCGTCGTGTGCGCCAGCCCCGCCTATATCGCCGCGCATGGCATGCCGCGGACGCCGGACGATCTGGCCGCGCATGAATGCATCAGTTTCGAAGGGCCTGCAGCGCTCGCCAGCTGGAGCTTTGCCGGCGACAAGGGCGAACTGATCGTGCCGATCCGCTCACGGCTGCGCGTCAACACGGCGGAAGCTGCAATCGATGCCGCGATTGCAGGCGCCGGGATGACGCGGGTGCTATCCTACCAGATCGCGGACGCAGTACGTTCCGGCGTGCTCGTCCCGGTCTTGCGACCCTCCGAGCCGCAGCCGTGGCCGGTGAGCCTCGTCCATGCCGGCCAAGGCCTGCTGGCGGTGAAACTCAGGGCGTTCCTCGATTTCGCCGCTCCGCGGCTGAAGCAGCGGCTATTGCAGGCGACGTGGTGAGTTGAGACTGGCTTGAGTCAGTGGCGAGCCGGCCTATGTCAGGCCATTGCGGCGTTTCCTTTTTGCCCGCGCTTGGTGTAACCAACGCACACCTCCTCAACGGGCCCTTCCCCGCATGCTCTATATCCGCTCGCTGGCGTTCAACTTCGTCTTCTATGTCAATCTGATCGTGCAGATGGTCCTCTGGACCCCTTATTATTTCCTCTCGCCACGCCATCGCGCCTGGTTCGTGCCGAAATTCTGGTCGCGCACCAGCCTGTGGCTCTACGACAAGATCGCCGGCACCAGGAGCGACATCACCGGCGTCGAGAACCTGCCGGAGGGCTCTTTCATCCTGGCGCCGAAACACCAGTCGTTTTGGGACGCGATCGCTTTCTTTCCCTTCCTCCACGATCCGCTTTATATCCTGAAGCGCGAGCTGACCTGGATCCCCTTCTTCGGCTGGTACATCCTGAAGATGCGGATGATCCCGGTTCACCGCGGCAGCCGCTCCAAGGCGTTGAAGCAGGTCGTTGCATCGACAAAGCAGGAGATGGGGCGCAATCCGCGCCAGCTGATTATCTACCCCGAAGGCACGCGCCGAGCGCCAGGCGACGAGCCGGCTTACAAATACGGCATTGTCGAGCTCTATACGCAGCTTGGCGTCCCGGTGGTACCGGTCGCCCATGTCGCCGGCCTCTATTGGCCTCGCCGCAAATTCTTGCGCTTTCCCGGCACCATCAAGGCCCGCTTCCTGCCGCCGATTCCGCCCGGGCTCGGCAAGGACGAATTCATGGACCGGCTGATCGGCGATACGGAAGCCGCCTGCGACCAGCTGCTGATCGAGGCATCGCAGGCTCCTAACCCGCCGCAAATGCCGCCGACGGCGGTCAAGCGGCTGGCCGAACTCGCCGCGGCCGCCAAAGCAATTCCAGGAAAAGTGTGAGCGGTTTTTTCCGTCCTGAATCGCGCCAAAACAAAAAAGACCAAAGCTTGATCTCTTCTGCGGGCCGGCTCAAGGCCACGCCGCCAGCGCCGTTGTCAGCACCAGCGTCGCCGCGAAGGCCAGATTGATGATCCGCGACGCCAGCGGCTGGCGCAGGGTGCGGGCGAAGGCCGCGCCGGCCAGCAGCCACAGCACATGGATGGCTACGATCATCAGGGTGAGAACCGCCAGCCTGGCCGGGATGCCGAGAGCATCGGCGCCGGCTGCGGTCGCGGAGCCAGCAAGGACCGCAGCAATCGCCACATAGGCTTTCGGGTTGGCAACGGCGAGCAGGAAGCCGCCGAGGAAGGTCGGCAGAACCGCGCTGCTGTCACGCGCGGCCAGCGGCGGCGCTGTCGCTATTCTGTAGGCGAGGTAGAGAATATAGGCGGCGGAAGCGACCGCCAGCACTGGCGCTACGCCCGGCATCGAGGTGAGGATAGCCTTGATGCCGGTGGCCACCACCAGCAGCACCGCGACCGTGCCTAAAATGATCCCCGATGTGTAGTGAAGCGAATTGCGCAGGCCGAAGGCGGCCCCTATCGCCGTGACGCTGATCGTCGCCGGGCCAGGACTGCCCATGACGACGGTTGCCGCCAGCACCAGCGCCAGCAATTGCTGCCAGGGCTGCGCCTGCGAAAGAATGTCTGCGGCCATGCTGCCTCTTCTCCCAATAATGGAGAACAGTGTGGCAAGGCGGACAGCCGTCGTCTTGGACGATCGTGCCGAACCTGCGCGGCTAGGCGCTGGCCTTGTCCAGCGCCACGAGATCCTCCGCGCTGAGCTTCAGCGATGCGGCGCGCACCAGGCTGTCGACCTGGTCCAGCGTCGTGGCGCTGGCGATCGGCGCGGTGATGCCGGGCTGCGCCATCACCCAGGCGAGTGCTACTTCCGCCTGCTTGGCCGAATGGCGCGCCGCCACAGTGTCGAGTGCGGCCAGAATGCGCATGCCGCGCGCATTGAGATAAGCCTTCACGCCGCCGCCGCGTTCACTTTTGCCGAGATCGGCCTCGCTACGGTATTTGCCGCTCAAAAACCCCTTGGCGAGGCTGAAATAGGTGATGACGCCGATATCCTCGGCCACGCACAGATCATGCAGCGGCCCGTCGAAGGATGAGCGGTCGTAGAGATTGTATTCCGGCTGCAGCACGCTGTAGCGCGGCAGCCCGCGCAGGCTGGCAACATCGAGCGCGGCGCGCAGCTGGCCGGCGTCGAGATTCGAGGCGCCGATATGGCGGACCTTGCCGGCAGCGAGCAGCTTCTGGTAGGCGCCGAGCGTCTCCTCATAAGGGGCTGTCGGGTCCGGCCAATGCGAGAGATAAAGGTCGATCACGTCGGTCTGCAGTCGCTTGAGCGACGCCTCGACTGCCCTTTCGATATGGGCAGCGGACAGATCCTTCTTGCCTTGTCCCATATCCGAGCCGACTTTGGTGATGACGATGATCTTGTCACGGTTGCCGCGGCTTTTCATCCATTTGCCGATGATGGTCTCGGACTCGCCGCCCGCGTGGCCGGGCACCCAGCGCGAATAGGCATCGGCCGTATCGATAGCGTTGAGGCCGGCGCCGCCGAACCGGTCGAGCAGGTCGAAGGAGGTCTTCTCGTCCGCGGTCCAGCCGAAGACATTGCCGCCCAGGACCAGCGGCGCGATGGAAAGGTCGGTTTGACCGAGACGGCGTTTTTGCAAGACGGGGCTCCGTGGGCTGGCGGCGGGCGACCCGAATGCTTCGGGCCGCAACTAAGCTAGGTCTCGCCGCGCCGAGGTCAAAGGCCTCAGCCAATTTTTCCAGCGGGCCAGCGCTTCACAAAGGCGCGAGCGCTTCGCCTGCAGGCTCGCCGTGGTCTACCGGCTCACGAGGCGATCCGCTTCGCCACCTCTTCCAGCCAGTGGTCGCTGATACCGAGCGCCGCGAGATGCTGCAGCGTGTTGAGCACATAGTCCTCGTTGTTTCCGGACTGGCCGACGGCGCCACGGATAACACCTGCCGCATGCGCGGGGTCGAGCCCGCCGGCATACTGCTCATGCTGGCGGTCGACGATATAGGCGACCGCTTTCACTCTCTCTCCCGCGGCCGCACCATTCACGTCGAGACTGATATCGAGCACACGCTCGAGATAGACGCTGGTCACCAATTCGCGCTCGCGCAGATAGGTCAGCACCTCATCGCGCAGCTCGCCGGGCACGCGAAACGCCAGCCCGATGCAGGAGCCGCCACGGTCGAGGCCGAGCACCAGGCCCGGCCGCTGGCGCGTGCCGCGATGCACGAAGGAATAGACGCAGAGCGACCGGCGGTAGCCGTAAAGCCGCGCGCGGCGGGTCTCCACATGCGCAAATCCCGGCCGCCAGATCAGCGAGCCATAGCCAAAAACCCAAAAATCGCCCATATCGCCAAGCCTGATTGCACGAAGGTGACGCCGCCGCATCGGAATCGGTGCTCTTCTGTCTTTTTGCTTGTTGCGTAACCACAGTCCACCCGCAACACGCCCGCGTTAATGAAAGCCGCAGCATGACGTCAAGTGACGAGCGTCCGTCGAAGTTTCGCCGCCGGCTGATGTGGCTCGCTGCCTTGCTCGTTATGCTGTTCGGCGTCTACAGCGCGGTCTGGTTCTATGTCGCCGGTCGCGTCAGCAGCGAAGCCGACAAGGCGGTGGCCTCGCTCAAGGACAAAGGCATCGAGGCCGGCTGCGCCAACCTCACCGTCAGCGGCTACCCCCTGAGTTTTGCCATCTCCTGTGACAATCTGGCTTACGAGGACGACGCCAGGAACGTTGCCGCCTCGGCAGGCAGCTTCAACTTCGTTGCAGAGCTCATCCGGCCTTTGTCGCCTGCCGCCGAGTTGCGTGGGCCGCTGCGCACCTCGGTGCCGGGGATGGCGCCGCTATGGATCGACTGGGACAATCTGCAGGCCAATGCCAAGCTCTTCTGGCCCCTGCCCCGGAGCATTTCGCTGCAGGCGGAGAGCTTGTCCGGCCAGACGGATCCGGCCGGCGACACTGATCCGGTTTCACTGTTCAGCGCCGGAACCGCGGCGGGCGAGTTGCGACCCGACGGCCAGGACATCGGCTACGTCGGCAGCTTCACCGATCTTGAGATCGACGCCGACGCGATCGGCGGGCCCGTGCTGCCGCCGCTCGACGGCAGCGGCGAGGGCGCGCCGCAGTACAGCCGGGCGCGGGTGAAGCACCCCGCCCCGCGCCAGCGCCCGCCGGCCGGCGCCCAGCACCACCACCCGGT
>NZ_JAMYMJ010000035.1:0-62012 GCF_040318435.1 Mesorhizobium sp. M1143 | reverse complement strand
GGCGGCGGCCTACCCCCCCCCGGGTGCCGCCCCAAGTCCCCCCGCCTGTGTGGGGGGGGGGGGGGGGCGCGCCCGGGGGGGGGGGGGGGGTGCAACTCCCCCCCCCCCCGCGCCGGGGGCGCCACCTCCCCCATCGAGGGGAGGTAAGAGTGCGCGATCTTGACGACCGCCAGCCAGGCATAGCCGCGATAAAGCGCGCCGAAACAGAAGCTTGCGTCGGTTCGCCGAGATTCCGATTCCAACACTTCGCGCAATGATTCACGTGGCGTGACATGGAATTTCTTGAGCCAGCCGCGCATGAATCTCCGGAACCAGTTGGGCAGGCCTTCCTGCTGGCCGAAATCGACGACATGCAGCGAGCCGCCGGGCGCGAGTGCCGCAAGGGCTGCCGAAACCGTCTTTTCCCAACCGGGGATCATCGACAGCGAATAGGACACGAAGATGCGGTCGAAGCGCTCGACGCCGAACAGCGTCTTGGCGTCGAAATCGGTGGCGTCGCCGCGCGCCAGCACGGCGCGGCCGGACAGGCCGTCGCGGCCGATCGCCTTGCTCGCCGTCTCCAGCATCTCGGCCGAGATGTCGAGGCCGTAGAGGCGGGCGTCGGGATAGCGGCGGGCGGCAAGCGCGATGTTGCGGCCGGTGCCGCAGCCAAGTTCGAGCACGCTGCCGTTCGCCGGTACATCCAGCCCCGATATCATCTGGTCGCGGCCGAGCAGGTAGTATTTGCGGGTCAGGTCGTAGATGTGGCGCTGCCAGCGGTAGACGCCGTCCATCAGTTGCGCATGGTCGGCCGGCAGCTTGCTTGCGCTCATGCCGCGCGCTTCACGTAGAGGTGGAAGCCGCCATAGATGGCCGAACGGTCGCGGGCCGAATAGTCTCGCGAAGCCTCGTCCTCGTAGTTCCACTGGTCGAGCAGCGAAGTCGAGACGCGGCCGGGCAGCAGGCTGGGTTCGGCGGCGGTGCGGAAGATGACGTGGGCGCCGACCGAGGCGGTGCGGGTGATCTCCGACCACAGTGCATTGAGCTGGTCGTCGGTCATCCAGTCCTGCGCGTCGAGCAGGATGAAGCGGTCGACAGTGCCGGCATCCTTGCCGGCCAGGAATTCGATCAGATTGGCATGGTGGATGCCGACGCGACCAACATTGTTGCGAATCGTCTTGTAGTTGCGCTCCTCGAGATAGGCGGGCAGGGCGGCCTCGCCCGGATTGGGATAGCGACGGGCAAAGGCCTGCCAGGCGAAGTAATTGTTCTTCAATGGAAAATCGCAGGCGAGCTTTTCCAGCCGGGCCTTCAGCACGCTGGCCATCGAGCCGTCACCCGAGGTGATCAGCGAATCGTACTGCGCCGGCGGAATGCCGAGACCGAACAGCGAAGCCTTGCGCGACGTCGCCCAGCGCAGGAGCTTCTTGTCGAAGACCGGCGCCAGCTCTTCATTGAAGAAGCGGCGCTGGTCGGCGATGCTCTTCGACGCCATGATGCCTGAGGGATCGACGCCGAAGAACTTGGCGGTGCGATGGCCCATGGCGATGAACAGGCCGAGCAGGCCGGTCTGGTAGAAATTGCGGTCGAAGACGGTGATGCGCCGGCGGCCGCGCCAGTTGCGACGCTCCCAGTAGTGGCGGCTGACCGGATCGAGATGCGGGGCGATGAAGCGGTCATAGGCTTCCGAATTGTGGCCGGTGTCAGCGGCGCCGAAGAAGCGGAACAGGTCGCCCTGCGACGGCAAATGCCGTACCGCCTCCAGCTTCATCCGGTTCAAGGCGATGTGGGCGGCGTTGAGATCGACCGCATCGACGCGTTCAGGCGACCGGGTGAGGTAAGCGAGGATATTGCAGCCACCTGAGGCGATGGTGACGACGCGGTGACCCTGGCCAAGCTGCATGGCCTCCATGTCGACTTCAGGGTCTTCCCAGATCTGCGGATAGACAAGGCCGGAAAACAGCAGCGCAAACAGTCGTTCGGAAAGGCCGGCCTGCGAAAGCGGGCGGTTCTGGTAGACGGCCTTTCCAACTTCCTTGCCGCGGCGAAAAACGAGATCCGAGGAGACGTCCGTCATGGCAAAGTGATTCCCCATTTGCTTTGCCGCAAGCGGGTAACTCAGGGGCATGACAGGCGGGTGACAGGCTGTTGACGCGAGTTCAGGCCTCGCCAAACCCACCCGGCGTCGGCGTGGTCAGGATGACGGCCTCGCCGGCTTCGAGCACGGTCTGGTCGCAGGCCTTCAGCGTCTCGACGCTGCCGTCGTTGCGGCGGACCTTGGTCGAGCCGACCTCGCCGTCACTGCCGCCATCGAGGCCTTGCGGCGGGCGGTTGCGGTGCGAGGACAGGATGGCGCATTCCATCTTTTCGAGGAAACGGATCGTCCGCCTGGTGCCGTCACCGGCATCCCATTTGCCTTTGCCGCCGGAGCCCTCGCGAATGTGGAAATCCTCGAGCAGCACGGGAAAGCGCAATTCCAGCACCTCCGGGTCGGTCAGGCGCGAATTGGTCATGTGGGTGTGGACGCCGGATGTCCCGGCAAAGCCGCGGCCGGAGTTCATCCGGCCTGCCGGCGAACCGGAGCAGATGGTCTCGTAATACTGGTACTGCTTGTTGCCGAAGGTCAGGTTGTTCATCGTGCCTTGCGCATTGGCCATGGCACCCATGGCGCCGAACAGCGCGTTGGTGACGTGCTGCGAGGTCTCGACATTGCCGGCGACGACGGCGGCGGGGTAGGCGGGCTTCAGCATCGAGCCTTCGGGGATGATGATGTTGATCGGCCGCAGGCAGCCGGCATTCATCGGGATCATGTCCTCGACCATGACACGGAAGGCATAGAGCACGGCGGCGCGGGCGACGGGCTCGGGCGCGTTGAAATTGTTCTTCTCGACCTTCGAGGTGCCGGTGAAGTCCACGGTCGCCTCGCGCTTTTGCCGATCGACGGTAATCTTCACCTTGATCACCTGGCCGGTGTCGGTCGGGTATTCGTACTCGGAACTATCGGGCAGACGCTCGAGCACGCGGCGCACGCTTTCGGCGGCATTGTCCTGGACATGGCCCATATAGGCTTCGACGACGTCGAGGCCGAAATGGGCGACCATCTTGCGCAGTTCGGCCACGCCCTTTTCATTGGCGGCGATCTGCGCCTTTAGGTCGGCGATGTTCTGATGCGGGTTGCGGGCGGGGTAGGGATGGTCGGTGAGCAGCGTCTGCAGCTCCGCCTCGCGGAATTTTCCGCGATCGACGACGCGGAAATTGTCAAATAGCACGCCTTCCTCATCGACAGTGGTGGCGAGCGGCGTCATCGAGCCGGGCGCGGTGCCGCCAATATCGGCGTGATGGCCGCGTGAGGCCGCCCAGAACAGGATTTCCTCCCCCCTAGAAGGGGAGGTGGCGGCGGAGCCGCCGGAGGGGGTCGCTGCGGCAGTGCTCGACGCCCTTGCGGTGCCTTCTGAGAGGACCCCACCCGGCCGCTGCGCGGCCACCCTCCCCTCGAGGGGGAGGGAAAAGACCGGCGTCACCACGGTGATGTCGGGCAGATGCGTGCCGCCATTGTAAGGTGCGTTCAGCGCAAAGACGTCGCCGGGGTGGATGTCGCCGGAGTTCAGCCGGATGATGGTTTCGACTGAGCGATCCATTGAGCCGAGATGCACCGGCATGTGTGGCGCGTTGGCGACCAACGCGCCGTGGCGGTCGAAGACGGCGCAGGAGAAATCCAGCCTTTCCTTGATGTTGACGGAATAGGCGGTGTTCTGCAGCGTAACACCCATCTGTTCGGCGATCGACATGAAGAGGTTGTTGAAGACCTCCAGCATCACCGGATCGGCTTCGGTACCGAGGGCAGCCGTGCGCACTTTCCGTTCGGTGCGGCGGATGACGACGTGATTGAGGTTGGTGATTTCGGCCCGCCAGCCCGGCTCGACGACGATGGTCTGGTTCGGCTCGATGATCAAAGCGGGGCCTGCGACCAGGTTGGATGGGCGCAGATTTTCGCGACGATGGATGCCGGCTTCGAGCCACCGGCCCTCGGTGTAGATGCGCCGCGTTCCAGACGCGCTGGCCTCAGCCCTTGCCGGTCCGGCGGGCGCAACGGCTTCGGCCGTGGTCTCGACGATCTCGGCGCCTTCCACGCCAACGGTCTCGACGATCATCGGCTTGTCATCATAGACGAACCCGAACTGCGCCTTGTGGGCGATTTCGAAATCGCGCCTGGCCTGGAAGATCGAGTCGCCTTCGAAATTCACCGGCAGCGTGGTGTCGGTGCCGTCATAGCGGATGTGCAGCACCGGCTTTGCCGCAATCTTGTCCTCGGCGATGCCTTGCGCTGCCAATTCGGCGATGACGGCTTTTTTCAACGTGCCGATGAGGCTGCCGATCTGGGTCCTGGATTCTTCGGCAAGCGGCTTCAGGAGCGCCTGCTGGCGCGACGCGAAAACCGACGACAGGCCGATACCATAGGCTGAGAGCAGACCGGAGAAGGGGTGGATCAGTACCGCCTCCATGCCGAGCGCGTCGGCAACCAGGCAGGCATGCTGGCCGCCGGCGCCGCCAAAACAGTTCAAGAGATATTCGGTGACATCGTAGCCGCGCTGCACGGAGATCTTCTTGATAGCATTGGCCATGTTTTCCACCGCGATGGTAACGAACCCTTCTGCGACGGCTTCCGGCGTGCGGCCATCGCCGATTTCGGCGGCGAGCGCAGCGAATTTTTTATGCACGGCTGCGACGTCCAGCGGCTGGTCCTGGCCTGGGCCGAAAATTGCCGGGAAGAAATCGGGCTGCAGCTTGCCCAGCATGACATTGGCGTCGGTGACGGCCAGCGGGCCGCCGCGCCGGTAGGCGGCGGGGCCAGGATTGGCGCCGGCGGAATCCGGGCCGGCGCGGAAACGGCCGGCTTCGTAGTGCAGGATCGAGCCGCCGCCGGCAGCGACGGTATGGATGCGCATCATCGGCGCACGGATGCGCACGCCGGCGACCTCGGTGTCGAAGGCGCGCTCATACTCGCCGTCATAATGGGCGACGTCGGTCGAGGTGCCGCCCATGTCGAAACCGATGACTTTCTCGAATCCGGCGAGTTTCGCCGTCTCGACCATGCCGACGACACCGCCCGCCGGGCCGGACAGCAGCGCGTCCTTGCCCTGAAACATGTCGGCGGCGGTAAGCCCGCCCGACGACATCATGAACATCAGGCGAGGGTTTTCCCTCCCCCTCGAGGGGAGGGTGGCGGCGGAGCCGCCGGGTGGGGTTGGATCGACCGGGCTCAGCGCATTGGCGGTGCCTTCCGAGAGGACCCCCTCTGGCCGCTTTGCGGACTGCCCTTCGCTATGGCTCCGGGCGTTCGTCGCTGAAAAAGCCAAATCGTTGGCTTTTTCTCGGCCTTTGGCCGACCGCTCCTCACCCCCCACAAGTGGGGAGATTGGCGTCGCGCCCAGTTCTCCCGCCACCCTTTGCACATAGCGCGACAGGATCGGCGACAGATAGGCATCGACCACGGTGGTGTCGCCGCGGCCGACCAGCTTGATCAGCGGCGAGACCTCATGGCTGACCGAGACTTGGCTGAACCCGATCTTGCGGCAGACTTTCGCCACCGCCTTCTCGTGGTCGGGATATTTCCAGGCATGCATGAAGACGATGGCCACCGCATCGATGCCGTCAGCCTTCGCCTGTTCGATGGCGGGGCGGCAGGCGGCGATGTCGAGCAGGCGCTCGACCTCGCCATTGGCGCGCACACGCTCGTCGATCTCGACGACCCGCTCGTAGAGCTGTTCCGGAAGGATGATCTCCTTGGCGAAGATGTCCGGCCGCGCCTGATAGGCGATCTTCAGCGCATCGCGAAAGCCCTTGGTGATGAGCAAAAGCACACGGTCGCCGTTGCGCTCCAGCAGCGCATTCGTGGCAACGGTGGTACCCATCTTGACGTCACCGACCAGGCCCGGAGGAATAGCGGTGCCGGATTTCAGCCCCAGAAGCTCGCGGATGCCGGCTATGGCCGCGTCGGGATAGGCTTCGGGATTTTCCGACAGGAATTTCCTGGGATGCAAACCGCCTTGCGGATCACGTCCGATCACGTCGGTGAAGGTGCCGCCGCGGTCGATCCAAAAATCCCATTTCTTGTCCACGCAGAACTCCGGCATTGCATTTGGGTCCAGACTGTTAGTTCGGCATCGCCCGGCCCGCAATCGGTAGTGCGCGGATGTTACATCAGGAAACGCAACGTTACGAAACTCATGGCCGTTTGATGCATTTTGCCTTCGACCGTTCACCGCAACGTGAGCGTGTGTTGAAGGAGAGATGTCATGAAAAAGCTCATTCTTGCTTCCGTTTCCGCCCTGGCCCTGTTCGGCGTTGCCGCCTGCAGCGACAGCGGTACGGATAACACCACCACCCAGAGCACCAATCCGCCAGCCGCCGAGCCCATGAAGCCGGCGACGCCGGATGCACCGAAGCCTGCAGAACCGGCTCCGGCAACACCTGCTCCTGCCCCCGCGCAGTAGCAGCAGTCTCGGTCACTTTGACGTGACGAGAGAGGAGGCCGGCTTCGCGCCGGCCTTCCTGCGTTTAGGTCGATTCGGGGCTCAAGGGCCTTGAACCGGCTCTTTCCTACGGTTTGGGATCTGGCGCGTCGGTTGCTTGCGTAAATTCGATCCACTCTGCGGCGCTGTCTTGGCTTGATAGCAATGGCCGGCGGCCCTAATAAGCGCTCATGTCGATTTGGGATCGCCTCGGCGACTTCATCACCCGCGTTTCATCTTCAGCCACGTCCGGCGTCGCCGATGTGGTCGAGGCCGTGCGCACGGTTTTCTCCGGTGACGCCGATCTGCGCCGGCGCGTCGCCTTCTCTGTGGCGATGATTGCGCTGTCAGCCAAGATGGCCAAGGCCGATGGCATCGTCACCCAGGACGAGGTTCGCGCGTTCCAGGAAATATTCGAGGTGCCGCGAGAACAGACCCGCAATGTGGCGCGGCTTTACGATCTGGCCAAGCGCGACGTCGCCGGGTTCGAGACCTATGCCGAGAGTATGGCGCAGATGTGCGGCTCGGGCCATTCGAACTGCGTCATGCTGGAAGACATACTCGACGGTCTGTTCCATATCGCCAAGGCGGATGGGCTGGTGCATGAGCGCGAAGGGATTTTCCTGCACCGTATTGCCGAGATTTTCCGCATCGACGAGGTGCACTACGAAGCCATCATGGCCAGGCACGTCAATCTCGGCGCCGGCGATCCCTATATCGTGCTCGGCATTGAGCGCGGCAAACCGTTCGAGGAGGTCAGGAAACGATACCGCAAGCTGGTCTCCGACAATCATCCGGACCGGCTGATAGCGCGCGGCCTGCCGCAGGAATTCATCAAGATTGCAACGACCAGGGTCGCGGCGATCAACGCGGCCTATGAAATGATCGAGCGGGGCCTCAGGCACGCATGAGCGGCTTCCCGCCCGACGAGCCAAGCGCGGAGGTCAGGGTGTCGCCGAATTTCGGCCCGCGACGCGAAACGCTCAGGCCCGACATGATCGTGCTGCACTATACCGGCATGGCGACGGGTGCTGCCGCGGAAGCCTGGTTGTGCGACCCCGCAAGCGAAGTCTCGTCGCACTACCTCGTCCATGAGGACGGTCGCATTATCCAGATGGTGCGCGAAAGCGACCGCGCCTGGCACGCCGGTGCAAGTTCCTGGTTCGGTCGTCGCGACATCAACTCCTGTTCGGTCGGCATCGAAATCGTCAATCCCGGCCATTCGCTCGGCTATTCGGCCTTTCCCAAGCGGCAGGTGGAAGCGGTGATCGGGCTTTGCCTTGGTATCATCGCACGCCATTCCATTACGGCGCAAAGGGTGCTTGCCCATTCCGACATCGCGCCGGGGCGCAAGATCGACCCGGGCGAGAAATTCCCCTGGAATGCGCTGTTTGCGGCCGGGGTCGGCCATCTCGTGCCTGCGGCGCCGGTCCGGCGCGGCGCGGTGCTGAAAGCCGGCGATACCGGCGCCGAGGTCGAGGCACTGCAGTCGATGCTGGCGCTCTATGGCTATGGCGTCGAGATATCAGGTGTCTTCGACCGCCAGACCGAAATCGTCGTCGAAGCTTTTCAGCGGCATTTCCGACCACGCCTGGTGGATGGCGTCGCCGACGGCTCTACGTCTAGCACGCTGCAAAGCCTGCTGACTTCCCTTAGGTCAGTTTCGTCTAAATAATCTTTTCCTGATATTCAAGTTACAGCCTGTCACTGAAAGTGAATTGCCTCGCCTTGTTCGACACAAATTCCGCCCTCAAAGGCAGTTCGTGCAAGTTATCGGACCTCGAGCCCCTCGGATGCTCCGATATTGATTAGGCGTTGCTGCGTGAAGATCTTCGCGCGGCCAAACAGAACAGGACCACATGCAGAAATTGACCGTTGTAACGGCAGCTATTGCTGCCGGCGTAATGACTTTTGCCTTCAGCACGGCCGATGCCGCACCACTGAGCCAGAGGGCAGACCAGGGCTTCATCGCCGCACCCGCCAAAGCCACCATGACGAAGGCAAACCCGAAAGCAAAAAGGGCAATCACCGCGAAAGTGCGCAAAGCAGCCGTGGTGAAGGCCAGAAAAGCCACGGCCAAGAGGCATTTTAAGCGCAACAGGAAGAGCGTCGACCTGACGACGACCGCATCGATCCGCCCAAGCACCGCTGCGGAGTCGACTGCGGCAGCCGCGCTTGGCGGCCAGTATTCGGCAATCATTGCCCGCTATGCTGCGGCCGAAGGCGTGCCGGTGTCGCTGGCCCAGGCGGTCATCAAGATCGAGAGCAACTACCGGCCGAACATCGTCGGCAGCGCGGGTGAAATCGGCCTGATGCAGATCAAGCCGGCAACGGCGCGGATGATGGGGTATAGCGGCTCGGCCAAGGGTCTGTTCGATCCCGACACTAACATCAAATACGGCATGAAGTACCTTGCCATGGCGCGCAATCTCGGCGGCGGCACCACCTGCGGCACGATCCTGAAATACAATGCCGGCCATGCCGCGACGCGGATGAACCCGGTGTCGGCGGCGTATTGCGGCAAGGTCAAGGTGCAGTTGGCGGCATTGGGATCGCCGGCATAAAGTCTGCTTTTTCATTTGCGTTTTGGAACGTGAACCCCTTTATACGCTCTGCCAGCTGGCCGGGCGGCCGCACCCGCAAAGCCGAAAGGCTGCGGGTGAGGAAAGTCCGGGCTCCATGGAAACACGGTGCCGGTTAATGGCCGGCGGGGGCGACCCCAGGGAAAGTGCCACAGAAAGCAAACCGCCACGATTTATCGGGGCAAGGGTGAAAGGGTGGGGTAAGAGCCCACCGCGCGACTGGCAACAGGAGCGGCACGGTAAACCCCACCGGGAGCAAGACCGAATAGGGACGGTGCGAGGGGAAACCTTCGAGGGCTGTTTCCGGCTCACCGTCCGGGTAGGTTGCGTGAGGCGCATGGCAACATGCGCCCAAGATGAATGGCCGCCACGTTCTCGCCCCGAAAGGGGCGAGGGCCATACAAAACCCGGCTTACAGGCCAGCTGGCAATTTCTCCCCCATATCGCGATTAATCCTTTGGATCAGCAGTCTGCGCCTTCGGGCGCAGCTGGCGATTCAGGTGCTTGAGCGATTGAATCAAGTACGCATGCTGGGGTCGAGACAAACGCATCCTTGAAGCTGGTACGATTTAATCGTACCATGATTGTCATGGTTTGATCAGGAGCGCATCATGGGTCACGTCGACAAACGCAGCATCACGCTTTCGCCGGAACTGGCGGCGGCAGTCGACGATGTCGTGGCCGCCGGCGAATATGCCTCGGCCAGCGAAGTCATCCGTGATGCGCTGCGGCAATGGAAAGACCGCCGCGATCTTCTCGGCTACACGGTCGAGGAATTGCGCAGGCTGGTTCAGGAGGGGATCGACAGCGGACCGGCGGTGGACGGCCAGCCCTTCATGGACCGGCTGCGAGCCAAATATCAGAGGATGTCGGAAGCTGCAGGCTCGGAAGAGTGAAATATCGGCTGCTTCCTCAGGCGATATCAGATGTCGAAGGCATCGGTGACTACATTGCGGAACATAGCCCAAAGGGAGCCATGCGCCTTGTGGACGCTTTGGAGAGGCGCTGGACACTGCTCACCTTGCACCCGTTCTCAGGTGCGCCGCGCGATGATATCGCGCCCGGCATTCGTCATCTGATCGTCGGCGAATATGTCACTCTGTATCGCATGGGCGAAGACGCGATCGAGATCGTCCGCGTTTTGCACGGCAGGCGCGATATTGGCGCCGACGACTTGGTGACCTAACCGCCAGCTCAGATGCCGATCTTGTCCAGCGATGCCTCGATCGCCTGCCAGAGTTCTTCCACCGGCTCGCAGCCCACCGACAGGCGCACGAAGCCGGGTGGAACCGAATCTCCTCGCTTGGCCCGCCGCTCGGCGGAGGTGTGGACACCCCCGAACGACGTTGCCGCCTGCATCAGCGTGCAGTTGTTGATGAAATCCTCGGCCTTTTCCTGGGAGAGAAGTTCGAAGGACATGAGGAAGCCGAAGCGCTCCATCTGCGCCCGGGCGAGGTTGTGCGACGGGTCGCCCTCCAGCCCGGGGTAGCGCAAGCCGCTAACGGCGCGATGGTTTTTCAGGCGCTTCGCGATCACCTCGGCAGAAGAACACATGCGGTCGAAGCGTACGTCCAGCGTCTCCAGGCCGCGATGCACCAGCCAAGCCTCGAACGGGCCGGGAATGCCGCCCGCGGTCTCGCGCCAGCCGGTGACGTCCGCGATGATGTCTGGATTGCGGCTGGCGACATGGCCGAACAGCACGTCGGAATGCCCGTTGGCCGCCTTGGTGTCGGCAGCAACGACGATGTCGGCGCCGAGATCGAGCGGGCGCTGGCCGAACGGCGTCATCGTGGTGTTGTCGACGACGACGATCGCGCCCGCTTGGTGCGCGGCCTCGGCGACCGCTGTGATGTCGCAAATGTCCAATCGCGGATTTGACGGGGTTTCAACGTAGACAAGGCGGTAGCCGTCGAAGCCGCCGTCGAGGAATGTAGCTGTCGGCCGCAGATCATAGGCGACGCCGAAGGGCTTGAGGAAACGTTCGGCCAGCGCGCGTGTGGCATGGTAGCCGTCCGAAGGCAAAAGCACGCGGTCGCCGGATTTCAACAGGCCGAAAAACACCGCCGAGATTGCCGCCATTCCTGAGGGGAAGCCGACGCATGGCGCGTCTTCGAGATGCGCCAGCATGTGCTCGACTGCATCCCAGGTGGCGTTGCTGTAACGGCCGTACTGACTGTAGCCGGCGCCGTCGCCCGGGTTGTGGAAAATAGCGGCCATGGTCAGCGGCAATGGGATGGGGTCGCCTTTGGCAAGTCCGTCGCGACGCAGATGGGCAAGGGAGGCCGCGCGGGACCTGGCTGTTTCGGACATGGATTTCTGACCTTGTTGCTCAGCGAAAAGACTGACGACGCTATTCGCGGCAGTGATGCGCGGCAAGCCGCTTCCGCTTGGGCCAGCCCGCTCTAAACGGTTCGTTAGGCTTAATGGGAGATAAAGACGGGAGTGTTGTCAGAGCTGCTCTCACCGGTTGTGGCGCGCGCGTTTGTGAAGCCTGTTCCCGTTGACGCCCATAGTGCCCCATGATATCCCATTTCGATACCAAAGCCTTCGTTCCGCGTCAGGGTAAAGCGTACGCCAATCGGGCAGCCGCGGCGGCTGTGCGTTTGCGGGGTTTTGCCGCTGGGATCGAAGCGGATTTTCGGCAGGGGACGCGCTTCGGCGCGGACGAAAACATGGAGAGGGGTGCGGCGGCGGAAGCGGCTGCAGCGTGTCATGGACCGGTTTCTGTCAAGCGCGGTGAACAGGATCGATGCGAAGGGGCGGGTCTCCGTTCCGGCGCATTTCCGCGCTGTCGTGCAGAAACGCGGCTATTCGGAGCTCTACGCGCTGCGCGGCCTGGACGTGCCTGCGATGGATGTCGGCGGGCTCGATCTGCTCGACCGCTACGAGCAGCGCATCGCGCTGGAAGACCCTTTTTTGCAGACGGCGGACGATATGTCGTTCTTCTGCCATGGCGACGGGACGTTCCTGAAGCTCGATCAGGATGGCCGCATCACGATGAGCGATTTCATCCGCGAGCATACGGGCATCACGAGCGAAGTGGCCTTTGTCGGCCGTGGCAATTTCTTTCAAGTTTGGGAGCCTGGACGGCTGGCCGCCTATGGGGCGCAGGCGCGCGCTCGGCTTTTGCAGCTTCGGCAGGGGACGAAGGCTCACGAGGCCAAGGCTGGGGAGCGGCCGGAATGATGGCGGATCACGGCGATGATCTCAGCGCCGTTGGCGGACCGGTCCGCCACATTCCGGTCCTCCTCGCCGAAGTGCTGGAGGCGCTCTCACCCAAAGCCGGCGATGTGATCGTCGACGGCACGTTTGGCGCCGGCGGCTACACCAAGGCGATCCTGGCGAGCGGCGCCTCGGTGGTGGCGATCGATCGCGATCCCGATGCGATTGCCGCCGGGCGCGGCCTGGAACAGCAATCCGGCGGCAGGCTAAGGCTGGTGCAGGCGCCATTTTCGACGCTGGACGAGCAGGTCGAAAGCGCCGACGGCGTTGTCCTCGACATCGGCATTTCCTCCATGCAGGTCGACCAGCCCGAGCGCGGCTTTTCGTTCCGCACCGACGGGCCGCTCGACATGCGCATGGCGCAGGCGGGCTTGAGTGCTGCCGACGTCGTCAATTCGTTCAAGATAGGCGACCTTGCCCGCATCTTCGGCTTCCTCGGCGAAGAGCGGAATGCCGGCCGCATTGCCCGCATGATCGAGTCACGCCGCGAAAAACGTCCGTTCGAGCGCACGCTCGATCTCGCCGACGCCATCGAAACGCATATCGGCCGCGCGCCGAAGGACAAGATTCATCCGGCCACCCGCGTCTTCCAGGCGCTGCGCATTTTCGTCAATGACGAGTTGAGCGAATTGGCCAAGGCTCTGGTGGCGTCGGAGCGGATATTGAAGCCCGGCGGGCGGCTTGCCGTGGTGACGTTCCATTCGCTGGAAGACCGCATCGTCAAGCGGTTCATCGCCGACCGCGCCGACGTCGCCACCGGCTCACGTCATTTGCCCGAGGCGCATGCGCGCACCGCGACCTTCCGCAAGGCCGGTGGCGGCGTGACGGCAGGCGATGCGGAGGTCGCTGCCAATCCGCGGGCGCGCTCGGCCAGGCTGCGCGCCGCCATCCGCACCGAGGCGCCGGCGCGCGCCGGGGATCTCACCATTTTCGGCCTTCCAAAACTTCCCGGCATCCAGGCGCCGCGAGAGAGGTGAATACGTGTTTCGAACCAGCGACATAGTCCTGATCGCCGTCATGGTCTCGGCCGCGGCTCTGACCTACAAGGCCAAGCGCGAGGCCGAGGAACAGCTGGCTTCGGTGCAGAAGATCGAGGCGCAGATCCGCTATGAGGAGGACACGATCGACCTGCTCAAGGCCGACTGGAGCCTGCTGACCCAGCCGTCGCGCCTGCAGAAGCTGGCTGAAATCTACAAATCGCAGCTCGCACTCGAGCCGGTCAATGCGCGGCAGATCGTCGGGCTCGACGACCTGCCGGCAAAACCGCTCAACATCGAGGACCTGTCGTCGCAGCGGCTTGGCGGCATGGCAGACAATTCCGGCAAAGGACCAGCCGACAAGGATCCCGTGGTCACCGGAGCCATCGTCCAATGATCGCTGGATTTCCAATGCGCCCCAAACTTCCGTCGATCGGCAAATTGCTGAAGCGCCGCGCACGGACCGGCGAGGACGGCTCCATCGTCGTCGAGGGCGCGCGCAAGGCGACCGGCGGCAAGGCCAAGACCCGCATCGTGATGACCATGGCGGTGTTCTTCGGCATCTATTCGACCATCGCCGGGCGGCTGGTCTATCTCGGTTTTCAGTCCCCCGACATGTCGAATGGGCCGCAAAGCCGGGTGACGGCGTCGCGTCCCGACATCGTCGACCGCAACGGCGAGGTGCTGGCGACCGACATCAAGACGGCATCGCTGTTTGCCGAGCCGCGCCGCATCGTCGATGCCGACGAGGCGATCGAAAAGCTGTCGACCATTCTGCCAGATATCGACCCCGAGCAGACCTATCACAAGCTGAAGAGCGGCGCCGGCTTCGTCTGGCTGCAGCGGCAGCTGACGCCCAAGCAGCAGGCCGACATCATGCAGCTCGGCATTCCCGGAATCGGCTTTCGCACCGAAAAGCGCCGCTTCTATCCGGCCGGCGTGACCTCGTCCTACATTGTCGGCCTCACCAACATCGACAATCAGGGCATCTCCGGCATGGAGAAATACATTGACGAGCAGGGCCTGAGCGACCTGCAGGCCTCAGGCCTTGCGATCGCCAAGGATCTGAAGCCGGTTCAGCTGTCGATCGACCTGCGCGTCCAGCATGTGGTGCGCGACGAGATTGCCGCCGGCCTCGAGCGCTATCGCGCCATGGGCGCCGGCGCCGTCGTGCTCAACATCAAGACCGGCGAAGTGGTGGCGATGGCCTCGGTGCCGGATTTCGATCCGAACAATCCCTTCAATGCGCAGGACAAGGATCGGCTGAACCGCATGTCGGCCGGCCTCTACGAGATGGGCTCGACCTTCAAGAGCTTTACCTCGGCCATGGCGCTCGATTCCGGCAAGGCGAATATGAACAGCCGTTTCGACGCCTCGCATCCGATCCGGGTCGGCCATCAGGCCATCCACGATTTCCATGGCAAGAACCGCGTGCTGTCATTGCCGGAGGTGTTCCTTTACTCCTCCAATATCGGATCGGCCCGTGAGGCCGAAATGGTCGGCATCGAGGGGCACCGCGAATTCCTGCATCGCCTTGGCCTTCTGGACAGGATGCAGACCGAACTGCCTGAGGTCGCGCGCCCGACCGAACCGAAGGTCTGGAAACAGGTCAACTCCTTCACCATCGCCTTCGGCCATGGTGTGTCGACGACGCCGCTGCAGGCCGCCGTCGGCTGCGCGGCGCTGATGCAGGGCTATTTGATCCCGCCGACTTTCCTGGTCCGCAGCGAGCAGGATGCCATGGCGGTGGCCAAGAGAGTGGTCAGCGAGAAGACTGTGGAGGGCATGCGCTACCTCTACACGCTCAATGCCGAGAAAGGCTCGGCCAGAAACGCCAGGGCCCCCGGCTACCGCGTTGGCGGCAAGACCGGAACCGCCGAGAAGGTGATCAATGGCCGCTACTCGAAGGAACTGAATTTCAACACCTTCGTCGCCGCCTTCCCGATGGACGATCCGCAGTATCTGGTGTTTACGATCGCTGACGCTCCGCACCCGGAAAAGCCCGGAATGACCGACGTCGCCGCCAACAATGCGGGTGTCATGGCCGGAAACATCATCAGGCGGGCAGCCGCCATGCTTGGCGTGAAGCCAGATTTCAGCCATGAAAATGGCGCAACGCTGGTTTCCTATCAGTGATTCTTAGGGCGCGCCGGCAACTGCGCGCCATTTTGTTGAGATAAACGGGGTTCGATGCACCTGAGAGATTTAGCCGGTATCCTGCCTGTCGAGGGAACATCTTCCCGCGATGTGGAGGTAACCGGGATTTCGTCGGATTCCCGCACGGTCAAGACCGGCGTGGTCTTTTTCGCGCTCGCCGGCAGCAAGGCGGATGGTTCGGCCTATGCCGCCGATGCGGCAAAGCGCGGCGCAGCGGCGGTTGTCGTTGGCAACGCCAGCGCCGTTTCCGGCCTGTCCGTCCCGGTGCTCAGCGTCGACGACCCACGCCTGGCGCTGGCGCTGAGCGCAGCACGTTTCTTCGGCAGCCAGCCGGAGACCATGGTTGCGGTTACCGGCACCGCAGGCAAGACCTCGGTCGCCGCCTTCACCAGGCAGATCTGGGAGCAGGCCGGCTTTGCCGCCGCGTCCATTGGCACCACCGGCGTGGTGGCGCCGGGCCGCAACGACTACGGTTCGTTGACCACACCCGATCCAGTGGCTTTGCACCAGTTGCTCAAGGAATTGGCGGAGGCCGGCGTCACCCACGCCTCGATGGAGGCTTCCAGCCATGGTCTCGACCAGCGCCGCCTTGATGGCGTCAAGCTCGCCGCGGGCGGTTTCACCAATCTCGGCCGCGACCATATGGACTATCATCCGACGGTCGAGGACTACCATCGCGCCAAATTGCGCCTGTTCGACACGCTGCTGCCGAAAGGCGCGCCAGCGGTCATCTTTGCCGACGATCCGTGGTCGGCGCCGACCATCCAGGCTGCGCCGGCCGCCGGGCTCAATGTGCTGACGGTCGGCCGCCATGGCGATTTCCTGCGCCTGAAGCGGGTCGAGCACGAGCGCCACCGCCAGCGCGCCGAGGTCGAAGCCGACGGCGTGCTCTACGAGATCGACCTGCCGCTCGCAGGTGACTTCCAGATCGCCAATGCCCTGGTTTCGGCCGGGCTGGCCATTTCCACTGGAACGCCGGTCGCCAAAGCTTTGATGGCATTAGAGAAACTTCAGGGGGCACCGGGACGGCTCGACCTTGTCGGCGCCACCGCCAATGGCGCGCCCGTCTATGTCGACTATGCCCACAAGCCGGATGCGCTGGAAAATGTACTGGCCGCCGTGCGCCCATTCACCACCGGCCGCGTCATCGTCGTGTTCGGCTGCGGCGGCGACCGCGACCGGGGCAAGCGGCCGATCATGGGCGGAATCGCCACGCGGCTCGCCGATGTCGTCATCGTCACCGACGACAATCCGCGCTCGGAAGTGCCGGAAACGATCCGTGCCGCGATCCTGGCAGCCGCACCCGGCGCCATTGAAATCGGCGACCGCCGCAAGGCGATCCACGAAGCGGTCGCCATGCTGAAAGCGGGCGATACGCTGATCGTTGCAGGCAAGGGCCATGAAGAGGGCCAGACCATCGGCGCCGAGACTTTTCCGTTCTCCGACCACGAAGAAGTCCGGTCGGCGCTGCGGGAGCGGGCCGCATGAGCGTGCTCTGGACTTCCGAGGCGCTGGTCGACGCCATGGGCGGTCGGCCGCTCGGGCCGATGCCGGAGGGAATTTCGGGGATCTCGATCGACAGCCGCAGCCTGCAGCCGGGCGACGCCTTCTTCGCCATCAAGGGCGAGGCGATGGACGGCCATGACTTCGCGACCGCGGCGATCAAGGCCGGCGCCGGCGTTCTGGTCGTCGCCGAGGGCAAATTGCCGTCGCTTGGGCGGCTGACGGCGCCGATGATCGTCGTGCAGGATGTGCTGGCAGCACTGGAGAAACTCGGTGTTGCCGCCCGCGCCCGTTCCAGCGCAAAAATCATCGCGGTGACCGGATCGGCCGGCAAGACCACCACCAAGGAGGCGCTGCGTCATGTGCTGTCGGCCGTCGGCACGGTGCATGCTTCGGCGCAGTCCTTCAACAATCATTGGGGCGTGCCGCTGACGCTGGCGCGCATGCCCGGCGATTGCGACTATGCGGTGTTCGAGATCGGCATGAACCATCCCGGCGAGATCCGGCCGTTGGTCAAGATGGTCCGGCCACATGTGGCCATCGTCACGATGATCGCCGCCGCGCATCTCGGCTTCTTTAGAAATCTCGACGAGATCGCCAAGGCCAAGGCCGAGATTTTTGAAGGCATCGAGCCCGGCGGTGCGGCCTTGCTCAACCGCGACGATGCGCGATGGAAGCTGCTCGACAAGATGGCGCGAGCCGCCGGCGTCGAACATGTCTTTGGCTTCGGCGAGAATGCACGGTCGACCTACAAGCTGACCAAATGCGAGCTGCATGCCGATCATTCCGACATCACCGCCAGGATCGGCGGGCAGGATGTGACGGCGCGCATCGGCGCGCCCGGCCGCCACATGGTACAGAACGTCCTGGCGGTGCTCGGCGCCGCGCATTTGGTTGAAGCCGACATCGGCAAGGTGGCCTTGGCACTGGCCGATCTGTCGGCCGAGCGTGGCCGTGGGAAGCGCCATATGCTTCGCCACCCCAAGGGACCGATCACACTGATCGACGAGAGCTACAACGCCAATCCGGCCTCGATGGCTGCTGCCATGGCGCTGCTCAACGCGACGCCTGTCACGGGCGAGGGCCGGCGCATCGCCGTGCTCGGCGACATGCTCGAGCTCGGCGACCATTCGGCCAAGCTCCATGCAGCCCTTGCCGAGTTGATCGTCGGCACCGGCACAAACACGGTCTTTCTCGGCGGTCCGGAAATGCGGGCGCTGGCAGACATCCTGCCCGACGAGATCAAAACGGAATACCGCGCCGGCGCCGAGGAATTGAAGCCGCTGCTGTTGTCGACGCTGAAGGCCGGCGACGTGGTGATGATCAAATCGTCGAAAGGCATCGGCTTTTCAAAGCTGGTCGAGGCCTTGCTCGGCAAATATCCGGCGGAAGCCGCAGGCACGAAACAGAACTAGTCCGGGGAACGGAATCGTATGTTTACATTGCTCGTCGATTTTGCGGACAAGGTCTCGGTCTTCAATGTCTTCCGCTACATAACTTTCCGCACCGGCGGTGCGCTGATCACCTCGGCGCTGATCGTCTTCATCTTCGGGCCGACCATCATCAATTCGCTGAGGCTGCGGCAAGGCAAGGGCCAGCCGATCCGCGCCGATGGCCCGCAGACGCATTTCAAGAAGGCCGGCACGCCGACCATGGGCGGGCTGATGATCCTGTGCGGCATCGTCGGCTCGTCGCTTCTATGGGCGAACCTCTCCTCGATCTATGTCTGGGTGGTGCTCTTGGTGACGCTGGGCTTCGGTTCGATCGGCTTTTACGACGACTATCTCAAGGTAACCAAGCAGTCGCATCTCGGCTTTTCCGGCAAGGCGCGGCTGGCGTTGGAATTCGTCATCGCCGGCATCGCCGCCTGGGCGATCATGCATAATGGCCAGGCGCCGTTCTCATCGTCGCTGACTTTCCCCTTCGCCAAGGAATTCATCATCAATCTCGGCTGGTTCTTCGTGCCGTTCTCCTGCTTCGTCATTGTCGGCGCCGGCAATGCGGTGAATTTGACCGATGGCCTCGACGGGCTGGCGATCGTGCCGATCATGATCGCGGCGGCATCCTTTGGCGTCATCGCCTACCTCTCCGGCAACGCGGTGTTCGCCGAATACCTGCAGATCCATTTCGTGCCCGGCACCGGCGAACTGGCCGTCGTGCTCGGCGCCGTCAACGGCGCCGGCCTCGGCTTCCTCTGGTTCAACGCGCCGCCGGCGGCGATCTTCATGGGCGACACCGGTTCGCTGGCCATGGGCGGCCTGATCGGTACGGTCGCCGTCGCCACCAAACACGAGATCGTGCTGGTCATCGTCGGTGGATTGTTTGTCGTGGAAATCCTGTCGGTCATCATCCAGGTCGGCTACTTCAAGATGACCGGCAAGCGCGTGTTCCTGATGGCGCCGATCCATCATCATTTCGAAAAGCTCGGCTGGACCGAAAGCCAGGTGGTGATCCGCTTCTGGATCATCGCCGTCATCCTGGCGCTGGTCGGCCTGTCGACCCTCAAGCTGAGATAGGAACCCGCTTGATTCCCGCCGCATCCTTTTCGGGCAAACGCGTTTCGCTCTTCGGGCTCGGTGGCTCGGGGATCGCCACGGCGCGCGCGCTGATCGAGGGCGGCGCCGACGTGCTGGCGTGGGACGACAATCCCGATAGCGTCGCCAAGGCCGCTGACCAAGGCATTGCGACCGCCGATCTGCGCGGCGCCGACTGGTCGAAATTCTCGGCCTTCGTGCTCTCGCCCGGCGTGCCGCTGACGCATCCCAAGCCGCACTGGACGGTGGAGCTGGCGCGTGGCTCCGGCGTCGAAGTGATCGGCGATATCGAATTGTTCTGCCGCGAGCGGATTGCGCGCGCGCCTGATGCGCCGTTCATCGCTATCACCGGCACCAACGGCAAGTCGACGACCACGGCGCTGACCGCGCATATCCTCAAATCGGCAGGGCGCGACACGCAGATGGGCGGCAATATCGGCCGGGCCATCATGACGCTCGATCCACCGCAGGCTGACCGGGACTATGTCGTCGAGTGTTCGTCCTACCAGATCGATCTCGCGCCCTCGATCAACCCGACGGCCGGCATCCTGCTCAACCTGACGCCCGACCATCTCGACCGCCACGGCACCATGCAGCATTACGCTTCGATCAAGGAGCGGCTGGTTGCCGGCAGCGAGACGGCGATCGTCGGCGTTGACGATTCCTGGTGCGCGCAGATCGCTGACCGGCTGGAGAGGGCGGGCCGGGAGGTGATCCGCATCTCCAAGCGGCTGCCGCTGACCGACGGTTATTTCGCAGACGGTTCCGATCTGATGGAAGCCGTCCATGGCCGCTACAGCCGCGTCGCCTTCCTCGAAGGCATCGGTTCGTTGCGCGGCCAGCACAATGCGCAGAACGCGCTTGCCGCTGTTGCCGCCTGCCTCAGGGTCGGCTTGAGCCTGGGCGAGATCCAGGCGGGACTGGAGAGCTTTCCAGGCCTCGCGCATCGCATGGAGCAGGTCGGACGCAAGGACCACGTGCTGTTTGTCAACGATTCCAAGGCGACCAATGCCGATGCGGCGGCACCCGCGCTGTCGAGTTTTTCGCGCATTTACTGGATCGCCGGCGGACTGCCCAAGGAAGGCGGCATCGAGCCGCTGCGCGGTTCTTTCCCACGCATCGCCAAGGCCTATCTGATCGGCGAGGCGGCGCCCGCGTTCTCGGCGACGCTCGGCGAAGCCGTGCCCTATGAAATCTCGGGCACGCTGGCCGCCGCGGTCGACCATGCCGCGAAAGACGCGGCCAAGGATGACAGCGGCGAGGCGGTGGTGCTGCTGTCGCCGGCCTGCGCCAGTTTCGACCAGTTCAAGAATTTCGAAGTTCGCGGCGAAGCCTTCAGGCAAGCTGCGAATGCTATCGAGGGCGTGAAACCCATCGGAGGGGCACGATAATGCAAAGCCGTCTCGACAAAAGCCCGGTTGCAACCTGGTGGTGGACGATCGATCGCTGGTTCCTGGCGGCGTTCCTGTCGCTGATGGGGCTTGGCATCGTCTTGTCCTTTGCGGCAAGCCCGGCGGTGGCCGAACGCATCGGCCTCGACAGTTTCCACTTTGCCACCAGGCAGATCATCTTCACCGTGCCGGCGCTCGGCGTGATGCTGGCGGTCTCCTTCCTGGAATCGCGGCAGATCCGGCGCATGGCGCTGATCATCCTGGGCATCATGCTGGTGCTGATGGTGGCCGTGCTCTACATCGGCGTCGAGGTGAAGGGCGCGCGGCGCTGGGTGTCGTTTGTCGGCATGTCGATCCAGCCGTCGGAATTCCTGAAACCCGCCTTCGTCATCGTCTGCGCCTGGCTGTTCGCCGAACACAAGCGCCAGCCCGACATCCCGGGCAATTTGTTTGCCATGCTGCTGCTGATCCTGGTCATCTCGCTTCTGGTGGCGCAGCCCGATCTCGGCCAGACCATGCTGGTGACCGGCACCTGGGGCGTCATGTTCTTCATGGCCGGCCTGCCATGGCTATGGATCATCGCGCTTGGCGCCACCGGCGCCGGCGGCCTGTTTGCCGCCTATACGGTGTTCCCGCACGTCGCCGCCCGCATCGACAAATTCCTGACCGGCGAAGGCGACACGTTCCAGGTCGACATGGGCCGCGAGGCGCTGATCAACGGCCACTGGTTCGGCGTCGGCCCGGGCGAGGGCACGGTCAAGCGCGTCATCCCCGACGCGCATGCCGACTTCGTCTTTTCGGTCGCCGGCGAAGAGTTCGGGCTGATCATGTGCTTCTTCATCATGTCGATCTTCGCCTTCATCGTGCTGCGCGGCCTCAGCACGGCGCTGAAGGAACATGATGATTTCACCCGCTACGCCGTCGGCGGTCTCGTCACCGTGTTCGGCCTGCAGTCGGTCATCAACATGTGCGTCAACCTGCAGCTGATGCCGGCCAAGGGCATGACGCTGCCTTTCATCTCCTATGGCGGCTCCTCGCAGATCGCCATTGCCATCTCGATGGGCATGGTGCTGGCGCTGACCCGCAAGCGACCGGAAAAGCGCAAGCAGATGGGCTTTGCCCTGTCGCAGCGCGCCCTGCCGGCGGAGTGATATGGCGCGGGGTGTGATCCTTCTCGCGGCTGGCGGAACCGGTGGACATCTGTTTCCGGCCGAGGCGCTGGCGCATGAGCTGATCGAGCGCGGCTGGGGCGTGCATCTGGCGACGGACGACCGCGCCGAGCGCTTTGCCGGCCATTTCCCGGCCGCCGCCATCCATCCGATCCAGTCGGCGACGATGGGCTCGAAAAACCCTGTCGCGCTGCTTGGCGCGTTCTGGAAGATCTGGCGCGGCGTGCGCCAGGCCTCCGCCGTCATGGCCAGGATCAAGCCTGATGCGGTCGTCGGCTTTGGCGGTTATCCGACCTTGCCACCGCTCTATGCCGCGACGCGGCGCAAGCTGCCGACGCTGATCCATGAGCAGAACGCAGTGATGGGCCGCGCCAACCGGGCGCTGTCCGGGCGCGTCGATGCCATTGCCGGCGGCTTCCTGCCGCAAGATGAAAGTGCCACAGGCGCCAAGACGGTGACGACAGGCAATCCGGTCAGGCCGCCAATCCTGGAGGCGGCCAAGACGCCCTACACCGCATCCAAAGGGGCGGATCCGTTCAGGCTCCTGGTGTTCGGCGGCAGCCAGGGCGCGCAGTTCTTTTCCGACGCCATGCCGACGGCGATCGCACTTCTGCCGGAGGCGCAGCGCAAGCGGCTGGTGATCACCCAGCAGGCCCGCGCCGACGACGTGGCGCGGGTGAAGGCTGGCTATGCGGCACTCGGCGTCCATGTCGAGGTCTCGCCCTTCTTCACCGATATGGCACAGCGCATGGGCGCGGCGCATCTGGTGATCTCGCGCTCCGGCGCCTCGACGGTTTCGGAGATCGCCGTCATCGGCCGGCCGGCGCTGCTGGTGCCTTATCCCTATGCGCTGGATCACGATCAGGCGGCGAACGCAGCCGCCCTTGCCGCGGCGGGCGGCGGCGAGGTGCATCCGCAATCGTCACTGTCGCCGGAGCGCATCGCGGCTCTCATTGGCGGGCTGATGGACACTCCCGAGCGGCTGACGGCCATGGCTGCCGGAGCGAAGTCGGCTGGCCGGCCGAACGCGGCACGGTTGCTCGCTGATCTCACAGAGGCTATTGCGTCCAGAAAAACCGTTTCGGATTTCAGGAAAGGGACGCATTGATGAAGATGCCGCAGACCATCGGCCTTGTGCATTTCATCGGCATTGGCGGCATCGGCATGAGCGGCATCGCCGAGGTTCTGCACAATCTCGGCTACAAGGTGCAGGGTTCGGACCAGGCCGACAGCGCCAATGTCCAGCGGCTGCGCGACAAGGGCATCGAATGCTTTGTCGGCCACAAGGCCGAGAATATCGGCGCCGCCGAAGTGGTGGTCGTCTCCACCGCGATCAAGAAATCCAATCCCGAGCTGAAGGCCGCGCGGGAGAAGTTGCTCCCAATTGTCCGCCGGGCCGAGATGCTGGCCGAACTGATGCGCTTCCGCCAGGCGGTCGCGATCGGTGGCACGCATGGCAAGACCACAACCACGTCGATGGTGGCGACGCTGCTCGATGCCGGCGGGCTCGACCCGACGGTGATCAATGGCGGCATCATCAATGCCTATGGCACCAATGCCCGTATGGGCGATGGCGAGTGGATGGTGGTCGAAGCCGACGAAAGCGACGGCACCTTCCTCAAGCTGCCGGCCGAGATCGCCGTCGTCACCAACATCGATCCCGAGCATCTGGACCATTATGGCAGTTTCGACAAGGTGCGCGAGGCGTTCCGGCAATTCGTCGAGAACGTGCCGTTCTACGGTTTTGGCGTGATGTGCACCGACCATCCGGAAGTACAGGCGCTGGTCAGCCGCATCGAGGACCGCCGCGTCATCACCTATGGCGAGAACGCACAGGCCGATGTGCGTTTCACCAACCACCGCATGGCCGGTGCCGTCTCGGCATTCGACGTGGTGATCCGCGACCGCAAGACCGGCGGCCAGACGACGATATCTGATCTGCGGCTGCCGATGCCCGGCCGCCACAACGTCTCCAACGCCACCGCCGCAATCGCGGTCGCGCATGAACTCGGCCTGTCGGCCGAAGCGATCAAGAAGGGGCTGTCGTCCTTTGCCGGCGTCAAGCGGCGCTTCACCCACACCGGCTCGTGGAACGGCGTCGACATCTTCGACGATTACGGCCACCACCCGGTCGAGATCACGGCGGTGCTGAAGGCGGCCCGCAGCGCTACCAAGGGCCGCGTCATCGCCATTGCGCAGCCGCACCGCTTCACCCGGCTGCACGATCTGTTCGACGAATTTTCGGTCTGTTTCAACGATGCCGACACGGTGATGGTGGCGCCGGTCTATGCGGCGGGCGAGGAGCCGATCGACGGCGTGACCTCGGAGGCGCTGGTGTCGCGCATCCGGTCCGGGGGCCATCGCGATGCGCGCTACGTCGAAACCCCTGCCGCGATTTCGCCCGTCATCCGCGCGTTGGCGAAACCGGGCGACTTCGTCATCTTCCTGGGCGCCGGCAACATCACCCAATGGGCCTATGCGCTGCCTGGGGAACTCGGCGGTACCGTCTCATGATGCGCGGCCAGGACCTGCTCGACAAACTTGGCGACCGGCTTGCCGGCCTGCGCGGCCGCATCACGCCCAATGCCGAGATGGACAAGATCACCTGGTTCCGCGCCGGCGGTCTGGCGGACGCCCTATTCCAGCCGGCCGACGAGGAGGATCTGGCTGCCTTCCTGCGCGCCGTGCCGGAAGACATCCCGCTCACCATCGTCGGTGTCGGCTCCAACCTCCTGGTGCGCGACGGCGGCATTCCAGGTTTCGTCATCCGGCTTTCGGCCAAGGGCTTTGGCGAGGCCGAGGTGGTTTCGCCGACCGTCATCAAGGCCGGTGCTGCGACGCCCGACAAGCGCGTCGCGGCCGTCGCTTATGAGGCCGGTATTGGCGGCTTTCATTTCTATCACGGCATTCCCGGCGCCATCGGCGGGGCGCTGAGGATGAATGCCGGCGCCAATGGCGTCGAGACGCGGGAACGTGTCGTCGAGGTTCGGGCGCTCGACCGCAAGGGCAATCTCCACACCCTCAGCAATGAAGACATGGGCTATGCCTATCGTCACTCGGCCGCACCTGCCGGGCTGATCTTCACCTCCGCGGTTTTCGAAGGTGTTCTGGAAGACCAGGAGGCGATCAAGGCGGCTATGGACGCCGTCCAGATGCATCGCGAGACGGTGCAGCCGATCCGCGAGAAGACCGGCGGCTCGACCTTCAAGAATCCGGAAGGCACCTCGGCCTGGAAGGAAATCGACAAGGCCGGCTGCCGCGGGCTGATGATCGGCGGCGCGCAGATGTCGCCGATGCACTGCAACTTCATGATCAACACCGGAACAGCGACCGGATACGACCTCGAATATCTCGGCGAGACGGTGCGCGCCCGCGTGCTTGAAAATTCAGGCATCCGCCTGCAGTGGGAAATCAAGCGGCTCGGCAATTTCCGCCCCGGCCATGCCGTGCAGGAATTCCTCGGACAGCTTCTTTAGCGCAAGCTGAAGTTCATGTGATGCTTGAACTTCAAACGGTCTGAAACAACAGCGCCACCGTTGCTCCAAAGACTCACAACACGCTTTTTCCGGCCGTTTTCGCGGAAAGTGAATCTGTCGGAATCATAAGCACTTGCCAGCGAATCAACTCTCTGATTCTCTGCCTTAAAGCGTTTCCTGATTTGAGTCGTTCGACGCGTCGACCGCGTTTTCCGTCTGGGGGGGCAACCTGCCGGGAGACTCGGACTCAATCTGGTCGCTGAATGCGTGGTTGCGGGCCCGCCGTGAGAGGGATGACGGGATATGAAGAACAAGCATGTGGCTGTCCTCCTGGGCGGATTCTCGTCCGAGCGGCCCGTGTCTCTGTCTTCGGGAAAGGCGTGTGCGGATGCGCTTGAGAATGAAGGCTACCAGGTTACCCGCGTCGATGTTGCGCGCGATGTCGGCGCCGTGCTCACCGAACTCAAGCCCGATGTCGTCTTCAACGCACTGCACGGCCCGTTCGGTGAAGACGGCACCATCCAGGGCATCCTCGAATATCTGGCCATTCCCTACACCCATTCGGGCGTGCTCGCCTCGGCGCTCGCCATGAACAAGGAGCAAGCCAAGAAGGTCGCCAAGGCTGCCGGCATCGCGGTGGCGGAATCGAAGGTTGCCAGCCGCTTTGCCATCCAGAACAAGCATCCGATGAAGCCGCCCTACGTGGTCAAGCCGGTCAATGAAGGCTCAAGCTTCGGCGTCGTCATCGTGCATGAAGGGCAGTCGCATCCGCCGCAGGTCATCGGCTCGTCCGAATGGAAATATGGCGAGACCGTCATGGTCGAGCGCTACATCCATGGGCGCGAGCTGACCTGCGCCGTCATGGGCGACGTGGCGCTCGGCGTCTGCGAGATCATTCCGACCGGCCATTCCTTCTACGACTATGATTCAAAATACGTCGCCGGCGGATCAAAACACGAAATCCCTGCTAAAATTTCATCAAATATTTACCAAAAAATACAGACACTGGCACTCAAGGCACATCTGGCTATCGGCTGCCGGGGCGTTTCCCGATCGGACTTCCGCTATGACGACCGTCACTCCGAAAACGGCGAGATTGTCTGGCTCGAGATCAACACTCAGCCGGGCATGACGCCGACGTCTTTGGTGCCTGAAATCGCCGCCCAGGCCGGGCACTCGTTTGGCGAATTGTTGAGTTGGATGGTGGAGGACGCTTCGTGTCTGCGTTGAAATGGGGACAGGACAAGGGCAGGGGCGGCGCCGGGCCGGCGCTGTTCGGCATGTCGTTGTCGTTTGACCATTTCGTGCTGCCGCGCGTGCTGCGCCGGCCGGTGCGCGTGCTGGCGCGCCTGGGCGGCGGTGACTTCGTCGCGCCGCGCTTTTCCGCGGCCATCCTTTCGGCTTCGCTCATTGCATCGAGCAGCCTCTACGGCGCCATTCTCGGCGGTCATGCCGACGACATCGTCCAGAGCATCACCGCCCGGACCGGCTTTGCCGTCGACCAGATCAAGGTGGTCGGCAACCGCCAGACTTCGGAGATCGACATACTGGACCGGCTCGAGCTCGACGGCTGGACGTCACTGATCGGCTTCGATGCCGAGGCCGCGCGTGAACGTATTGATACCTTGCCCTGGGTCGAGGTGGCGGCGGTGCGCAAGGTCTATCCACATACGCTGGAAGTGCGTGTCGAGGAGCGCGAGCCCTTCGCGCTCTGGCAGCAGGGCGCGGAGCTTTCGGTCATCGAACGCTCCGGCGCGGTGATCGCGCCGTTCTCCGGCGGCAAGCAGGCGCTGCTGCCGCTGATCATCGGCACCGGCGCGCCGGCCAAGGCCCCCGACTTCGTGGCCAAGATCAACAAATTTCCCGAGCTCGCGGCTCGGGTCAAAGGCTATATCCGCATCGGCGAACGGCGCTGGGACCTTAAGCTGGAAAACGGCATCACGATCAAGCTGCCCGAGGATGGCGAGGATCAGGCGATCGCCGATCTGGTTCGGATGGACCACGACAACGGGCTTCTGACGCGGGACATCGCCGCCGTCGACATGCGCATCTCCGATCGCCTGGTGGTGCAGCTGACGCCGGAAGCGGCGACGCAGCGCCAGGCCGCGCTCAATGAAAAGCCGCAAAATCTGAAGCGCAAGTCGGGGACGAAGATATGAGCTGGCTTGGCGGCAACAGCGATGCCTCTTCGCGGCGTTCCGGCACGCTCACCGTGCTGGATGTCGGCTCGAGCAAGGTTTGCTGCGTGGTGGCGAAACTGAAGCCGCGCGAGGACGGCAAGCTGTTGCGCGGCCGCTCGCACCGCATCCAGGTGATCGGCATCGGCCACCAGAAATCGCAAGGCGTGAAGTCGGGCGTGGTCGTCGATCTCGACCGCGCGGAGCACGCCATTCGCCTGTCCGTCGACGCAGCCGAACGCATGGCGGGACTGACCGTGGATTCGCTGATCGTCAACATGACGGCGGGCCGGCTGAAGAGCGAAACCTATTCGGCCACCATCAATCTTGGTGGCCATCAGGCCGACGAAGCCGACATCAAGCGCGTGCTTGCCGCCGGCGCCAAGCAGGCGCTCAAGGCCGAACGCGACGTGATCCATTCGCTGCCCGTCGGCTTTTCGCTGGACGCCGAGCGCGGCGTGCGCGATCCGCGCGGCATGGTCGGCGACCAGCTCGGCGTCGATATGCATGTGCTGACGGGCGATGCCGCGCCGCTGCGCAATCTGGAGCTCTGCATCAACCGCTCGCATCTTTCGGTCGAGCGCATGGTGGCGACGCCCTATGCCAGCGGGCTTGCGGCCCTAGTCGACGACGAACTGGAAATGGGTGCGGCCTGCATCGACATGGGCGGCGGCACGACGACCATCTCGGTGTTTTCGGAAGGCAAATTCGTCCACGCCGATGCCATTGCCATCGGCGGCAATCATGTGACGCTCGATATGGCCAAGGGCCTGTCGACCTCGCTCGACGCCGCGGAGCGGCTGAAGGTGATGCATGGTTCGGCGCTGCCTGGCAGTGCCGACGATCGCGACCTGGTCTCGATCCAGCCGATCGGCGAAGACGGCGAGATGCCGCTGCAGATCCCGCGCTCGGTGATGACGCGCGTCATCCGCGCCCGCATCGACGAGACGCTGGAACTGTTGCGCGACCGGCTGAACAAGTCGGGCTACGGCAATGCCGTGGGAAAACGCGTCGTGCTGACCGGCGGCGCCAGCCAGCTTGCGGGTCTCCCCGAGGCGGCGCGCCGCATTCTGGGACGCAATGTGCGCATCGGACGCCCGCTCGGCGTGGCGGGCCTGCCGGAAGCTGCCAAGGGGCCGGCTTTCTCGACGGCGGTCGGGCTGCTGATCTATCCGCAGATGGCGAGCTTCGAGAGCCATCCGGCGAAAGGAATTTCCGGTCTCAGGATGACCGGGACGGGCGGAAAACTGCATCGCATGAGTCAGTGGTTGAGAGACAGTTTCTAATTGACGGGGACAGCCCCATAGGCGGCCGCGGCGGCGAAGCGGCGGGAAAGGCAAAGGACGGAGACAATGACGATCAATCTGCAAAAGCCGGACATCACCGAGCTCAAGCCGCGGATCACCGTATTCGGTGTCGGCGGCGGCGGCGGCAATGCCGTCAACAACATGATCACCGCGGGCTTGCGCGGTGTCGAGTTCGTCGTGGCCAACACCGATGCACAGGCGCTGACCATGTCGAAGGCCGAGCGGCTGATCCAGCTCGGCGCGCATGTCACCGAGGGGCTCGGCGCCGGCTCGCAGCCTGAAGTGGGCCGTGCGGCGGCGGAAGAGTGCATCGATGAGATCATCGATCATCTCTCCAACACCCATATGTGCTTCGTCACCGCCGGTATGGGTGGCGGCACCGGAACCGGTGCGGCTCCCGTGGTTGCCCGCGCGGCGCGCGAACGGGGTATCCTCACCGTCGGCGTCGTCACCAAGCCGTTCCATTTCGAAGGCCAGCGCCGCATGAAGACGGCGGATCTCGGCATCGAGGAGCTGCAGAAATGTGTCGATACCCTGATCGTCATCCCCAACCAGAACCTGTTCCGGCTGGCCAATGACAAGACCACCTTTGCCGACGCCTTCGCCATGGCCGACCAGGTGCTCTACTCCGGTGTTGCCTGCATCACCGACCTGATGGTCAAGGAAGGTCTGATCAATCTCGACTTCGCCGACGTGCGTTCGGTGATGCGCGAAATGGGCAAGGCGATGATGGGCACCGGCGAAGCTTCGGGCGAGGGCCGCGCGATGGCCGCCGCCGAGGCGGCGATCGCCAATCCGTTGCTCGACGAGACCTCGATGAGGGGCGCCAAGGGCCTGCTGATCTCGATCACCGGCGGCCGCGACCTGACCCTGTTCGAAGTCGACGAGGCCGCGACCCGCATCCGCGAGGAAGTCGATCAGGACGCCAACATCATCCTCGGCGCCACCTTCGACGAGGAACTCGAAGGCGTCATCCGCGTCTCGGTGGTCGCCACCGGCATCGACAAATCGGCAGCTGAAATTGCCGCGGCGCCGATCTCGATCCGGGCCGTGCCGCCGCAGCAGAAGCCGGTCAGCCGCCCAGCGGCTTCGGGGGCGGAAGGCCGTCCGGCACCGGTCCAGCAGCAGACCTATGAGCAGCGCGCGGCCGATCCGGTGGCCGAGGCGATCCAGCTTGCCGAGGCCAATGCGGCGGCAATGGCTCGTCCGGCGCCGATGGCCCAGGCGGAAGATTTCCGCCCGCAGAGCAAGATCTTCCAGGCCCCGCCTGCCCAGCCGCAGCCTGTCGTGCAGCAGGTGATGCAACCGGCGCCGCTGCGGGAAATGCCGCAGCCGGTGGCTGCCGCACCGCAGCGCATGCCGCGGGTGGAGGATTTTCCGCCGGTGGTGCGGGCCGAGGTGGAAGCCAAGGGCCGTCCGGCCGACCATGAAAACAGCGGGCCGATGGGGCTGCTCAAGCGGCTGACCAACGGACTGACGCGCCGCGAAGAAGAGCCGGCCCGGTTGCAGCCGGCACAGCCGCGCGAACCGAAACTGCGCCAGGCGGCGCCGGAAATGCGCCGCCTTGCCAGCCAGGATCCGCAGCTTTACGCGCCGCGCCGCGGCCAGCTCGACGATCAGGGCCGGTTGACGCCGCAGACCAGGTCGACCCAGGAAGACGACCAGCTGGAGATACCGGCTTTCCTGCGCCGCCAGGCCAACTGAGCCGTTAACGGTATGTAACACTTGTTAACAGGCAGACGAGAGATTGTCTGCCTGTTAACGTTTAAAGGGGTTTAATAACAAGGCGTTACGATGTGACGCTCAAGGTCTGGCGCGGTTACACAGAGTAAGAAACCGTGATTTGGAGTCTCCCTGACAGACCATTATCTTTGCCGCAGCACTTTCGGTGTGCTGGGATTCGGGGAAGTGGCCCTGCCTGCCGATAAAAAAGAGCCGCGCCTTTTGGGTTAAAGCGGACTTAGGCGTTTGGGCTATGGGGTTTGTCTTGCAAGACTATCAGACGACACTGAAATCGCGTGCAACGCTGACCGGTACCGGCGTTCACAGCGGCAAACCGGTCACCGTCAATTTCCTCCCTGCGGACGCTGACACCGGCGTGCTCTTCCACCTTTCGAACGGAAGCGAGAGCCGCGAGTTCCGCGCGCTGGTTGCTGAAGTCGGCGCGACCGATCTCTGCACCATGCTCGGCGATCCGGCAGGCGAGCATATCGCCACCGTCGAACATCTGATGGCGACGCTTTTCGGGCTCGGCATCGACAACATCGTCATCGAGATCGACGGTCATGAGGTTCCGATCCTCGATGGCAGTGCGGTGGCGTTCGTGGAAGCCATCGACCAAGCCGGCATCGAGACGCTGGCGGTCAAGCGCCGCTACATCAGGGTGGTCAAGCCCGTCCGCATCGAGAATGGCGCGTCCTGGGCCGAGTTCAGGCCCTATAGCGGCACGCGCTTCGAGGTCGAGATCGATTTCGAAAGCCCGGCGATCGGCCGCCAGCTATTCGCCTCCGACATCAACCCCGACATCTTTCGCCAGGATATCGCGCGCGCCCGCACCTTCGGCTTCATGAAGGATGTCGAGCGGCTGTGGGCGGCCGGCTATGCGCTGGGCTCCTCGCTGGAGAACTCGCTGGTGATCGGCGACGACAACCGGGTGATCAACATGGGCGGCCTGCGCTACCCCAATGAGTTCGCTCGCCACAAGACGATGGACGCGATGGGCGATCTGGCGCTGGCCGGCGCCCGTTTCATTGGTTGTTTCCGCTCCTATCGCGGCGGTCACCGGATGAATGCGGCCGCTTTGCGGCGGCTTCTGTCCGACCGTTCGGCCTTCGAGGTCGTCGAGACCACGCGCCGCGAGCGCGGCCGCACCGCCGAGATGAGCGCCGTCACCGGCCCTGTCTTTGCGCCCTGGGTGATCTGATTCTTAACGATTTTCTGGCTTTCTGAACGCTGGCCGGTGTTGCACGAAAGCATCACCGGCCAGTGAAAGTGCGTAGCATTCGGGGCAACACCAAGCCGCCACAAAAATGTGCGATTGGCTAGACATAGCGTTGCTGGGCAAGGCAGTTATGGTTTATGGCTGCTGCCGTCTGTTAGGCGCATGTCGCTCAAAAGTGGGGATCAGTTTTGAGGGAACACCATGCGAAAGGCATTCAACTAACGCCGAAAGGGCGCAATCCAATCATGTTCTTCAAGCGAGTTGGTCAATCGAAAGCGCCGTATCGGGCTGTTTTCCTGGCGCTTTCGGTGGTTGTGCCATCGCTCTTCCTCTCGGCCTGCATGTCGTCCGAGAAAGACGTCGACCTGTCGACCTATGTCGACCAGACCGAACCGGCCGACGTCCTTTACAATCAAGGCCTTGCCAATCTCAATGCCGGCCGCCTGGATGAGGCGAGCAAGAAGTTCGACGCCGTCGACCGCCAGCACCCCTATTCGGAATTCGCCCGCAAATCGATGGTGATGGGCGCCTTCGCCGACTATCGCGCAGGCCGTTATGACGAAGCAATCGGCTCGGCCAAGCGCTATCTGACGCTTTATCCGTCGACCGACGACGCGGCTTACGCCCAGTATATTATCGGGCTGAGCTACTACAAGCAGATCAAGGACGTCACCCAGGATCAGAAGGAAGCACGCCAGACCGTGCAGACGATGCAGGATCTGGTGACGCGCTGGCCGACGTCGGAATATGTCGACGACGCCAAGGAAAAGATCCGTTTCGCCAACGACCAGCTGGCCGGCAAAGAGATGCAGATCGGCCGCTATTATCTCGAGCGGCGCGAATACATTGCTGCCGTCAAGCGCTTCCGCAACGTGGTCGAGAACTATTCCAACACCCGCCATGTCGAAGAGGCGCTGGCGCGTCTGGCCGAAAGCTACTACGCGATGGGCTTGACCTCGGAAGCGCAAACCGCCGCTGCGGTGCTCGGCACCAATTATCCCGACAGCCAATGGTACAAGGATACCTACAAGCTGTTGCAGAGCAACGGGCTTGAGCCGCGCGAGAATGCCGGATCGTGGATATCCAAGGCCGGCAAGCTGATCACCGGCGCCTGACGCCCGAGCATCGACTGAGGCGGAACGCGCTTTTCGGATTGATCCGACGCTCAAACAAAAAGATAGTGCGGCGCTGCGACTCCATCGGTCGCATGCCGCTTCACAGCGGTTCAGTGGTTTGATTGAGGCGCTGAACCGTCCTAACTTTTTGTTCTACGCAATTCCGGACGGAAAACCGCTACGCACTTTTCCTGGAATTGCTTGAGGTCCGGGTTCTGATGCTTTCCAGACTGTCGATCCGCGATATCGTCCTGATCGAGAAGCTGGATATCGACTTCCAGCCCGGCCTTTCCGTGCTGACCGGTGAAACCGGCGCCGGCAAATCGATCCTTCTCGACGCGCTGTCGCTGGCGCTTGGCGCCCGCGGCGACGCCTCGCTGGTGCGGCACGGTGCTGCCCAGGGCCAGGTCATTGCCGTCTTCGATGTGCCGCGCAACCACCCGGTGCGCGCGCTGCTGGCCGAGAACGCCATCGAGGATGACGGCGACATCATCCTGCGCCGGCTGCAGACGGCGGATGGCCGTACCCGTGTCTTCGTCAACGACCAGCCGTCCAGCGTCACGCTGATGCGCGACATCGGCCACGCGCTGGTCGAGATCCACGGCCAGCATGACGAGCGCGCCCTGGTCGATCCAGGCGCGCATCGCGAATTGCTGGACAGTTTTGGCGGCCATCTCGGCGCCGCCCGCGCGACCGGCGAGGCGTGGCGCTACTGGCGCGGCGCCGAGCAGGAGTTTGCCAGGCACCGCGCCAAGGTCGAGGCAGCGGCGCGCGAGGCCGATTATCTCAGGGCCTCGGTGGCGGAACTGGCAAAGCTCGATCCGCAGCCCGGCGAAGAGACGCAACTGGCCGAATTGCGCGCCACGATGATGCGGGCCGAAAAGATCGCCTCGGAAATACACGATGCGCAGGATGTGCTGTCAGGCCCGTCCTCGCCACTGCCGCAACTGGCCAGTTTGCTCAGGCGCCTGCAGCGCAAGGCCAGCGAAGCGCCGGGCCTGCTCGAGGATGTGGTGAAGTCGCTGGATGAGGCGATGCTGTCGCTGGATGCCGCGCAATCGGGCGTCGAGGCGGCATTGCGCGCCACCGAATACGACCCGCAGCGGCTGGAGAAGGCGGAAGAGCGGCTGTTTTCGCTGCGTGCGGCGTCACGCAAGCACAGTGTCGCTGTCGACGATCTGGCGCAACTGCGCGACACCATGTTGGCCGATCTCGCCGATCTCGATGCCGGCGAGGGGCGCCTGCATCTCTTGGAAAAGCAGGCCTCAGCGGCGCGCGAAGCCTACGATATTTCCGCAGCCCAGCTCTCCGCCCTTCGCCATGCGGCCGCGGTCGGCCTGACCAAGGCTGTGATGGCCGAATTGCCGGCGCTGAAGCTGGAACGGGCTGAGTTCATCGTCGAACTGGCCAGCGATGGCGAGAACCGCATGGAAGAAGGCATCGACCAGGTCGAGTTCTGGGTGCGCACCAATCCCGGCACCAGGCCTGGGCCGATGATGAAGGTCGCCTCCGGCGGCGAGCTGTCGCGCTTCCTGCTGGCGCTCAAGGTGGCGCTGGCCGACCGTGGCTCGGCGCCGACATTGGTCTTCGACGAGATCGACACCGGCGTCGGCGGCGCCGTGGCCGATGCGATCGGCCAAAGGCTGGCCAGGCTGTCGAAGCGCGTGCAGGTGCTGTCGGTCACGCATGCTCCGCAAGTGGCGGCACGTGCTGCGACGCATTTCCTGATCTCCAAATCCGGCGGCTCGGACAAGGTTGCCACCGGCATTGCCGAGATGGACCGGGCGGCGCGCCAGGAAGAGATTGCGCGCATGCTGGCCGGCGCCACCATCACCGAAGAGGCGCGCGCAGCCGCCGAACGGCTGCTACGCGAGAATATTGCTGCAGCGTAGTCGTCGCAAGGCTTTCGGACTGAGTCAGGATATGGCTCCATCCCGCTGTTCAGGAATGCTTTTTCCGAAATCCTGATTTATGGTGTCGCGCCACTGTCCAGGGACCGCTGCATGTCTGAAAAACCAGTCGAATCGTTGAGCGAAAGCGAAGCCGCGGATGAGCTCCAGCGGCTGGCCGAGGAGATCGCCGGTCATGACCGGCGCTATCATGCCGAGGACGCGCCGACGATTACGGACGCGGAATATGACGCGCTGCGGCGGCGCAACCTTGCCATCGAGGAGCGGTTTCCCGGTCTGGTGCGGGAGGATTCGCCCTCGCTGCGGGTCGGCGCCGCGCCGGCGGAAGGCTTTGCCAAGGTGCGCCATGCGGTGCCGATGCTCAGCCTTGCCAAGGCCTACACAGACGAGGACGTCACCGATTTCATCGAGCGTGGCCGGCGCTTCTTCGACCGCGACAAGGATCTCGACATCGCGTTTACGGCCGAGCCGAAGATCGACGGCCTGTCGGCGTCGCTGCGCTATGAACGCGGTGTGTTCGTGCAGGGTGCTACGCGCGGCGACGGCACTGTCGGCGAGGATATTACCGCCAATCTCAGGACCATCGCCGACATCCCCGCCAAGCTGGAAGGATCGGGCTGGCCCGAGACCATCGAGATCCGCGGCGAGGTCTACATGACCTATGCGGAATTCGAGGCACTGAAGGTACGCTCGGCGGCGGTGGGCGGCCAGGACTATGTCAATCCGCGCAACACGGCAGCGGGCTCCTTGCGACAGAAGGATGCGTCCGTCACCGCCAGCCGCAATCTTAAATTTTTTGCCTATGCCTGGGGCTACACGACAGCGGATCCGGCGCCGACCCAATATGATTCGGTGCAGAAATTCGCCGAATGGGGGTTCAAGGTCAGCCCGCTGATGGTGCGGGCGAAGTCGGTCGAGGAGCTGATCGCGCACTACCACAAGATCGAGGAGCTGCGTTCGTCGCTCGGCTACGACATCGACGGTGTCGTCTACAAGGTCGACCAGCTGGAATTGCAGCGTCGCTGGGGCTTTGTCACCGGTGAGCCGCGCTGGGCCGTTGCGCACAAATTCCCGGCCGAACAGGCGATGACGACGGTGCAGAAGATCGACATCCAGGTCGGCCGTACCGGTACGCTGGCGCCGGTGGCGCGGCTGGCGCCGGTCACGGTCGGCGGCGTGGTGGTCGAAAACGTCACGCTGCACAATGAGGACTACATCAAGGGCTTCGACAGCAACGGCCTGCCGATTCGCGACGGCATCGATGTCCGCATCGGTGACACGGTTGTCATACAACGGGCGGGCGATGTCATTCCGCAGATCGTCAGCGTGGTCGTCGACAAGCGGCCGGCTGATGCGGTGCCTTACGAATTCCCGCACATTTGTCCGGTCTGCGGCTCGCCGGCGACGCGCGAAATCAACGAGAAGACCGGCAAGGAGGATTCCCGCCGGCGCTGCACCGGCGAGCTGATCTGCGCCGCGCAGGCTGTGGAGCGGCTGCGTCATTTCGTATCGCGCGGCGCGCTCGACATCGAGGGGCTGGGCGCGGAGAATATCGACCTGTTCTTCAATTCGGGACTGGTCAAGACCGCCGCCGATATCTTCACCCTCAGGGATCGCCGCCCGGCCGTCACCAGGGCGCTGGCCGAGCGGCGCGAGGAGCAGGCGCGGCTGCGCGAGGCGGCATCGGGCAAGGCGCGCAAGAATGTGCGTGGTGTCGAGGACCGCAATTATGAAGGTCTCGACAAGCTGTTCGCGGCCATCGATTCGCGCCGCGAGCCGGAGCTCGACCGCTTCATCTTCGCACTCGGCATCCGCCATATCGGCGAAACGACGGCGGCCGTGCTTGCCCGGACGTTTTCGACCATCGAGGAGCTGATCCGCGTCGGCAAGGAAACGGCGGCGGCTGAGGATCCGCACAGCGTCTTCCCCTCCATCAACGGCATTGGCGATACAGTGATCGATGCGTTGCGCGATTTCTTCGGCAATGAACGCAATGACGACGTGCTCGACAGACTGCTCGAACAGGTCAAGCCGAAGCCGTATGTCGTCACCGTGTCGACCGACAGCGAGGTTGCCGGCAAGACCATCGTCTTCACCGGCACGCTGGAAAAGATGACACGCTCCGAAGCCAAGGCGATGGCCGAACGGCTCGGCGCCAAGGTGGCGGGTTCGGTGTCGGCGAAGACCGATCTGCTGGTGGCCGGGCCGGGCGCCGGCTCCAAACTGAAGCAGGCCAGTGAACTCGGCGTCGAAGTCATCGACGAGGACACCTGGCTGCAACGGGTCGGCAAGGCGTGATGGCCGGTTCGTTCAAAGGGTTCGGGCAAAAAGCCATCCCGTTCCTCAAGGCGCTCGACTTCCACCAGAGCCGCGAATGGTTCCAGGAAAACCGCGCGCTTTACGACAGCGAGTTGCATGAGCCGTTCTGCGATCTGGTCGAGACGCTGACGGAGCGCTTCGCGGCGGCGGGTCTGGGCTTGCGCGGAGACCGCAAGAAGTCACTGTTTCGCATCAACCGCGACGTGCGCTTCGCCAAGGACAAGCGGCCCTACAACCAGCATTTGTCGGCCATGCTGTCGCCGGATGGCACCAAGATGGAGCAGGGCGTGTTCTTCGTCTATGTCGGGATCGACCGCTGCTTTGCCGATGTCGCCTGGTGGAATCCGGAGGCGTCCCTGCTGCTGGCGATGCGCAAGGCGATTATCGCCCGGCCGGCCGAGTTCCGAAAACTGCTTTCAACCCTGAAGAAAAACGGCTTCGAACTCGAAACCGAGGGCCGCATGAAGCGCACGCCGCGCGGCTTCGAACAGGTCAACGAACCCGATCTTGTCGACGCCATCCGCAACCGGCACTTCTATGTCCAGCACATGATCGATCCGGCTGGAATTCACGCGCCGACGCTGGTCGACGAGCTTGTCGATTTCGCCTTGCGCGCCAAGCCGCTGCTTGACTGGGGCAGGGCGATCCAGGGCACGGCACCGCGGAGCTAAATCAGCCCGGCGCGCTACTCGGCTACATCCGCATCAAAAGCCCACCGTCGACTGCCAGTTCGATGCCGGTGATGTAGCTTGCCGCATCGGAAAGCAGGAAGAGCGCGGCATTGGCCATGTCCTGCGGCGTGCCGATGCGGCCGAGCGGCGCATAATTGGCAACGGCCGCGCGTTTCTCCTCGGTGTCCCAGCGCGCCTGCAGCGGCGTCAACGCCATGCCCGGGCAGATCGAATTGGAGCGGATGCCATCGCCCGCCAACTGCATGGCGAGCGACTTCGACAGCGCACAGACGCCGGCCTTCGATGCCTGGTAGGCATCCTGCGGGGTCGGATCGCCGCGATACCACTGGATGGTGGAGAAGTGCACCATGGCGCCGCCGCGTCCGCCGGCCCGCATATGCGGAACCACCGCCCGCGCGGTGTGGACGAAGGATTTCAGATTGATGTTGAAGACCTGGTCCCAGACATCAAGGTCCATCTCGAGGGCCGACTTGTCGCGGCCGAACCAGAGCACGCCTGCGACATTGGCGAGATAATCGATGCCGCCGCGCTTGCGGCCCGCGGCGTTGATGGTCTGCTCGACAAAGGCGGCGTCGGTGAGGTCGCCCTGGGCAAAGGTGAGCCGGTCGTCATAGGCGGCAAGCGACGCCGGACGCGGCTTGACGTCGATGGCGGTGACCGAGGCGCCGGCCTCGAGCAGCGCCAGCGAGATCGCCTCGCCCATACCGCCACCGGCGCCGGTGACGACCGCGTGCCTGCCGGTGAAATCATAAGCGATCATCCGAACCCCTCATTTTTTACAACATCAGTTTCGCTGATTTGTTGGCTCAAGCGAATTCGTCTGACTTTTCAAACGCCGGCTCCTACATAGCAGCGCGAGATGGGAATGTGACATGTCGGCAGAGACCTTAAGCGAAAATTCTGTGGCCAGCGAATTCTGGGACGGCGTGCGGCTGTCGATGCCGGTGGTTGTCGCCGCGGCGCCATTTGGGCTGCTGTTCGGCGCCATCGCCGTCGACAACGGCTTTTCCGTTCTCGAAGCTTTTTTAATGAGCGCGCTGATCTTCGGCGGCGCCAGCCAGATGGTAGGCATCGAATTGTTCGGCCAGCATGTCGCGCCATGGCTGGTCGTGCTGTCGATCTTCGCGGTAAACTTCCGTCACGTGCTTTACTCCGCCAGCATCGGCCGGCGAATCGCGCACTGGCCGGTCATCCAGCAGGGGCTGGGCTATTTCGTGCTCACCGATCCGCAATTCGCGGTGGCCGAGCGCAGGGCCGAAGCCGGCGAGACCGTCGGTTTTGCCTGGTATATGGGCCTTGGCCTGCCGGTCTATGTGTTCTGGGGGATTGAAAGCGCGTTGGGTGCGGTGTTCGGCAAGCTGATCCCCGACACGCATGCGCTCGGCATCGATTTCCTGCTGCCGATCTATTTCCTCGGGCTGGTCATGGGCTTTCGCAACCGGCCACTGTGGCTGCCGGTGGTGATCGCCAGCGCCGCGGCGTCGATCATCGCCTACAAAACTGTGGGATCGCCATGGCACGTCTCCATCGGCGCCGTTGCAGGCGTGCTTCTGGCCGTCATCCTGCCGCCGCACCATAGCGGTGTGGAGGCAAAACGATGAGCGCGACTTTGTGGATCATCATTGCCGGCGCGATCGCCACCTATCTCACCCGCGTCGGCGGCCATCTGGTGATCTCGCGCTTCGACCACATCCATCCACGCGTCGAGGCTGGCTTGAACGCCGTGCCGGCGGCGGTGTTGACGACGCTGGTGGCGCCCGCCGCACTCAGCGCCGGACCGGCGGAATGGGCGGCACTGGTCGTCGCCGCTGTGGTCTCGCTGCGCGGCGGCCTGATGGCGATGTTTCTGGCCGGGGCGGTGGTGCTGGTCCTCGCGCGGCAGTTTGTGGCATAGGGCGCCTGCGCGCGGAACAGTTTCGAACTGTCGGCGCCGCCGCTCATTGCCCTGCCGGGCGTTCGTCACTCGAAAAGCCAAGCAATTGGCTTTTCGTCCGCTTCGCGGACCGCTCCTCACCTCCCCGTATAGTGACGGGGAGAAAGAAGCTCATTTCAGATCTTGGCGTCGTGCGGCAGCGGCGCTGTTGCCTTCTCCAGCCAGGCCAGCGTCTCGCCGTCGAGCATCGGGCCGATCTCGGCCAGCACCCAGGCATGGTAAGTATCCAGCCAGTGCAACTCCTCGCGCGTCAACAGGTCGGTGCGGATCAGCCTGATATCGATCGGCGCCAGCGTCAGCGTCTCGAAACCGTGCATGGCGATGTCGCCGCCCTCCACCTGTTCAGCCGGTGTCACCAGGATCAGGTTCTCGATGCGGATGCCGTAGGAGCCTTCCTTGTAATAGCCGGGCTCGTTGGACAGCATCATGCCGGCCAGCAGCTTTTCGGTGCCGGTGCGGGCGATGCGCTGCGGCCCTTCATGCACGGCCAGATACGAGCCGACGCCGTGGCCGGTGCCGTGGGCAAAGTCGCAGCCATGCTTCCACAGCGCCATGCGCGCCACCGCGTCGATTTCCGAGCCGCGCGTGCCGGCGGGAAAGCGCAGCGTGGAAATGCCGATCATGCCCTTCAACACCAGCGTGAAGCGCTCGCGCATCTCCTCGGTCGGCTGGCCGATCGGCACGGTGCGGGTGATGTCGGTGGTGCCATCCTGATACTGGGCACCGGAATCGAGCAGGAACAGCTCGCCGTTTGCCAGCTTGCGATTGGTGGCGCGCGAGACGCGGTAGTGCATGATGGCGCCGTTCGGCCCGGCGCCGGAAATGGTGTCGAAGGAGACATCGCGCAGCGGCATCTGCGTTTCCTCGCCGGTCTGCCGGCGCGTTTCCTCCAGCTTGGTGACAACGGTTATTTCGTCGAGCGTGCCCGGCTTCTGCCGTTCCAGCCAGCACAGCAGTTTCGCCACCGCCGCGCCGTCCCGGCGGTGCGCGGCGCGGCTGCCGGCGATTTCCGCCTGGTTCTTGGTGGCGCGCGGAATGCGGGCGGGATCGGCTGCTGAAACAAATGTGCCGCCATTGTCCTCGACCAGCATTCTCAGCTTTTCCGCCGCCAGCACCGGATCGAGCGCGATCTTGGCGCCGCCCTTGGCAAGGGCTGCGACCGCCGCCTCGAATTCGCCGGGCTCGTACAGATCGGCGAGTTGGGTGAGATAGGCGGCGACCGTGCGCGAAAACTTGCGGCTGTCCATGAACAGCTGATGCTTGCCGTCGGCGGCGAGGATCGCAAAGCCGAGCGCCAGCGGCGTGTGCGGCACGTCACCGCCACGGATGTTGAAGGCCCAGGCGATCGAGGAGGGGTCGGTGAGCACGGCGTGCGTCGCGCCGTCCTTGCCGATTGCCGCCGCCAGCCGCGCCAGCTTGTCCTTGGCGAGTTCCCCGGCAAAGCCGATCGGGTGGATCTCGACCGGCGCCACCGGCGGCTCGGGCTGATCCTTCCAGATGATGTCGATCGGGTTATTGTCCAGCGGCACCAGCGTCGCGCCGGATTGCTCGGCCGAAGCCTTCAGCGCCTTGACCTCAGCGATCGTGTGCAGCCAGGGGTCGAAGCCAAGCCTGGCGCCCTTGCCGAGATTGTCCTTGATCCAGGAGGCCGGCGGGTTGTCGACGAGACTCTCGATTGCAAAAATGTCGAGATCGACTTCGTGGCGCACTTGCAAGGTATAGCGGCCATCGACGAACATGAAGGCGCGGTCGCGCAGCACGAGCGCGACGCCGGCCGAACCGCTGAAGCCGGTCAGCCATTTCAGCCGCGCCGAGCGGTCGGCGACATACTCGCCCTGGTGCTCGTCGGCGCGCGGCACCAGGAAACCGTCGAGGCCATTATCCGCCAGCCATCGCCGCAGCAACGTCACGCGCGGCTTGCCGACGCTCGGGTCGCCTGCGGAATCGAAGGTCTGGAACATCGTATGCCTCCTGTATCGGGCGCGACCGTAGCGCATGACCCGGAAAACCGGAATCGATTTTCGCCAATCGCAAACAGCCTCGGATGGTCCAAAGCGCGTTGCGTCTCAGTGCTTCAGGTGGATCGTTACCCAGCCTTCGCGATGCAAGGTCCTGACATGGCGGAAATTCTGGCCGACATAGGCTGAGATCACCGCATTGCACTGGCGCTCGAGGATGCCGGACAGCACGATCGAGCCGCCGAGGCTGATGTGCCTGGCCATCTCAGGCGCCAGCCGCATCAGCGGCCGCGCCAATATGTTGGCGACGATGAGGTCGAAAGGCGCCCGCTTGCCGAAGATCGGGTGGTGGAAGCCGGGCGCCGTCACCGTTTCAACCAGCGCCTTGACGTGGTTGAGGCGGGCGTTGGCGGCGGCGACCCTGACGGCGATCGGATCGATGTCGGTCGCCAGCACCGGAATATGCGCCAGCTTGGCGACCGCGATCGCGAGCACCGCGCTGCCGGTGCCGAGGTCGAGGGCATTCCTGGGACGTTCGCGGCGCACGACCCGCTCCAGCATTTCGAGGCAGCCGGCAGTGGTGCCGTGATGGCCGGTGCCGAAGGCAAGGCCGGCCTCGATCTCGATGGCGAGTTCGCCGCTGTGGCGCTTCCGGCGGTCATGCCCGCCATGGACGAAGAAACGTCCGGCGCGCACCGGCTTCAGTCCCTCCAGCGAGCGCGCCACCCAATCGATGTCGGGCAGAACCTCGCGCTCGATCGGCTTCGACAGGGACAGTCCGGCAAGGCTGTCCCTTAGCCGCGCCTCAACCGCGTCGACATTGCCGTCGGTGTAGAGCGAAACCTCATAGATGTCGCGGTCTTCATCGACTTCGAGCACGGCGATCGGCAGGCCTTCATCCTCGAAAGCCGGTTCGAGCGCGGCAAAGATGCGGTCGGCCTCGATCTTCCCAGCGATGAAGTGGAGCCTGGTCTGACCCATCAGCTGGTCTCTTGTTTGAGCATGATCTCTGGACAACACTTTTCTGTCCGGGAAAACCGGAATCCACGTTTCGGGATCATGCCTAGCCTGCCGCCAGCCGCTTCAGCTTGGCGATCGCGGTATCGGCGCTTTCGCCATAGGCTATGGTGCCCGAAAACTCGCCCTTGGCGTTGAGCAGCAGCGCGGAGGCGGTGTGGTCCATCGTGTAATCGCCGTCGCCGGTGTCGACCTTCTTCCAATAGATGTTGAAGGACTTCGCCATGGCGTGCACCTTGTCGGGATCGCCCGATATGCCGACGATGCGGTCGGAGAAATTGCTGACGTAAGTGTTCATCACCGGCGGCGTGTCGCGCTCTGGATCGACTGTAACGAAGTAGGCGTTGAGGTTCTTGCCGTCGTTGCCCAGCGTCTTCAGCCAGCCGGCCATTTCGAACAAAGTGGTCGGGCAGACTTCCGGGCAATGGGTGAAGCCGAAGAAGACGATGCTGGGTTTTCCCCGGAAGGCGGCTTCGGTGATTGGCGCGCCTTTCTGGTCGACCAGCGTGAATGGCGCGCCATACGGTTCGCCACCATAGTGGCCGCGATAGAAGTCAAAGGTGAGCCAGCCGATGCCCGCCGCCATCAGAACGAGAATGCCGACCAGAATTGAACGCATCATCAGGAATTGTCCGTAGCAGAAATCATCGAGCGCCGGATCGGCGCCTCTCTGCCGGCAGTCTTAGCCGGTCGCAGGGGGCAAGGCAAAGATGCCGCGTTGCCGCAACCGGGCTGGGCGCTACCTTGCAAACAGCTGGCCCTTATCCCACCTGAGACCGGCAAACTGAACCTGAGGAGGCTCCCTTGCAAAGACGGACTGGGCAGAGACGGATTGGGCAGAAACTGATCGGCGGCGCGCTGGCCGCATGCATTGCCCTTGGCGCCGGTGCCGCAGCGGCAGAGGAAGTCGGCAAGGTCGGCGTCGATTGGGTCGGCAACGACATCATCGTCGAGGCGATCAAGGATCCCAAGATCGACGGCGTGACCTGCCATGTCTCCTATTTCGACCGCAGCGTCATCGACCGGCTGCACAAGGGCAACTGGTTCGAGGATCCGTCTGATTCCTCGATCTCCTGCCGCCAGACCGGGCCGATCACCATCGGCGACATCGACATGAGCGAGGGCGGCGAAGAGGTGTTCAAGCAAGGCATCAGCCTGATCTGGAAGAAGCAGGTGGTGAACCGCATCTACGACAAGAAGAACGAGACGCTGATCTATCTCTCGCATTCGCGCCAAGTGCAGGACGGCTCGGCGAAAATGTCGGTGACGACCGTGCCGCTGTTCGGCCAGAACGTGGTGTGGACCGGCGGCAAGCCGAAATAACGATCCTCCGGGCGCAACGCGACAATTGCTTCCGCAATTGCGCGGGGGTAAATCCGCCAGATGGACCGTACCGAAAACCTCGTCCTGAAAGATCCCGAGCCGCGCATCCATTCGACCGCGGAGCTGAAAGCGTGCAAGCTTGGCCGCTATGCCTCGATCGGCGAACGGGTGGTGCTGCGCGAGGTCAATGTCGGCGATTTCTCCTATTTCGAGCGCCACGCCGAGGCGATCTACACGACGATCGGAAAATTCTGCTCGATCGCCGCCAACAGCCGCATCAATGCCTTGGAGCATCCGATCGAGCGGATCACGCAGCACAAGCTCAGCTACCGGCCGAACGAGTATTTCCGCTGGCTGGGCGTCGACGCGGCGTTCCGCGCGCGGCGGCAGGCCAAGGCGGTCGGCATCGGCAATGATGTCTGGATCGGCCATGGCGCCGTCATCATGCCCGAGATCAGCATCGGCAATGGCGCCATCATCGGCGCCAATTCGGTGGTGACGCGGGATGTGCCGGCCTACACAATCGTCGCCGGCGTACCGGCGAAGCCGTTGCGCATGCGCTTTCCCTCCGAGATCGCGGCGCGGATCGAAAGCCTTGCCTGGTGGGACTGGCCGCCGGAGAAACTCGCCAAAGCGGTTCCCGACATGCAGGCCTTGCCGATTGAGGATTTCCTCGATCGTTGGGAGCAAGAGCATTCCTGAGAGCTCGCCGCGCGTGCGCGGTTTCATCGACTGGCTGGCCGAAATCCTGGCGCCAAAATTCTGAACGGCACGTGTCGGGAAGAGTTCCGCCGGTCTGCGGCAACGCAACGGACCCCTTCCGCCATGCGGGGGTGGCGCAGCGGAAGGGGCTTGGAGACAAATCCGCCGTGAAGCGGAACGAACAGGTTTTGGCCTGCATGGTGACTAATGGCAACAAACCGATAAGGCGGCTTTTCACGGCGCTGCGCCTTTGGCGTGCATACAATTGCACCAGCGATGCCCTCTGCGACAGGGAACCGGAAGCGGCTGCCGGTTGTTTATTGTTGGAGCGATGAATGCGGCCTTGGTCAGCTCGTCGCGCTTTGAACGGTTGAGGATGTGAATGATCGAAAAGCTGTTTACCAGAATCGCCAACACCGTTTCGCACTTGGCGGGCCTGCCGCCGACTTTCATCGCCTGTTGCGCCATCGTTATCGTCTGGGCGGTAAGCGGGCCATTCTTCGGCTTCTCCGATACGTGGCAGCTCGTCATCAACACGGGAACGACGATCATCACCTTTTTGATGGTGTTCCTGATTCAGAACACCCAGAACCGCGACGGCGCCGCGGTTCAGGCCAAGCTCGACGAACTGATCCGCGTCAGCGAGGGCCACAATCATTTCATCGGCATCGAGCACCTGACCGAATCCGAGGTCGAGGAGATCAGAGACAAATGCGAGCGGGCGGCAAAACGCCATGACCACGAGCTCGCCGAACTGGCGGGCAAGAAGGCCGTCGCGCAAAAGCGCACCGCGAAAAAACGCGCGCCCGCCTGAGTCTCGGCTTTGGCTGAGTTCGACGATCAGTTTCCCATAAAGGCCGCGAAAGCGTCCTTATGGTCGGGGTGCCAGCGCGAGAGAGCAGGCCGGTTCTCGATGATGTCGCCGATCGCCCAGGCCATGCGCTTTTCATCGGTCGGCCGCATCACCTCATTGTCGGGGCACAGGATGTAGAAGTCCCCGCGCGCCAGCGAAGCCAGCATGAAGTCGACTACCTGCTCGCCGGTCCAGGCGCCAGCGGGTTTTTCGACCGCTCCTTCGGTGAGGCCGGTGAAGGTGAAGCCGGGAATGAGAAGATGCGCCGCGGCCTTCGCGCCCGGCTCGTTGCGCAATGCGTGCGCCAGGCCTTCGGTGAACGTCTTCAATGCCGATTTGGATACGTTGTAGGCGAGATTGCCGGGTGGCGTGGTGATGCCTTGCTTGGAGCCGGTGTTGATGATCAGGCCCGGCTCTCCGGAGGCCAGCATGGCCGGCGCAAAGGCCTCGACGCCATGTACGACGCCCCAGAAATTGATGTCGATCAGCCGCTTCCAGGCGTCGCCGTTCTCCCACGGTTTTCCCGGATTGTTGCCGACGCCGGCATTGTTCATCAGCAGCGATACGGCGCCGAAAGCGGCATGCGTCTTTTCCGCCAGCCGGCCGAGTTCGTCGGCCTTCGAGACGTCTGTGGCGACCGCAAGCACGGCATTCTCGCCGGCGATCGCGGCGACTGCCTGGCGGGCCGCATCGAGGCGCGCGCCGCCAATGTCGGCCAGCACCAGTCTCATGCCCATAGCCGCCAGGCTTTTGGCGGCGGCAAGCCCGATGCCGCTGGCGCCCCCAGTGATGACGGCGACGTTGCCTCGGCTGAGGGCGGGCAAAGCGGATTGGATTTCGGCGTCGGAGGTCATGATCTTTTTCCTAGGGTTCGGGTGGCGCCGAACTTAGCGCGGGACGCGCATCGTGCAAGGCCGTCCCGCGTGTTCGGGTTGACCGCATCAACGGCGGCTGTGCATGCTGCGGCTGAACAGGAGACTGCCGATTGACCGACTGGGTTGCGATCCTGAAGGAGCAGACCGCCACCGGCGACCAGATGGGCCGCGAGGTGCCACAGATGCTTGCCAATCCGGACATAAGCGAAGCGCAGGTGAAGACCTTGTTTTCGGCACTCGAAAAACAGGCCGAGTTCGTCGAGAAATTGCGCATGGCGCTGGAAAAATTCGGCCATGATTTTTCGATCATCAAGGCGGCCGAGCGGCTGGAGGAGCGCTATGCCGACCTAGCCGCGTCGGTTGCCGAAAAGCTGAAGGCGATGCGCAAGTAGAGGCGTCCTACGCTACTTTTCCAGCACCCGCGAAAAACGCGTGTCCGGAACGAACCAGACGGCGGCCACCAGCACGAAGATCGCAACGCCGATCCATTGGTTGACGAAGGCAAGCGGGACGGCGGCGGCGTAGAGGGCCACCGAGATCTTGCCCTTGCGGTCATTGCCCAGCGCCTTGGCGAAGGCGGTGTCGTTGCCGTGCAAATGGTGCAGCTTGGTGGCGAGAAAGGTGTAGGCGACCGCGCACAGCACCAGGTCGATGCCATAGACGGCGACGGGGACCGGCGCGAAATGGTTCTCGCCCATGAAGGCCGTCGTCGCCGGCATCAGCGACAACCAGAACAGAAGGTTGAGGTTGGCCCACAGCACGCGGCCGTCGACCCTTTGGACGGTGTGGAACATGTTGTGCAGATTGTTCCAGTAGATACCGACATTGATGAACGACAAGACATAGCTGAAAAAGATCGGCCACAGCGGCAGAAGCGCTGAAAAATCCTCCCCATGGGGCACTTTCAGCTCCAGCACCATGATGGTGATGATGATGGCGACCACCCCATCAGTGAATGCCTCGACTCTGCCTTTTCCCATGGATTCTCCTTCTCGATGGAAAGACGTTAAGCGAGGATTTCGGGCAAGACCATCCTGACAAGGTTGTCAGGATGAAGTTCGGCGCGTGGAACGGCCATCCTTACATGGACGTTGGGGCGCAATTGGGCGTTGGGCGATTGGCCGGAGGTAGCCATGACCAGCTATGCCGAGACCATAACGCGCGACAACGGACTCGATGGCCGGCCCGCGATGGCCGCGGTTGCCGCCATGATCGCCGCTCTGTTCGCCGGCAGCACGGTGCTGACGCCGCTTTACGTCATCTACAAGCAGGCCTTCGGTTTCTCGCAGATCACGCTGACGCTGGTCTACGCCGTCTATGTCGTCGGCAATCTCGGCGCATTGCTGATGTTCGGGCGCTTGTCCGACGGCATTGGCCGCCGTCCTGCGGCGCTGGCGTCGATGGCCATAGCGGTGGTCAGCGCGCTGGTGTTCCTGTTGGCCGAGAACGTCGCATGGCTCGATGTCGCCCGCATATTGAGCGGCCTTGGCATCGGCGTCGGCGCGGGAACCGGCACGGCCTGGCTTGCCGAATTGATCGAGGGTAAGGACAAATCGCGCGCGGCAATCATCGCCACCAGCACCAACTTCGTTGGCCTTGGCCTCGGCGCGCTGGCATCGGGCCTGCTCGCCGAATATGCGCCCTGGCCGTTGAGACTAACGTTTGCGGTCTATCTTGCCTTGCTCGTGGTGGTGACGCTGTTGATCTGGCGCACCAGGGAAACCGTTTCGCGGCCGGGAAGGCTGGCCGACGTTTCGCTGCGGCCGCGGCTGTCGGTGCCCGCTGATATCCGCGCCGCTTTCGTGGCGCCGGCCGTCACCGGCTTCGGCGCCATGGCGCTGGTCGGCTTCTATGCAGCCCTGGCGCCGAGCATCCTGGCGCAGCAGCTGCATGTGGCCAACCATGCCGAGGCCGGCGGGCTGTTCTTTGAACTGTCGATCGTTGCGGCCGCGACCATTCTGGCCACGACCCGACTGTCCAGTCGCGCCGGCATGCTGGCCGCGCTGGCGCTGATGATCCCGGCCGTAGGGCTGATGGTTGCTGCTCAGTTTTTCGCGTCGATGTCCCTGATGGTTGCCGCCACCGCTGTGTGCGGCGTGGCGGCGGCGCTCGGCTATCGCGGCGGCCTGCAGGTGGTGAGCCAGATCGCACCTGCCGAGCGTCGCGCCGAATTGGTGTCGGCGTTCTTCATCTGCTGCTTCTGCGGCAATGCGCTGCCGGTGATCGGCATTGGGCTGCTGTCGAGTTGGGCCACTCCGACGACGGCAAGCCTGGCCTTCGCCGGCATGATCACGCTGTTCTCTGTCGTAGCGCTGGGGTTCGGCGTCAAATACGCGCGCTGAGCCTCACCCGTTTGGCGTCTCGGGCGCCATGTTTGCCCGTCCGCGCGGGATGCCGAGGCCGGTGTCGGGCGGCTCGCCGGCGGCCGGCCGGTCCTCGATCATGTGCGTGGTGCGCCAGCGGCCGAAGCGATAATAGGCGGCGGCCAGCACCAGCGAGGTGATCGATCCCGCCGGAAAACTCCACCACAGCGCTTCCTCGCCGAGGTAGCTCCTGAAGAAGTAGGCAAAGCCGGTGCGCACGACCAGCACGGAAATCACCAGAATGATCAGCGGCGGCATCACGGCACCGGTGGCGCGCACGGTGGCGAACAGCACGATGGTGATGCCGAACAGGATGAACGACCAGGACGCCACCTTGTTGATGTGGGCTGCAATGTCGATTGCGGTGCTGTCCCCGCTAAGGAACAGGCCGAGTACCGGCCTGTCGAAGAAGAACAGCAGCGCCACCAGGGCGCCGGTGAGCACCAGGTTGAAGCCGACGCCGGACGCCGCGATGCGACCGATGCGGTCCCACCGCCCTGCGCCGACATTCTGGGCCGCCATCGACGAGACTGCGGCGCCGATCGCCAGTGCAGGCATCTGGATATAGGTCCACAGCTGCGCCGCGATGCCGTAGGCGGCGGCGACCTGCGAGCCGTAGGAGTTGACGATGCCCATCACGGTCAGCGCCGCCGCCGAAATGACGATCATCTGCAGGCCCATCGGCACGCCCTTGAAGACGACGATCCTGAGCAGCGCCGGATCCGGCCGCAGCAGAGCGAGGTTCGCGCCGGCGAGCCGCAACGGATGCTTTCTGGCATAAAGCACGACGAGGATGGCGATCACGCTCACCGTCTGGCCGATCAGCGTCGAGGTGGCGGAGCCGGCGATGCCGAGTTCGGGGAAGGGGCCGATGCCGCGAATGAGCAGCGGATTGAGGATGATGTCGAGCACGACGGCGAGCGCCATGAAGAAAAATGGCGTGCGCGAATCACCCGCGCCGCGCAGCACCGTCATGACGAAGGACAGAAGGTTCATCATCGGCACGGCGACGAAGATGATGCGCAGATAGGAGCGCGCCAGCGGCAGCGCATCGGGCGGGGTGCCCAGTGTGTTGAGGATGGCGTCGACCCAGATCCAGCCGCAGACGGCGAAGATAGCCGAGACGAGGAAGAAGAAGCTGGCGCTGGTGCCGACGATGCGCCGCGCCTCGGGCAGGTCGCGGGCGCCGACCGATTGCGCCACCAGGATGGTGGCGGCCATGCCGATGCCGAACACGGTGCCAAGAATCAGGAACAGCACCAGATTGGCGTTTGAGGTCGCCGTCAGCGCCGATTCACCGAGGAAGCGGCCGACCCAGACGGCGTTGATCGAACCGTTGAGCGACTGCAGCACATTGGAACCGAGCACCGGAAGCGCGAACAACAGCAGCGTGCGAGGGATTGGGCCGCTGGTGAGATCGCCGGTGCGCCGGCGCGGTGGTATTTTTTCGTCCATGGGCTGTTCGGCGAAGGTTCATCTCAAAGTCCGCCCGGCAATGATCGCCGATTTGACGGACAAGGTCGATGCGGCATTGGAACATGCCACCTGGCGGCTTCAAGCTAATCAGTTCTCAAAACATTCGGAATGGGATATGGGTCGTCGCCGCGTGGGGTCGCATATCCTGTTGGATATGATGAATAGGCTGGGGGGATCATGTCCGACAATCCGCTTTTTTCCGAGCGCCTGAACCGGCGCGCGTTTCTTGGAATATCCGCTTTGGGTGCCGCTTCCATGGCGCTTTCAGCCTGCACCACGACCGACGTCGTGGTGCCGCCAACGCCCGCTCCGGCGCCCGAACCGGCTCTGGGCGATGCCGCCACCATGTATTCGGCGCGCGTCGATGAGGGCTTTTCATTGCCGGCAATCCCCGTGGCCAAGCTCGATCCGAAGTTCGTGCGCCAGATCGTGGACGATCCGACCGGCGAAAAACCCGGCACGATCGTCGTCGATACATCCGAGCATTTTCTCTATCTGGTGCGCGACGGCGGCAAGGCAATGCGCTATGGGGTCAGCCTCGGCAAGGCCGGGTTTGGCTGGACCGGCAGCGCCGTGATCCAGGCGCGCAAGAAATGGCCGGTGTGGACGCCGCCGCCCGAAATGATCCAGCGCCGGCCGGAACTGGCGAAATATAAGGACGGCATGCCGCCGGGACCGCAGAGCCCGCTCGGCGCGCGTGCGCTCTATCTGTTCCGCGACGGCAAGGACACGATGTACCGGCTGCACGGCACGCCGGAATGGGATTCCATCGGCAAGAACGCGTCGTCGGGCTGCGTGCGCTTCATGAACCAGGACATTATCGACCTCTACAGCCGGGTCAACGGCGTAGCCCAGGTCTATGTGCGCCCGAACCTGTCGGCCGCAGGCAAGATCATGGCCGTGTCGAGCCGGACCGCCGAGCCGATCGATGCCGGCGTGCCAAGGGATGCGGAGATTTTGAAATAGGTGCCTTCACGGCATCGCTGATCGCCGACAAACGTTTAGAGGCGGACGCGCCGGGCGCGGCCGGCTTTCCCTATTCGGGTACTTGTTGGCGAGGCCCGGAAGCGTGACCTGATAGACCAGGAACATGGTGTCGACATCGGCGCCGTCGTCGGCCTTGTAGGGCGCGCCGACCTGAAAACCGTCTTGGGTGAGAAAGTCGTTATCGTTGCCGACGAACAGGAAATAGTCGTCGGGCAGCGCCGGATCGAGCAGGCTGACCACAGACATTGCTTCCCACTTCTCCGAGAGATTGTTCTTGTCGTTCGGCTTGCCGTCATGCAGGCCGAAACGGCCGAGTTCCTTGTTGTCGTTGATGTCAATGAACGGCGTCAGCTTGGCCGGGGTCACCGAGGGGTCGAGCACGCCCTTGGGCGCCAGCGGCTTGTCGGCGGCATCGAAGGCGCCGCCGGCAATGTCGGTGGCGCCAGAGACGTCGACGACGAAAATCTGGCGCAGCAGCGAAGTATCGCCCTTCACCCCCTGGCCGTTGCCGCTGTCGCGCGCCAGCATCAGGAAGGTCTTGTCGGACAGCGCCACGATTTCGCTCTGCGCGGCGACCTTGGTCTTGTCCTTGGCGTCCTTGAACACCGGCAGCGGCACGGCATATTCATGCACCAGCTTGAGATGGGCCGGGTCGGAGGCGTCGTAGACCAGGGCCCGGGTGTTCTGGCGCGTCGCGGGCGAATCGCCGCCATCCTGGCGGGGCGCCGACTGCAGCACAGCGATCAGCGACTTGCCGTCCGGCGTCAGCGCCATGCCTTCGAGGCCTTGATTGTTCTGGCGGCCGGTTTCGGGATCCTTCGGATCGGGTTCGGCTGCACCGGGGCCTGGATTGTCGGAGGCGAAGTTCGGCCCGCCCTTGCGCATCGGCACCAAAGCGGCCGGCGGCTGCGTTGCCGACAACAGATGGCCGTCGGCCGAGAAGCGGTAGATGTTGGGGCCGTATTCGTCAGAGATGAACATGGTGCCGTCGGGCAGCCGCGCGATCGCCTCATTGTCGAGCGCCAGCTTGCCATTGGCCTCGGGCAGGATCGGCAGGTCGCCATTGGCCGCGCGCACGCCGTTGAGCGGATCGAGACCGGTGGCGTCTGCGCCCTTGTCGTCGGTGAGCAGCAGGCAATCGGCAAGCGTCGCCTTGACGCCTGTCTGTTCCTGGCCGGCGGCGGGCTTGGCGCCCAGTGCGGTCGGCGTGAATTCGATACGAATAGTGTTGAGGCGCGGCCGGTAGTCGGTGGTGCCGACGACATTGTAGCCGCGGTCGGGCAGCAACCAGAGCGAGCCCTTGTAGCCGTCCGCGCCACGGGTCCAGCTTGCGGCGTCGATCGACATGCCGGAGCCGGAGCCGAAGGTCTCGCCGAACTTGTCCTTCTGATCGGCCGGAATGCGGCCGACGCCGACCAGGCCCTTGTTGACGAAGCCGCCAACGGTGGCGGTGCTGTCGGCAAGGGCAGGGGTCAGGGCGGTAAACAGCGCCAGTGCGGCGCCGAGCGACACGGTTCGGTGCAGATTTTTCATGGGATAACCTCTTTGTGACGGAACGGGCCGGAACGGCCGGATGACGAAGCCGCCGCAATCGACGATGCCGCGCCCACCGATGAGCGGTCTAGGACGCGAAGATGATAGTTGCGTGACAGACCGTGTCGCACGCGCTCCGGAACCATTTTCCAGCCTGAGCCGTTGCACGCGAGCCCAAGCGTCGCCTGCGATGGCCGGTCGAGCCCCGGGCCCAGGAGGGATAAATGGGTTTCGATCAGTATCACGAGCCACCGGAAGAACTGACCGCAGGAGGTGCGGACCTTTGCCCGCATGATCACCTAGTTGATCGAAGAGGCCGAGGCGATCAACTGGTACGAACAGCGCATGTCGGTCGAGAAAGACCCTCAGGCCAAGGCGATCATGAAGAACGCGCAAGGCGAGGAGTTCAAGCATTTCGGCATGGATCTGGAATTCCTGCTGCGCCAGAAGAGAGACTGGCGCGCGGAACTGAAGGAAATCCTGTTCACCACCGGCGACATCGTCAAGGCCGGCGAGCGGGGCGAGAAGAAGGTGGATTGAGGCCCGCCGGCCTTCCTCCGCGGCGGATCAATCGCTGTCGCGCGCGATCAGCTCCAGGGGCCAGACTTCGCGGATGATGCGCGGGCCTTCCGGGCCGGCAAAGGCCGGAAGCGATGCCAGCAGCATTTCGGCCAGCCGCCGGCCCATGGGCTCCAGCGACGGACGGAAGGCGGTCAGCGCCGGCGAGAAATAACGGCAGAGCGGCGTGTCGACGATGACGATCACCGCGATGTCGTGGCCGGGCCTGATGCCCATCTCGGCCAGTGCCTTGCAGCCGCCGAGCGCCATTGCGTCATTGTTGAAGATGATGGCTGTGGGCCGGTCCTTGGAGAGCATCACGCGCGGCGTCACCTGGTAGCCGCCTGCCTCGTTGATGAAGCCGTCGGCGATCAGGCCGGGGTCGACTTCGATGCCATGCCGCTCCAGCCCCTTGCGGTAGCCGTCGAGGAAAAGGTAGCCGAAGTTGAGATCAAGCGAAGGGCGGATGGCGGCAATGCGGCGGTGGCCGCGCGCGACCAGCCGGTCGACGGCTTCATCACCCGCCCTCTCGAAATCTATATCGAGCGAAGGATAGGTGTCGTCGCCGGATTGACTTCGGCCAAGCGTGGCGAAGGGAAAGCCGGCCTTGCTGAGATAGTCGATCCGATCGTCTTCCCGCCGTGTATTGGCCAACACGACCGCGTCGGCCCGGCGCGTCTCAACCACGCGGCGCAGCCTCTCCTGCTGATATTGGCCGGGCTCGCCCATGACGACCATCAGATCCAGGTCATCCTCGGCCAGCCGGCCCTGCAGACCGATCAGGAACGGGATGAAGAACGGTTCGCCATATTGCTGGTCGCCCGGATGCGGCTGCAGCATGAAGGCGATCGAATGGGTGGTGCCTTGCCGCAGGCTGCGGCCGGACTGGTTGGGCGAATAGTTCAATTGCTTGGCGGCGGCGAGCACGCGCTGGCGGGTGTCGGCATTGACGTCGGCGCGGCCGTTCAACGCCCGCGACACGGTGCCGATCGAAATGTTCAGGTGACGCGCGAGGTCATGGATGCTGGACGCCAAGGACAGTTCTCCCCCTGTCTTGGCTAGCACCGGCTGCCGCCCAGGCCAAGGCTTCGGGATGATTTTCGCTGACAGCCGATTGACATTCTACGCCATCGGGTGTGTTCTCGTAAACGTTTACGGAGAAACGTTTACGGTGATGCCGGAAATGCCGTGACATTCGGTCTGGAGGGACCGGACGGGAGGAATGCCGGATGATGAATGCCGTCCTCGTCGGCTGTGGTGCGATGAGCAAGGCCTGGCTCGATGCCGCGAGGCAGATCGACGGGCTGGCCATTGTCGGCCTTGTCGATCTCGACGCCGAACGGGCGAAGGCGAGGGCGCACGAATACGGGCTCGACGGCGCGGTCATCGGCACCAGCCTCGACGCGGTGCTCGACCAGACCAGGCCCGACGCGGTGTTCGATGTCGTGGTTCCAGCCGCCCGGCGTGATGTCGCCTTTGCCGCCTTTGCCCATAATTGCCATCTGCTGACGGAAAAGCCGCTGGCCGATACTCCGGAAAATGCGCGCGCCATCGTCGATGCGGCGCGTAACGCGGGGCGCGTCCATGCGGTCGTGCAGAACCGCCGCTACGTCGCCAATGTCCGGCGCATCAGGCGCTTTCTCGACTCCGGCGCCATCGGCAAGCCGACCAGCATCCATGCCGACTTCTTCGTCGCGCCGCATTTCGGCGGCTTTCGCGAGGAGATGGCCCATGTGCTCTTGCTCGACATGGCGATCCACACATTCGACGCCGCCCGCTACATGGTCGCAGGCGATCCCGCCGGTGTCTTTTGCCAGGAATGGGAGCCGGCCAATTCCTGGTACCGGCAGGGATCGTCGGCCAGCGCTATCTTCGATCTCGGTGGCGGCAAGCGCTTCACCTATGCAGGCTCCTGGTGCGCGGCGGGCTTCCGCACCAGTTGGGAGAGCACATGGCGCATCGTCGCCGAGCACGGCAGCCTGCTCTGGGACGGCGAGGACGGGCTGAAGGCCGAGGTTGTGTTGTCGGTCCGCGACGGCCTGTTCGACCTGACCCAACCCATCACAGTGCCGCCGCTCGATCCCGCCGACCGCATCGGCGGTCATCTCGGCATCATCAAGGATTTCATCCACGCCATCGAGACCGGCAGCGAGCCGGAAACCCGTGGCAGCGACAACATCAAAAGCCTGGCCATGGTTTTTGGCGCCATCGAAAGCGCCGAGACCGGACGGCGCGTCGCAATCACACAGGAAGCATCATGATGCCAAACCCGCTTCTCGACATCCGGATCGGCACCATGGTGCGGGCCAATCTCGAAGACCCGGCCGCCTACATCAAAGAGATTCTGCCGCTCGGCTTCGAGAGCATCCAGCCCTTCTTCTGGCAGACGCTGGGCGGCAAGGATTTGGCGCGGCTCGCCGGCGAGATCCGCGAGGCGATCGGCGATGCCGATGTCGCCGTGTCGTCGATCGGCGTGTTCGGCAATCCGCTGGAGGATGGCGAGGTCGATCGCGGCGTGCTCGCGGCATGGGAAACCGTCATCGACAATGCGCATCTGTTCGGCGCCTCGACGGTCAGCGGCTTCACCGGCCGCCTTCGCGGCAAGAAGCTGACCGACAGCCTGCCGCGCTTCCGTGAGGTCTGGGGACCACTGGCCAAACGCGCCGCCGACAAGGGCGTGCGCATTGCCTTCGAAAATTGCGCCATGGACGGCAACTGGGCCGCCGGTGACTGGAACATCGCCCACAATCCGGACGCCTGGGAGCTGATGTTCAACGAATTGCCCGACGACAATCTCGGCCTGGAATGGGAGCCCTGCCATCAGCTTGTCTACCTCATCGACCCGATGCCGCAGATCCGCAAATGGGCGCCGCGCATCTTCCATGTCCACGGCAAGGACGCGACGGTGCGCTGGGATGTGATCCGCGAGCACGGCGTGTTCGGCAAGCTGCCCTTCGTGCAGATGCGCACACCCGGGTTTGGCGACAGCGACTGGACGCGGGTGATCAGCGAATTGCGGCTGGCCGGTTACAAGGGCGCCATCGACATCGAGGGCTGGCATGACCCGGTCTATCGCGGCGACCTCGAAATCACAGGTCAGGTGCGCGGGCTGGAATACCTCAAGCAATGCCGGGGAGGAGCGACCTACCTGCCGAACCCAGCGTGACCGAGGGCCGGTGGGAGGAGCCGGCCTGACAGATTGCCAAGCACTGCCGACAAGCACTGCCGACAGGCGAACGACGAAACCCCTCGGCTCACCGAGGACAAAAGGGAGGAACGTGCATGAGCATCGCAATGAGAACGACACTTCTGCGCTCGACCGTCGTGGCCGCCGCCACGGCGCTGTGCGCTGCCATCTCCACTCTGCCGGCGCAGGCGCTCGACGCCCAGTGGTGCAAGGATGTCCACATCCGCTTTTTCGTCGGCGGCGCCGAGGGCGACGCTTTCGGCACCATCGTCTACAATGGCGCCAAGCAGGCGGCGTCCGATCTCGGACCCAAGGTCGACTACATCTTCTCGCAGTGGGACGTCGAGAAGATGGTTCAGCAATTGCGCGAGGCCGTCGCCGTGAAGCCCAACGGCATTGCCATGATGGGCCATCCCGGCGACGCCGCGATCATGCCGCTGGCCGAACAGGCGCACAAGGACGGCATCAAGATGATGTACCAGAACGTGCCGGTGCCGACGGTGGTGGCTGCGTTCGGCGGCGGCTATGTCGGCGCCCAGCAGGAGCAGCAGGGCCGCGCGCTCGGCGTCGAAGCGTTCAAGCTCGGCAATCTCAAGTCCGGCGACAAGGCGATCATGATCGGCCCGTTCGAGAACGAGGCCCGCGGCGCGCGCGAGCGCGGCACGGTGGCAGCACTCAAGGAAGCCGGCGTCGAGGTCATCCAGCTGTCGTCGCCGCCGAGCGGCGAATGGGCGTCCGACCCCAATCTGGCGATACCGGTGATCACCGCGGCCCTGCTCAACAATCCCGACGTCAAGGCGGTAGGCTATCCCGGCGGCCAGATGCTGGGCAACGTCGCCACCTACATGCAGGCGGCGGGGCGCAAGCCCGGCGACATCTTCAATTTCGGCTTCGACACCAGCCCGCAGATCGTCGAGGCGTTCAAGGGCGGCTGGGTGCAACTGACGGCCGATCAGCAGCCGTTTCTGCAAGGCTATCTGCCGATCCTCAGCCTTTGCCAGCAGGTGGTGCTGGGCCTGGCGCCGATGAATGTCGACACTGGCGCCGGCTTCGTCACGCCGCAGAATTACGAGATCGTCGCCGAGCTCGCCAAGCAGGCGCTGCGCTGACCTCCCAAACTGCCGGCTGGGCGCAAGCCCGGCCGGCAGGACCGCCGGCACCAGGCCGGGATGATACCACAGGAGCGAGGATCGCCATGGCCGAACGCATCATCGAACTGCGCGACATCAGCAAATCCTATGGCCAGGTCTATGCGCTGGGCGGGGTCAATCTCTCGGTCGACCGCGGCGAGGTGGTTGGCTTGATCGGTGACAATGGCGCCGGCAAATCGACGCTGATCAAGATCCTGTCCGGCGTCGTCAAGCCGACCAGCGGCGAGATCCTGGTGCGCGGCAAGCCGGTGACCGGCTGGAGTGCGGCACGCTCGCGCGACGCCGGCATCGAGACGGTCTTCCAGGACCGGGCGCTGGCCGTGCAGCAGACCATCGTGCGCAACATCTTCATGGGCCGCGAACTCACCGGCTTCATGGGCTTTCTGAAGGTCAATAAAGAGATAGAGGAGGCGAGCCGGCTGATGCGCGAGATCGGCTTTACCTCGAAAGTGTTCACGCCGCATTCGATCGTCGGCCAGCTCTCCGGCGGCGAACGCCAGGGCGTGGCGATCGCGCGCGCCATCTACAAGCAGGCCGAGCTGATCATCCTCGACGAGCCGACGACGGCGCTGTCGCTGACCGAGACCGCCAAGGTCTTCCATTTCGTGCGCCAGGTGCGGGCGAGCGGCCGTTCGATCCTGTTCATCGGCCACAACATCCACCATGTCTTCGACATCGCCGACCGCTTCGTGGTGATTGACCGCGGCAAGGTGGCGCTGACCGCCGATCGCACCGAGGTCAAGTCGGCCGAAGAGCTGATCAATTTCATGGAAGACGTTGCGCATCCCGGAGGATTGCCGGGGCTGCACGAGGCCGGCGACGCGGAGAGGGCAGCACGATGAGCAAGACCATGGAACCCGATCTGCAGAGCCCGCTCGGCGGCAAGGCAGCCCGGCCTGAGTGGAAGCACCCGTCCGACCATTGGCTGCGCGGTTTCGTCATCGACAACCGCGCAGCGCTCGGCACGCTCGCCGTGTTCATCATCATGATGGCGGCGTTCCTGATCGCCAACCCGACCGTGTTCACCACCTGGTATCTCTACAGATCCGTGCTGACCACGCTGCCGGTTGCCCTGTTCGTGGTGGTGCCGCTGGTCTTCGTCGTCACCTGCGGCGAGATCGACCTGTCGTTTCCCGCAACCATGGGCTTTGCCTCCTGGGTGTTCGCGCTGGTGGTGCAGGCCGGCTACGATCCGTTTCTCGGCATCGCAGCGGCGATTCTCACCGGCACGCTGCTCGGCTTTCTCGTCGGATCCCTGGTCGTTTATGGCGGGCTGTCGTCGCTGATCGCCACCCTCGGCATGAATTTCCTGCTGCGGGGACTGATCCAGATCATCAACGAGGGCAGATCGACGGCATTGACCGGTCTCAGCGACAGCTGGGCGTACACCATCTTCTCCGGTCAGGTGTGGGGTTTTCCGGTACAGGTCTTCTGGGCACTCGCCTTCGTCATTTTGTCGGCAATGCTCTACAACCGGCACCGCTTCGGCGCGCAGGTGAGGGTCGTCGGCGACAACCCCGACAGCGCCCAGCAGATGGGCATCGACGTCAAGCGTGTGCGGGTGAAAGTGTTCATCTTCACCGGCATCGGGGCCGCGATCGCCGGCACGTTTTCGGTGATGATCAACTTCACCTGGTGGCCGACCGCGGGCGACGGCTATCTCTTGCCGGTGCTGGCTTCGGTGTTCGTCGGCGGCACGCCGACCTGGGGCGGCATCGGTACGGTTGCCGGTGGAGCGATCGGCGCGGTCACCGTGTCGTTCATCCAGACCGGCGTCGTGGCGGCGGGCCTGAGCGGCTTCTACGTCCAGTTCTTCAACGGGCTGATCATCATCCTGTCGCTGCTGGGGCACAAGTGGAACCAGGCGCGGTACAGGTGAGGGGCGGGCTAAATTGACGGGGACGCTCATGTTGCGGACCGCATGCCCCGACGACTGGGCAGACGCCCGTCGCTTCGTCATTCTAGGGCGGAGCAGGAGCGAAGCTCCGTCGCGTAGACCCTGGAATCCATTCCGCGACCTTGGAGTGCAGCTGCGCAGGATTCCGCACCGTGGCAACGCGTTGAAGACGCGGGATGGATCCTCGTCGCTACGCTGCGTCGCTACGCTCCTTGCTCCGCCCGTGGATGACGAGGCGGGGAGGGCTCCGCCAGACTACAACAATGTGGTCGCTTGTAGGACAACAGGACAAGCGGGCGCTCACACCGCCGCGACGAACCCGTCGAGCACGCGTTTCTGGCCGGCCTTGTCGAAGTCGATGGTCAGCTTGTTGCCTTCGATGTTGGAAATGTTGCCGTTGCCGAATTTCTGGTGGAAGACGCGGTCGCCGACACTAAAGGCTGACGGCGTGTCGGCGACGGATTTGGCGACCAGTTCGCCGTCGATGGTGCGGCCTTTGACCGAGGTGCGGCCGGCGCCGTAGCCGCTGTCGGTCTCGCCATAGCCGATGCGCTCGACCTGGTGGCCAGAGCGCGAGCCCCAGTTGCGGTCGGTGGCCTCGGTGCGGTTGGCCTGCGCGCGCTGCCAGCCGGGCGTCGCATAGGTGTTGGAGAAGGCGCCGGATTTTTCCGCGCCGACATTGTCGAAGCGCGAGGCGCCGTAGGGGTTCTGCCGTCCTGCGCCCTGGCCGCCACGGCCCGACGCGAACGAACCGCCGCCATAGGAATTGCCGTAGCCGCCATAGGAGTTGCCGCTTTCGGCGACCTCGACATGGGCTTCCGGCAGTTCGTCCAGAAAGCGCGACGGGATGGTCGACTGCCACAGGCCGTGGATGCGGCGGTTGGAGACGAACCACAAATGCAGGTTCTTCTTGGCCCGGGTCAGGCCGACATAGGCGAGACGGCGCTCTTCCTCCAGGCCGGAGCGGCCGCCTTCGTCCAGCGCGCGCTGGTGCGGAAACAGGCCTTCCTCCCAGCCGGGCAGGAAAACCGTCTCGAATTCGAGGCCCTTGGCCGAATGCAGCGTCATGATGTTGACGGCGTCGAGCTCGGCGTTCTGCTCGGCGTCCATGACCAGCGCGACATGTTCGAGGAAGGAGCGCAGCGATTCGTACTCCTCCATCGAGCGGATCAGCTCTTTCAAGTTTTCCAGCCGGCCCGGCGCCTCGACCGAACGGTCGTTCTTCCACATGTCGGTGTAGCCGCTCTCCTCCAGAATGGTCTCGGCGAGCTCGGTGTGCGGCGTGGTTTCCAGCGCCTTCTGCCAGCGCTCGAAATTGGCCGTGACCTCGCGCAGAGCGGCGCGGGGCTTGGGCTTCAGCTCATCGCTTTCTGCGAGCTTGGCCGCGGCCTCCAGCATCGGGATGCGCAACGCACGCGACGTGTCGTGGATCTGCCGGATGGTGGCTTCACCCAGGCCGCGCTTGGGGACATTCACGATGCGCTCGAAGGCGAGGTCGTCGGCGCCTTGGGCGACGACGCGGAAAAAGGCCAGCGCATCGCGGATTTCCATGCGCTCGTAGAAGCGCGGGCCGCCGATAACGCGGTAGTTGAGGCCGAGCGTGACGAAGCGGTCTTCGAATTCGCGCATCTGGAAGGAGGCGCGGACCAGGATGGCCATGTCGTTGAGATTGTGCTTGGCACGCTGGTAGGTCTCGATGGTCTCGCCGACGGCGCGCGCTTCCTCCTCGGAATCCCAAGCGGCGTGGACATGCACCTTCTCGTCGTCCTCGGCGACCTTCTCGGTGAACAGCGTCTTGCCGAAGCGACCCTCATTGTGGGCGATGAGGTGCGAGGCGGTGCCGAGGATGTGCGCCGTCGAGCGGTAGTTGCGTTCCAGCCGGATGATGGTGGCGCCCGGGAAATCCTTGTCGAAGCGCAGGATGTTGTCGACCTCGGCGCCACGCCAGCCATAGATGGACTGGTCGTCGTCGCCGACGCAGCAGATGTTGACTTTGTTTTCGCTCACGGGCCGTTCCGCGCCTGCCGGCGCGGGCCCTCGCAACGGCTCGGACGCCCGGTCGGGCATGCGGCCTTTGGCCGAGCGCGCTTTACCCTCCCCTGGATGGGGAGGGTCGGCCGGAAGCGGCGGGGCGGGGGGACAGGCGCCGGCGCGGGCGCGCCCCCCCCCCGCGCCGCCGGGGGGCGCGGCGCCCCCCCCCCGCGCCCGGGCGCGTGGGGGCGGTGAGGTGGGCCCG
>NZ_JAMYMJ010000034.1:0-62348 GCF_040318435.1 Mesorhizobium sp. M1143 | reverse complement strand
AATAGACTGTTTTGGATGTGGCGGGTGGTGGCGGTGATGCAGCTACGGGTTGGCGCGGTGGCCCGGGTGCCGGACGCCCATATTCATTGGAATGGGGGCGGGCTGAGGCGCGACGCGCGCCGCGGCGCGCTGGTCGAGGATTATGTCGAGCTGATCGCCGACCTGATCGAGGACGGCAATGAGGCGCGTCAGGTCGATATTGCTGCGCGGCTGGGTGTCGCCCAGCCGACGGTGGCCAAGATGCTGACCAGGCTGTGCGCCGACGGGCTCGTTTCCAGAAAACCCTATCGCGGTGTGTTCCTGACCGACGCCGGGCGCAAGGTGGCGGAAGAGAGCCGCATCCGCCACCAGACGGTAGAAGCGTTTTTGCGTTCGCTCGGTGTCAGCGCCGAGACGGCGCGCATCGATGCCGAGGGCATCGAGCATCATGTCAGCGCCGAGACGCTGGAAGCCTTTCGCAAGGCGATGATCGCGCCGCGCTGAGGGGTGCCGGGGCCGCACCACTGGAACCTCCGCACGTCAGGCTCGTTGCTCCTGACGTTGCGCGTGATTGTTGCGCGCCAAGGAGGAAAACATGGGCGTCGAACAGGCACCGACCGCGAAGGGCAAGCAGGCGGCCGAGGGTTTGAGGCAGGCAGCGGCAAAGGACGAACGCAAGACCGAGGTCGAAACCGACCATGCGCTGAAAAAGGGCGCCGCGCGTTTCGAGGAACGCTCCAAAAGCTCGGACGGCAAAAGCGCCGGCACCAAGCAGAAGATCTGATTCTGTTCGCAAGCGGCAACCTGCCGCTCATTCCTCGGTGTCCTGCACCCAACTGCGCGGATGGCCGTCGACGCGGAACTGGAATATGAAATAGGGCGGAATGCAGGAGCCCTTGCCAGGCTTGGCTGCGGCCAGATCGTCGTAGCCGGCGGTGCAGATATAGTCCTCGCGGCAGGGATGCGCCTTGTCGCAGGCGCGCAGGCCGGCGGTCTTGGTGAATTCCTTGGTGCAGAATTTGTGGTCCTTGCCCGACGCGATGCAGTCGTTGAAACCGGTCTTGGCCAGGCGGCCGCAAGTCGCCTCGTCGGGAAGCTTGTCGCAGCTTGCCTTGCGCAGCATGCCCCCGGGAAAGCCACCGGTCTTCTGCTCGGGGTTGTCATAGCGTTGGCGCGCCGCGCCATAGCCGGCGAGCTTGATTACCGGTTTCTTGTCGCGCGCCGGATCGATGGCGCAGGCTTTTGCGGTGGCCGGCGACAGGCGGCAATATTTGTCGCTGCCCCAGCTCGACATCTTGATCTCGCCGAACTCGACGGGGTCGCCGACTGCGGTGGCCGCCTCGCTGACGCAGGTGCCGAAGCCCGGATGGATGTCGCTTTCATGGACGCCGGCGCAGCGCAGGCTTTCGCCGCAGTTCCAGTCCTTGAAGCTGGCATCCTTGCCGCTGTAGCAGATCGAGCCCCAGCCATTGTAGAGATCGGTGCCTTTCAGCGCTTCGGCGAGTTTGGCGTCCGGACGGGCGGCGAAGCCGCGTGAGAAATCCGGATGGCCGCCGGCGGCGAAGTCCTCGACGATGGCGCGGCGGCGCGGCAGGTCGGCGAAGAACACCGCCGAGCCGGGGACGAAGACGGCGTTGCGGCGCGGCTCGCTGGCCGGATCGGCGCCGGTGTAATGGAAGCCGGCAATGCCGTGCGTCTGGTGGCAGCCGGTGCAGGTCATTTCGTTGAGACGCAGATTGAAGCCGGCCACCGATTTCACGCTGCGCAGCTCGTTGCCCTTGGCGACATAGTCCTGCAGTGCCTTGTCGATGTCGGCATCATCGAGCAGCCCATAGGCGATATTGTTTTGCGACCTGGCCATGCCGCCGGGTGCGACCGAGACGGCGCTGGTCGCCAGGAATTTGTCGTCGATGACCAGCCGGCCGCGATCGAGGTCGTAGAGGTTGCGGTCGGTGAGCAGCCATTTGGCGAAGGCCGGCCGGTCGGCCAGAACCACTTTCCGGTCGATCTGGTTCTCCATCTTCGATTCCTGGAAGGTGGACGTCGTTGGGTCCCATTTGAAAATCTTGAGGAGATATTCGGCGTGGCCACCGAAGTCGCGGCGGCTCGAGGCCGACAGCCGGAGAACCTGCATGTTCAGCTCAAGTCGCATGATCTGCGACGAATTCAGCATGGCGTTGGAGAGCGGCCCTTCGTCGGAGCGCAGCCAGGCTGCCAGTTGCTCGGGCGCAAGGTTCTTCTGGCCGGCGGCGAGCCAGCGCTTGGCGATTTCGGCACAGGAAACGGCGGTGGCGCTTGGACGGTCTCTCGAAGCGCGGGCGTGAGCCTCACCGGGCCTGGCGTTGAAGACCAGACTCATGGTCAGCGGCAGCCGCGACGAGATGCGTTGCGCTGTCTTTCCATTCGCCGGCTTTTCCGCGACCGAATAGTGGAAGCGGTAGATCAGCCTGATCTCGCCGCATTCGGTGTGGCCGAGATAGCCGCGGTCCATGCGGTTGACGACGCCGGTCAGGTCGAGCGTCGAGCCGTCATCGTCGATGTATTTCGGGTTGAATTTCTGGCTGGTGTCCTTCGACTTGGCCATGGCCGCGACGTAAGGATCGGGGCTATTGGCAGGCTCGTCGGCGATCTCCTGCTTTACGGCGTTGCGGACAGGGGTCAGCGCGCGCACCGAAAACAGGCCCCGATTGTCGACCTCGCGCGTGAGACCCAGCGCCGGGCCGAGCAGGCGGCTGATCGAGAGGCCGCCACGCTCAAGCGCCTGCAATGTCTCGGGATCGGTTACGGCGACGCTGGAATCGAGCGTCACGGCGCGCGCCGGCGACGGGCCGAGGCATAGCACCACGGCCAGCAGCAGAAATCGACCGATCGTCCGCAAGTCCCCGACACCCCCGTTCGAACCGGATGCTACAGCGCGCATGCCGCCTCGACCAGAGTGCGAACGCGATGCCGCCGCCACGAAAAATACTGTGACTTGGCGCAACCATTGCGATAATTGTCTGTTGGGTCGGACTGGGCCACGACAATCGGCCAGGCCAGCCGAAAATTTGCATACGGGGAGTTGCCATGCTCTGGAAGGGCCGCCGTCAGAGTGACAATGTCGAGGACGAGCGCAGCGACAGCGGCGGCGGTGGTGGTTTCGGCGGCGGCAGCCCTGGCCAGTTCCGCATCCCGATCGGCGGCCGCACCGGCGGCGGCGGCAGCATCCTGCTGGTTGTCCTCGTGGTGCTGGCCGGATGGTATTTCGGCTTCGATCCGTCCCAGATCCTGGGCACCGGCGAGGGCGGCGGCGTGCTGCCGGGTGGTGGTGGCCAGATTACCGACAACAGCGGCGGCCAGGACGACGGCGCCGGCACGCCTGCTTCCGACGAGATGAAGCAGTTCGTGGCGACCGTGCTGGCCGAGACCGAAGAGACCTGGACCGGCATCTTCCAGTCGCAGGGCCTGAAATACGAGGACCCGAAGCTTGTGCTGTTCAGCGGCCAGATCCGCTCGGCCTGCGGCTCCGCCTCGACGGCAGCCGGACCGTTCTATTGTCCCGGCGACCACAAGGTCTACCTCGACACCACCTTCTTCCAGCAGCTCGACCAGCAGTTCGGCGCCTCGGGGGATTTCGCCCAGGCATATGTGATCGCCCATGAAGTCGGTCACCATGTGCAGAACCTCACCGGCATCCTGCCCAAGTTCAACCAGATGCGGCAGTCGATGGGTGAGGCGGAAGCCAACCAGATGTCGGTGCGCATCGAGCTGCAGGCCGACTGCTTCGCCGGCGTTTGGGCGCATTTCACCGCGCAGAAGGGCATTCTGGAACAGGGCGACATCGAAGAGGCGCTCAACGCCGCCAAGCAGATCGGCGACGATACGCTGCAGAAGAAGATGCAGGGCTATGTCGTTCCGGAAAGCTTCAACCACGGGACGTCGCAGCAAAGGCAGACCTGGCTGGCGCGCGGCTACAAGAGCGGCAAGCTGTCGGATTGCAACACGCTGACCGGTCCGGTTTGAGGCGCTCGCAAGTTCCAGCCGACCGCGGTTCAAAGCGCATCCGTCGGCGGGCCGATTCACCACCGGCAACAGATGTCAGGAGGAGAACGCCTGAGGCGTTCTCCTATTGTTCCAAAGTGGCGCCTCGCCTATAACGGGCGCCCGCCCAAGGGCGGTCTCAGGGAGCAGACGCCATCATGATCGACCCCAAAACCGCCAGGCGGGGCCTTGCGCTCGTCTTCACCACGCTGCTGCTCGACATTATCGGCTTCGGCATGATCATGCCGGTGTTGCCGGACTTTCTCAGGGAGCTTTCCGGCGTCGGCATCAGCGAAGCGGCGATCGAAGGCGGCTGGCTGTTCTTCGTCTATGCGGCGATGCAGTTCTTCTTCGCGCCAATCATGGGTGGATTGAGCGACCGCTTCGGGCGGCGGCCGATCCTGCTTGCCTCGGTGCTTACATTCTCGATCGACAATCTGATCTGCGCCATCGCCTGGTCCTATCCGATGCTGTTCATCGGCCGCGTGCTGGCCGGCGTTTCGGGCGCCAGCTATTCGACGACGTCGGCCTTCATTGCCGACATCTCGAACGACGACAACCGGGCGAAGAATTTCGGTCTGCTCGGCATCGCCTTCGGCGTCGGCTTCGTCATTGGGCCGGTGCTGGGCGGGCTGCTCGGCACGTTCGGGCCGCGAGTGCCGTTTTACTTTGCCGCCGGGCTTGCCTTCGTGAACTTCCTCATCGCCATGTTCTTCCTGCCTGAAACGCTCGATGAAAAGCACCGCCGCCGCTTCGAGTGGAAACGCGCCAACCCGGTCGGCACGCTGCTGCAGATGCGCCAATATCAGGGCATCGGCTGGATCGGGCTCGCCTTCTTCCTGATGACGCTCGGCCACATGATGTATCCTGCGGTGTGGTCGTTCGTGTCCAATTATCGTTATGGCTGGAGCGAGCAGCAGATCGGCTTCTCGCTCGGCGCCTTCGGCCTGTGTGGGGCGATCGTCATGGCGACGGTGCTGCCGCGCGTGATCCCCAAACTTGGCGAATGGAGGACGGCGGTGATCGGCCTGACATTTACTGCGGCCAGCGCCTTCGGCTACGCCTTCGCCTCGCAAGGCTGGATGATCTATGCGGTGATCGTCGTCGGCTGCCTCGAAGCACTGGCCGATCCGCCGCTGAGAAGCCTTGCCGCCGCCAAGGTGCCGCCATCGGCGCAAGGCGAATTGCAGGGTGCGATGACGTCGATCTTCTCGATCACCTCGATCATCACGCCGCTGCTGTACACCGCGATCTTTTCCTGGTTCACCGGGCCTAATGCGCCCGTGGTGTTTGGCGGCGCGCCCTATCTGGTTGGCGCGTGCTTCCTGACGCTTGCCGTCATTGTCTTTGTAACGAAAGTTGCGAGGCCGACGGCGGTGAAAAGCGTTGCCACCGGCGCTGCGGAAGATGGAGCCCAGATATGAGCCATGACAGCCGCATAGAGCTGACCAAGGACGGAGTGTCGCTGTCGCGGCTGGTGTTCGGCGCCTGGCGCCTGCTCGACAACGCCGCGCGCCCGGACGCCGATCAGATCGCGCGGCTGATCGGCACTGCGGTCGATCTCGGCCTGACCAGCTTCGACCATGCCGATATTTACGGGCATTACCAGGTGGAAGCTGCCTTTGGCGCCGGCTTGTCGCGCTGGAAGGGCAAGCGCGACAGCATCGAGCTGATCTCGAAATGCGACATCATTCTGGCATCGGCCAACCGGCCTCAGAACCGGCTGAAGCATTACGACACCAGTGCGGCCCACATTGCCGCCTCGGTCGACCGTTCGCTCGCCAATCTCGGCACGGACTATCTCGACCTGTTGCTGCTGCACCGGCCGGATCCGCTGATGGATGCCGACGAGACGGCGGCGGCCCTTGCCGGGCTGGTCAAGTCGGGCAAGGTGAGAGCGGTCGGGGTCTCCAATTTCACGCCGTCGCAGTTCGACCTTCTGGCCTCGCGGCTGCCGTTTGCCTTGGCCACCAACCAGATCGAGATGTCGGTGCTGAAGACCAATGCGCTGATGGATGGCAGCCTCGATCACGCGCAACGCCTCGGCTATGCGCCGATGATCTGGTCGCCCCTCGGCGGCGGCTTGCTGTTCACCGGCAAGGAAGGGCGCGAGGCGCGGGTCAGGGCGGCAATCGCGGCGGTGGCTGCCGAGATCGGCGCCGGCGATCTCGCCGCCGTCGCCATCGCCTGGCTGCTGCGTCATCCGGCGCGGCTGGCGCCGGTGCTCGGCACGATGAAGCCCGAGCGGCTGGCCGCCATGGTCAAGGCGCTGGAGATCGACCTCGACCGCCAGCAATGGTTCGCCATACTGGAGGCCAGCGAAGGCCGGCCGGTGGCATAAGGTCACCCAGGCGCGAACTTCGAACCCGCCATAGGTGTGTGCTTCGTCCGTTAATGCGGCGCGCAACCGAAGCGATGAGGGGGGCTTGGGCTCAGGGGATGCCGTCGGCGCTCTCGAAGCCTTCGTCGCTTCGCGCCGTCACAAACAGACCGGTTGACCGGTTTATTCCATTGACCCAAGACAAGGGCAATCGCGCCGCGTTTGTAACTCCGGCTATTCGGAGCATCACGATCTGGGCAACGGCTAGGCGAAGACCTGTAAAATCAAACCCGTTCGGCCAGCAGTTCCTCGCCGCGCTTTTCGCGGATCAGATTGACGAAACGGCGGAACAGATAGTGCGAGTCCTGCGGGCCGGGCGAGGCCTCGGGGTGGTGCTGGACCGAGAACACCGGACGTCCGGTCAGCGCGATGCCGCAGTTCGAGCCATCGAACAGCGAGACATGGGTTTCCTCGACGCCCTCGGGCAAGGAGTCGGCATCGACGGCAAAGCCGTGGTTCATCGAGACGATCTCGACCTTGCCGGTGGTATGATCCTTGACCGGGTGGTTGGCGCCGTGATGGCCCTGGTGCATCTTGGCGGTCTTGCCGCCCAGCGCCAGGGCCAGCATCTGGTGGCCGAGGCAGATGCCGAACACCGGGATGTCGGTCTTGAGCAGATCCTGGATGACCGGCACGGCGTAGTCGCCGGTGGCTTCCGGGTCGCCGGGCCCGTTGGAGAGGAAGATGCCGTCGGGCTGCATGGCCAGGATCTCTTCCGAGCCCGTGCCGGCCGGAACCACGGTGACCTTGGCGCCGAGGCCGGAAAGCAGGCGAAGGATGTTACGCTTGACGCCGTAGTCGATGGCGACGACGTGCATCGACGGCTCGGCCTGTTCGCCAAAGCCTTCGTTCCACACCCAGGGCGTTTCACGCCAGACCGAGGACTGGCCCGAGGTGACTTCCTTGGCGAGGTCAAGCCCGATCAGGCCCGACCAGGCGGCGGCGCGCCGCTTCAAATCGTCGATGTCGAAGATGCCGTCGGGCGCGTGCGCAATGACGGCGTTGGGCATGCCCTTTTCGCGGATCAGCGCGGTGAGCGCGCGGGTGTCGATGCCCGACAGCGCGACGATGCCGCGCTTCTTCAGCCACTGGTCCAGCCCGGCTCCGGCGCGGTAGTTGGACGGGTTGGTGACATCGGCCTTGAACACCGCACCGACGGCGCCGGCGCGGGCGACCGGGTTGAGGTCCTCGATGTCCTCGTCATTGGTGCCGATGTTGCCGATATGCGGGAAAGTGAAGGTGACGATCTGGCCGGCATAGGACGGGTCGGTGAGAATTTCCTGGTAGCCGGTGAGCGCGGTGTTGAAGCAGACTTCGGCAACGGCGGAACCGGTGGCGCCGAGGCCGCGACCCTCGATGACGGTGCCGTCGGCCAGCACCAGGACGGCGGTCGGCTTTTCGGTTGCCCAAGGCGGGGTCAGTTCGGGGGTCATCTCGGCCATGGCGACGCTCCTGTCACGCTGCGCGCTTCGATGGCGGGCCATCTGCGCAGCAAACGGCGCGGCCGATCTCTCGAGCCTGCGCGCATCAATTCTTTGTCTTGTGCAAGGCCGAGTACATAGGGGAAGGCGCCAGAGCGGTCAATGATGCCCGTGCCAAAAACGGCGAGCATTTGTTTCGTCGAACGATATCAGGGCTTTGGCGCGTTTGCTTTGCGGATGGGCCGCGGTTATTGTCCGCGCCGTTCGAAGGAGAAAGCATCATGCGCGCAAAAATCGCCGAATCCCTGAAAAGCGCGATGAAGGCGCAGGACAAGCACCGGCTGCCGACGCTGCGGCTCATCCAGGCCGCCATTCACGACCGCGACATCGCCAATCGCGGCTCGGCCAAGGACCCCGCCAGCGACGAGGAGATCCTGCAGATCCTGGCCAAAATGGTGAAGCAGCGCGAGGAATCGGCCAAGGCGTTCGAGGACGGCAAGCGCCCGGAACTGGCGGCGCAGGAGCGTGGCGAGATGGAGATCATCCGCGGCTTCCTGCCGACGCAGTTGGACGAGGCGGCGGTGACTGCAGCAGCGCGCGAAGCGATCACTGCTACCGGTGCGACCAGCCAGAAGGACATGGGCAAGGTGATCGCTGTGCTGAAGCAGAAATATGCCGGCCAGATGGATTTCGGCAAGGCCAGCGGCATCGTCAAAGGCCTGCTGCAGTAGGAGCCGACACCACTTCAATGGCGAAGGAGAGCAGGGGGCGGGACATCACCTCTGGGCAAGAAACGGTCCGCACCGGCTTAAGCGAGCCAAGCCTTGACCTGCCGGAGAGCCCCACCATAATCGAAATCGTCAAACCCACGCTCGAACATCTGCCCTCCTACAAGGCGGCGCTCGAGCGTGGCTGGTCGCCGGACAATGTCCGGCTGATGGAAGCGACGCGCGAGCAACTTGCGGCGATCGACGAGGATCCCGCGGCGTTCCTTGCCAGCCTCGACGATCCCGAGGCCAAAGGAGGCCCGATTACCTTGCCGGACGGCACGACCGTGCCGCGGCTGCCGGGCTTCCGGCGCTGGATCTGGGACGGCGAGGCCGCTGGCTCGATCGGCTTTCGCTGGCAGCCGGGTACGGCCGCACTGCCGTCGCATGTGCTCGGCCATATCGGCTATGCCGTGGTGCCGTGGAAGCGCGGACGAGGCTATGCGACCGAGGCGCTGCGGCTGATGCTGGACGAGGCGAGGGCTGTTGGTTTGCCATATGTCGAGCTCACCACCGACCTCGACAATCCGGCCTCGCAGAAGGTGGTGCTGGCCAATGGCGGCCGTGTGGTCGGTCCGTTCATCAAGGACGCCGCGTATGGCGGCGCCGAGAGTTTGTTGTTCCGGATCGATTTGTAGTCCGACGCTATTCGGCCGCTGCTGGCAGCGGTGGCGCTGCCCGGCTGCGCCCCTCCCAGATGTAGGAGGCAAGTGCCACCACCACCGCCACCAGCATGGCGGCAGCGCCCACAACCGGCAGGCTGCGAAAGCCGTAGCCGGCATTGAGCATGGCAGCGCCCAGCGACGCGGCGAGCGCGATGCCGACATTGAAGCCGGAGGGGATGAGCGAGGAGGCGAGGTTGGAGGCGTCCGCCGTCCAGGCCAGGATGCGGGTCTGGATCGGCGTGCCTATGGCGAAGTTGAGGCCACCCCAGACAACGATGGCGATGACCATCGGCACGGGGTAGGGGCTGACGGCATAGATCACGCCCAACATCACCGCCTGCAGCGCAAGCATGGTGATCAGCGACGGCATCAGCTTCCAATCGGAAAGCTTGCCGCCGAGAAAGACGCCGACCGTGGCGCCGACGCCGTTGAGCAGCAGCACCCAGGGGATCAGGCTCTCGTCGAGATGGCTCACCTCAAGCAGTGTCGGGGTGATGTAGGTGAACAGGCCGAACTGGCCGATCATCAACATCAGCATCAGGATCAGCGAGGTCCAGACTTGCTGGCGCGCCAGCACGCGAACCTCGCTGCCAAGGCTGGTGGATGGGCTCGATGCGCCCGTTTTGCGCGGCAGGAGGGCGGCCATGGCGGCAAACGCCACCACGCCCAGCGCGCACATCACCCAGAAGGTGGCGCGCCAGCCCCAGAGATTGCCGATTGCGGTGCCGGCCGGCACGCCGATGACATTGGATACGGTGAGGCCGGAGAGGATCACAGCCACGGCCATGCCGCGCTTGTCCTCGGGCACGAGGCCGACAGCCACCACCATGGCGACGCCGAAATAGGCGCCGTGTGCGACGGCGACCGCAATGCGCAAGAGCAGCATCGAGGTAAAATCGGGCGCCAGCGCGCAAGCGGCCTGGCCGATGGTGAAGGCGACGGTCAGGCAAAGCAGCAGCGTCTTGCGGGAAATGCCCTTGGTGGCGAGCGCCAGCAATGGCCCGCCAATCGCGATGCCGCCGGCATAGCCTGAGACGAGATAGCCGGAGGTCGGGATCGAAACGCCAAGGCCGTCGGCCACTTGCGGCAGCACGCCGGCAATGACGAATTCGGTGGTGCCGAAAGCGAAGGCGGCGATGAACAGGGCAATGAGCGGAAGCATGGCGCGGAAGCGATCCTTGAATGAGTTGGCCTCAAATCATGGATGGCGCTTGCCGGCAATGCAGAAATTTTTGCGGCCGGTTTAGGTTTTCTTGATCAGCTCGCCTTCAACCTGGAGCCGCCGAGCAACCCGCGCTCTTCCAGCACCGGATAGGCCATCGACGCCAGCAGCGAGTTGATCTGCTTCAGGTCGCGGATGGTGTCGAGGTGGATGGAACTTGTCTCGACGCTCTTGGCGGTGCCGTCGCGCAGGCGCACGAAATGGCTGGCGCTGGTTTCCTTTTCGCGGTCGCGCAGCCGGTCCTTTTCCAGCACCAGCTGGCGGGCAGTCTCAGGGTCGCGCGACACCAGCACGTTGAAGGCAAGCCTGGCATTGGCCAGCACCGAGGTGTGAAAGGCGAGCAGCTCGCTCCAGCCCTCGGGCGTGAACTCCAGCCCGCGCTCGAACTTCTTCTTCACATGCACCAGCATGTTGCGCACGATGATGTCGCCGACCTGCTCGAGCTTGACGCAGGCGCCTATCAGCTCCTGGCAGCGCAGCGCCTCGTCCTCTGTGAGCGAGTTCCTGGTCAATTTGGCCAGATAGAGCTTGATCGCCGCGTGCTTCCTGTCGACGCGGTCGTCAAGGGCGGCCAGCGCCTTGATCTTGTCGCCGTCGGCGCTTTCATACAGCTCGATGATACGCTTGAGCATGATCTCGACCGTCTCGCAGACGCGGACCACCTCGCGGGTGGCGTTGGCCAGCGCCTGGCTCGGAACGTCGAGCGCGCCGTCGTTGAGGGCGGAGAGTTCGACCACATCGAGCTCTGTAGCCGGCGCCGGCTTGGTGCCCATTGCGACGATCTTCTCGGAAGCACGATAGATCAGGCTGGCAAGCGGCAGGCCGGCGAGCAGGATCAGCACATTGAACAGGATGTGGGCGTTGACGATCTGGTCGGGCACGGTGGCGCCGAGGAAGGCGACCGGTGGCTTCAGCGTCATGAACAGGATCAGCATCACCAGCGAGCCCATGCCGCGCATCAACAGATTGCCGATCGGCACGACGCGCACGCCAGGTTCGGCACTTCGGGTGAGCAGCGGCGCGATGATCGACGAGCCGAGATTGACGCCGAGCACCAGCACGATGCCGAGTTCGGGCGGGATGAAGCCGCGGCCGGCCAGCGTCACCATCAAAAGCACGGCGGCGATCGAGGAGTGGAAGAGCCAGGTAACGAGCGCGGCGAGCAGATAGGCGGTGACGTAGTCGCTGGAGAAATATTCGATGATGAGCGGCATCAGCGTGCTCTGGCGCAGCGGCTCCGAGGCCTGGCCGATCATCTCCAGCGACAGTACCAAAAGGCCGATGCCGACCAGGATGCGGCCGAACTGGCGCCAGTCGCGCCGCTCGGTGGCCATGAACATGACCGTGCCGGCGACGAGGCAGATCGGCACCAGCAGCGTCAGATCGAAGGTCAAGAGCTTGACCACCAGCGCCGAGCCGATCTCGGCGCCGCGCACAGCCAATTGGCCCGACATGCCCGAGACGATGCCGGCGCCGGCGAAGGAGCCGACGAGAAGCGTGACGGCGGTCGAGCTCTGCAGCGCGATGGACAGGCCGCAGCCGGCCAGCACCGCCATGATCGGATTGCGCATGGTGGAGCGCAGCCGGTGACGCAGCACGTCGCCATAGGCGCGCTCGACGCCTGTCTTGACCATGCGGGTGGCAAACAGCATCAGCGCCACCGAGCCCGCCAGATGCAGCAGGACGACGGAGCCGCTCATTTCGAAACCCGCACGCAGACAGCTACCGCGACGCGGAGGGCGCGCAGTGCAGGGATGAAAACGGGGCTGCGAATCATGGTCATGACAGTCTTGAACAATATCCGGAATATTTTAGCCGGGTAATAAAATCTTGTCGATTTCAAGAGCCGTCGCGGCGCGACAGGGCGTGTCGGAAAATGGACGGATGCGCAAATGGTTGCATGGCGGATCCCTGGTGATGGCAGCGGATCGTCCCGGTTTGCCGGACTCCCGGCAATCGCCTTTGCGATGATGTTCAAATATCCAGGATAAGCGCCGGATTTCATTGCGTAAATGTAATGCTAGTGTTCAGTTTCGGTTCATCCTTCGGGCGCTATTCCCTAGGCATCGACAACCAAGGAGCCCCGCTATGAAACGTATTGTTCTTTCCGCCCTCGCTTTCTCGATGCTGGCCGCCACTTCGCTTACCGGCCAGGCCGCACCGGTGAACGCACCGGTCGCACCGCAGTCGAATTACACGCAGGTCGACTGGCAGAGGCCCGGCAAGCATGTCGATATCAGGAAGCGCGTCGTGAAGAAGACGGTGGTCGTCAAGCGCAGCCATTGGCGCAATGGCCAGAAATATTCCAGCTGGAAGCGGCACCAGCCGATCCGCGATTATGGCCGCTATGGCCTGCATCGCCCCGGCCGCGGCCAGGAATGGATCCGCGTCGGCAACGACTATGTGCTGGTCAGCGTCCTGTCCGGCATCATCTTCGGCGCCATTGCCGCGCATTAAGCCCGGCCTCGCCGGCGCAATGCAGAGACTTGAAAGGAGGCGGCCCGAAACGGCCGCCTTTCTTTTGGCTGTAGAAACCGGGCTTTTTGGCTGTGGAAACCGGGTATGGTCCGCAATAAGGGTCGTCGGATTCCGCGAGCATGATTATATGAGGGACAAACGAGTTCCCCAATGCGCTTTCCGCCCGCCTTTCTCGATGAGATACGCGACCGTGTGCCGATTTCATCGGTCATCGGCCAGCGCGTCGCATGGGACAGGAAGAAGACCAACGCCTCGCGCGGCGACTATTGGGCCTGTTGTCCGTTCCATGGCGAAAAGAGCCCCTCCTTCCACTGCGAGGACAAGAAGGGCCGCTATCACTGTTTCGGCTGTTCGGTGTCGGGCGATCATTTCAAGTTCCTGACCGAGCTCGACGGATTAAGCTTTCCCGAAGCGGTCGAGAAGATCGCCGACATGGCCGGCGTGCCGATGCCGGTGCGCGACGAGCGGGAAGAACAGCGTGAGAAGGAACGCGCCAGTCTGACCGATGTCATGGAGATGGCGACTGCCTTCTTCCAGGAGCGGCTGCAAGGACCGGAGGGTGCAAAAGCCCGCGCCTATCTCAGGGATCGCGGGCTGACGCCGGCGACGCAGCAATCGTTCCGGCTGGGCTTTGCGCCCGACAGCCGCAATGCGCTGAAGGAACATCTTGCCGCCAAGGGTGTGCCCAAGGCCGACATCGAGGCCTGCGGGCTGGTGCGTCATGGCGACGACATCCCGGTCTCCTATGACTGGTTCCGCGATCGCATCATGTTCCCGATCCCGGATTCGCGCGGCAAGATCATCGCCTTTGGCGGCCGCGCCCTGGCGCCCGATGCGCTGGCCAAATACATGAATTCGCCCGACACAGAGCTCTTCCACAAGGGCAACGTGCTCTACAATTTCGCCCGAGCCCGCAAAGCGCTGGCGAAAGGCGGCACGGTGATTGCCGTCGAAGGCTATATGGACGTGATTGCGCTGGCGCAGGCCGGCTTCGAGAATGCCGTGGCGCCGCTCGGCACCGCGCTCACCGAAAACCAACTCGAACTTCTGTGGCGCATGGCGCCTGAGCCGATGCTGTGCTTCGACGGCGACCAGGCCGGGCTGAAGGCGGCGTGGCGCGCCGCGGATCTCGCGCTGCCGTCGGTGCAGGCCGGGCGGTCGGTGCGCTTTGCGCTGTTGCCGGAGGGCAAGGATCCCGACGATCTGGTCAAGGCAGAAGGGCCGGACGCGTTTCGTGCCGTGCTGGCGGAAGCGCGGCCTCTCGCTGATTTGTTGTGGATGCGTGAGACATCCGGTGGCGTCTTCGACACGCCGGAGCGGCGGGCGGGGCTGACAAAGACGCTGCGCGAACTGACCAGCCGCATCCGCGATGAGAGCCAGCGCTACCACTACCAGCAGTGGATGCGCGAGCGGGAGCTGACCTTCTTCAGCGCCCAGCGCGAAGTGCGGCAAGGTCGCCAGGACTGGAAACCGGGGCAGGGCAAAACGCCCGCACCCGGCGGACAGTTCGCCAAAGGCAGCGGGGCAGGCGCGCGCGCCGCGATCACCGAAAGCCTCGGCCGCTCCGCCATGGTCAAACGCGGTGGCGAGATGATGTCGGTGCGCGAGGCGACGATCATCGTAGCCCTCGTCAACCATCCGGCGCTGATCGACGAGAACTTCGCCCATGTCGAGTTCCTCGATCTCGCCAACACCGATCTGCAGCGGCTGCACGCCGCCATCCTCGATGCGATGGCGCACGACATGGCCAATGACCGTAGCGCGGTGATCGCCACCATCGAACGTGCCGGCTGCAGCGATATCTGGGGGCGCGCCGTGGCGCTGATCCAACGGGCCAGGCAATGGCCCGCGCTGGAAACCGCAGCGCTTGACGATGCCCGCGACGCCTTCAACCAGGCGCTGCACTTGCAGCGCAGCGCGCGCACCTTACATAAGGAGCTGAAACAGGCGGAAGCAGCGCTCGCCAGCGATCCCACTGACGAAAACTACCGGCACCTCATCGAGATTCAGGCGCAGTTCCGTGATGTACAAGCAACGGAAGCGCTGATCGAAGGCTTCGGTGTGTCCTCGGGCAGGGGTGGGCGCGTGTAGGTCGAAACCTGCGCAAGAATCGATGATGTACGTGCTGCGCGTCGAATCGACGCCTCTAAGTCGGGTAATTGATTCGCTTTTTTGATGCGAATCATGCGAGAGGCGCTTGACCTTCTGGCAGAATGACGGAATCAGGACGATTCGAAACCTTAACCCGTGCCGGCGTCGATGGAAATGCACTGACGCGAGGTGCTGATCACTGGACAGGCTGTCAGCCTGCCACAGATATCAGGGTTAATCTGGACTTAATGCATATCGCCCAAAAGTGAAAACCGGTTTTGGGGGCACGATATGAACAAACAAAAGAGTTGATTCGGTTACCGGCCCGGTTAAGCGCCACCAGCGCATGTAGTTTGACCGGTGCGGCAGCTACGCGGCTTCGATGCTCGGCCGCTAGGAGAAGATAAAGACTATGGCGACAAAGGAAAAGGAAGAGGTCGAGACCGAACGTGAAGGCGCCACCGATGGGCCTCTGCTCGACCTTTCCGATGATGCTGTCAAGAAGATGATCAAGGCCGCCAAGAAGCGCGGCTATGTGACTCTCGACGAACTGAACGCGGTGCTGCCGTCGGAAGAGACCGATCCGGATCGCATCGAAGACATCAATGCGATGCTGTCCGACATGGGCATCAACGTGGTCGAGGACGACGATCAGAGCGAGGAGCCCGAGGCCGCCGACAGCAATGCCGACGCCGAGGAAGACGCCAACGAGCTGGCCGAGCAGACCGGCACCGCCGTCGCCGCCACGACCACCAAGAAAGAGCCGACCGACCGCACCGATGACCCGGTGCGCATGTATCTGCGCGAGATGGGCTCGGTCGAGCTCCTGTCGCGCGAGGGCGAAATCGCGATCGCCAAGCGCATCGAGGCCGGCCGCGAGACGATGATTGCGGGCCTCTGCGAAAGCCCGCTGACCTTCCAGGCCATCATCATCTGGCGTGACGAGCTCAACGAATCCAAGATCCTGCTGCGCGAGATCATCGACCTCGAAGCCACCTATGCCGGCCCCGAAGCCAAGCAGGCGCCGGTGGTCGAGCGCATCGAGGAGGCGCCCAAGGCCGAGGACAAGCCGAGGCGTGGACGCGACGAGGAAGACGACATCACCAATGTCGGCGCCGACACGCGCGGCCTAGTCGATGACGACGAGGAAGACGAGGACGAGGCGAGCCTGTCGCTGGCGGCGATGGAAGCGGAACTGCGCCCGCAGGTGATGGAGACGCTCGACGTCATCGCCGACACCTACAAGAAGCTGCGCAAGCTGCAGGACCAGCAGGTCGAGAACCGTCTGGCCGCGACCGGCACGCTGTCGCCAAGCCAGGACCGCCGCCTGAAGGAGCTGAAGGACCAGCTGATCAAGGCGGTGAAGTCGCTGTCGCTCAACACGGCGCGCATCGAGGCGCTGGTCGAGCAGCTCTACGACATCAACAAGCGGCTGGTGCAGAACGAAGGCAAGCTGCTGCGCCTGGCCGAAAGCTATGGCGTGCGCCGCGAGGAGTTCCTCAAGGAATATCAGGGCTCCGAGCTCGACCCGAACTGGACGCGCTCGATCGGCAATCTGACCTCGCGCGGCTGGAAGGAATTCACCAAGAACGAGAAGGACGCGATCAAGGATCTGCGTTCGGAAATCCAGAATCTCGCCACCGAGACGGCGATCTCGATCCTGGAATTCCGCAAGATCGTCAACCAGGTGCAGAAGGGCGAGCGCGAAGCCGCTATCGCCAAGAAGGAAATGGTCGAGGCCAACCTGCGCCTCGTCATTTCCATCGCCAAGAAATACACCAATCGCGGCCTGCAGTTCCTCGACCTGATCCAGGAAGGCAATATCGGCTTGATGAAGGCGGTCGACAAATTCGAATACCGCCGCGGCTACAAGTTCTCTACCTATGCGACATGGTGGATCCGGCAGGCGATCACGCGTTCGATTGCCGACCAGGCGCGCACCATCCGCATCCCGGTGCACATGATCGAAACGATCAACAAGATCGTGCGCACGTCGCGCCAGATGCTGCATGAAATCGGCCGCGAGCCGACGCCGGAGGAACTGGCAGAAAAGCTCGCAATGCCGCTCGAAAAAGTGCGCAAGGTCTTGAAGATCGCCAAGGAGCCGATCTCGCTCGAAACCCCTGTGGGTGACGAAGAGGATTCGCATCTGGGCGATTTCATCGAGGACAAGATGGCGATCCTGCCGATCGATGCGGCGATCCAAGCCAATCTGCGCGAGACCACAACGCGGGTGCTCGCCTCGCTGACGCCGCGCGAGGAGCGGGTGCTGCGCATGCGCTTCGGCATCGGCATGAACACCGACCACACGCTGGAAGAAGTCGGCCAGCAGTTCTCGGTGACGCGCGAGCGTATCCGCCAGATCGAAGCCAAGGCGCTGCGCAAGCTCAAGCACCCGAGCCGGAGCCGCAAGCTGAGGAGCTTCCTCGACAGCTGATACCGGCAACAGGCCAGCATTCGAAAAGGGCGCCGATGGCGCCCTTTTTGTTGCCCGGGTGAGGCTCTTGTCGCCCATCTCCGTCGGGAGGATACTTGCCTGGTCGGATGCATGTTCTGGGCGAAAAACCGGATGTCCGCCCAGGCTGATGTCCTCAGCCGTGCTCCGTGGCGCCGGAGGGAGGTGTGTGATGACAACCTACATCCTGCTGATGAACTGGACGGAACAGGGCGCCAGAAATATCCGAGAGTCGCCGAAGCGGCTCGATGCCGCCAAGAAGCAACTGGCCGACATGGGCGGCTCGTTCAAGGCGTTTTACCTGACTATGGGCGAATATGACATGGTGGCGATTATCGAGGCGCCCGACGATGCTGTGCTTGCTCGTTTCGCGCTGATGCTGGCAACGGGTGGCAGCGTCAAGACGCGAACGCTCAAGGCTTTCCCGGAATTTGCCTATCGCGAGATCGTCACTTCGCTTGGATAGCGCTGGGCGCGGGTCCGTGCGGCTCGGCGTCATATTGCGGGGCCGTGCCGTCAGGGTGATAGTCGCGCCATGTCCAAGCCTGCGCTGACCGTCTGGTACAACACACGCTGCCCCGTCTGCGATGGCGGCATCACCCGGCAGAAACGGCGGCTGATCGAGGCGATCAAGGCCGGGCGGATCGAATTCCGCGACATCAACCTCGAACCGGCGGCGCTCTCTGGCTACAGCGCCTCGCTGGAGGACATACGCCGCCGGCTGCATGCCACCGATGCCGAAGGCAGGCTGCTGGTCGGCGCCGATGTCGCGGTTGCCGTCTGGCGGGCGACGCCGGGCGAGGGCTGGCTGGCGACGCTCTTCGGCAATCCGGTCGCGCTGCCGCTGACGCGCTTGGCCTATGATCGTTTCGCCGATCTTCTCTATGCCTGGAACCGGCGCAAGGGCCGCTGGTAGCGAGGCAAGGCCCGCAGATATCTGCGGGCCTTACCGTCATGGGCGTTACCGGGACGCCGGCTCGCAAAGCCAGCCGACGATGCGGCGCACCGCCGGCAGCACCATGAGCAACGTTGGGAACGCTACCAGCCAGGACAGGCCCCAGGCAGTGAGCCAGACAGCCGGCAAATCAGGTTGCAGTCCAAGGCTTTTCAGCGTCGATATGAACGAGACGATGAAGGTCATCAGCAGCGACAGCACCAGCGGGCTGACGATCGCGGCATAGCGCGCCGGCAGCTTGCCGCGCTTACGGGTCGTGGTCATTTTTGGATTTTCCTGAAACATCCGGTCCGTCGCATTTGGCATCCATTGCGCCGGGTTTCCGGCGGAACTGCCCGGAAAGACCGGGGTGGATGCGTTGCTTGACGTCAGACGCTTACGGAGAGGTTTTGGCCCTCACGCGCTTTCTAGCTGCCGGCGGCGGCGAAATCAACCTTCTGGCGCCGCCTTTAGATACATCGTAAGATATATCTTGACTCGTCGGCGGGGCAAGCCTAATTAAGATGTATCGTAAGATATAACTCAAGGAGCAATTCATGCACAGACATCATCCCTTTGGCGAGCGCGCCGAGCGCGCATTCCTGCACATGGCAGGCAAATTTGGTGGAAGAGGGGGCGGCGGCTTTGGTCCGTTCGGCCACGGCGGACGTGGCGGTGGACGCGGCGGCCCGGGCGACATGTTTCGTGCCGGGCGCATGCTGGCCGACGGTGATCTCAAGCTGATCACGCTGTCGCTGCTGGCCGAGGCGCCTCGCCACGGCTACGACATCATCAAGGCGCTGGAAGAGCGCACCAGCGGCATCTACAGCCCGAGCCCGGGCGTCGTCTATCCGACGCTGACCTTCCTGGAAGAGGCCGGCTATGCGGCTTCAGCCGCCGACGGCAACAAGAAGGTGTTTTCGATCACCGAGGCGGGCCAGGCGCATCTCGCCGAGAACCGCGAGATGATCGACGGCGTGCTCGAGCATCTCGAGCGCTTCGGCCGCAAGATGGCCAAAGCGCGGGACTGGTTCGGCTGGAACGACGACGGCGAGGAAGGCGGACGGCGTGGTGGACGGGGTCGCTCGGAAGCCCGCGACGAGTTCCGCGCCGTGCGCCACCGGCTGCGTGCCGCGCTCGGCGATCTCGTCGACGCGCCGGCTGAAAAGCAGGCCGAGGCGATTGCAGTCCTGGAAGCCGCCGCTGAAGCCCTGGAAGCGCTATCGCGCGGTTGACCCCTGGCGAGAACGCTTGCCCGTTCGACTGAGGAACGGTACTGAAAATCATCCTGCACCGCGAGACGTGGTGCAGGATGATTGCCGTTGGAGGAAGCCCCATGTCTTTTCTGAAGCGTCTTTTCGGTGGTGGCGGTGAGGGGGGCGAGCCCAAGAGCGCAGCACCGGCAAAGCAGGTTGAGCACAAGGGATTTTTGATCAGCGCCACGCCCTACAAGGCGGAGGGGGCCAATACCAGACCTGCGGCGTGGTTTCGAAGGAAGTCGACGGCGTGATGAAGGAACACAAATTCATCCGCGCCGATCGCTTTGCCGGACTGGGCGACGCCGTCGACATCTCGATCAAGAAGGGCATGCAACTGGTCGACGAGCAAGGCGAGAGGATGTTCGGGTAGCCTACAGCCTCGGATCGATTGGCTCGCTCTCCAGCGCCAGGACGCCGAAAACACACTCGTGAACACGTCGCAGCGGTTCCTTGCCGACAAACCGCTTCAGTGCCTCGTGACCGAGCGCGAACTCTCTGAGCGCCAGGCTGCGCTTGCCACCCAAGCCTCGTTCGCGCAGGCGCACGAGATTGTCCGGCGCATCGTATTCGGGGCCATAGATAATGCGAAGATACTCCTGGCCGCGCACTTTCAGCGCCGGTTGCATGAGCCCCTTCTTGTTTCGGCTGACGAAGTCGTGCGGCTTCACTACCATCCCTTCGCCGCCTGAGTCGGTCAGCGTCTCCCACCAGGCGACGGCCTCCGCACAAGAACCGGCATCGGCCAGGTCAACCATCCGCCATTGCGTTCGCGTTACCACGCTGCCCCCGGCAGCCAGACGGTCCGCAAGCGTCATGTGCCAAACGTGGTTCTGGTCGTACCAGACGCATCCCTCACTTGCCAGCAGGTGGAACGGCGCGACCTTCAGGTCGTCGACGCCCGAGACCGGCCACACGTAAGGCGCCCAGGCAGTGGCGTATCTGGCGGCACGCGCGGCGCGGTCCTCAATGCGAGCCTTGAGCGCGGCCGTATCCACGCCGCGTGCCATCGCACGGGCCAGCGCTTCGCGGCTGGCCTGGAGCCCAGCGGCCGCAGACGTTGCCACTGGGGCGTACTGGCTTTCAATCAGGCTGCTTGCCTTGGCCGACCATGGCATGATCTCGGTGTCCAGCAGCAACCAGTCGCTGTTCAATTCCTGCCATAGATCCGCAGCGTCGACGCTGGCGCGCAGGCGATTGAGCAGGCGCTCCGTCATGCCGCTGTCGCTGAAAAAGGAGCGTCCGGTCCGGGTCCAGATCGCGCCTGTCTCGTCGCCAGATACCCCGAACCGGTCGCGCGCCGTCTGCGCGTTTCGGCACAGAGCGATGACTGCCCGCGAACCCATGTGCTTCTCTTCGCACAGGATTTGGGTGACGCCACGCTCGCGGAAATGACTGAAGGCTTCCTCGGGGCGTTCCAGCCAGCCGGCTTGGCTGCTGGTCTCGGATGGCGACATTGTCGGCGGCAGATATACCAGCCACTGCGGCGACAGCGCGAAGCGGCTCATCACCTCAAGTGCCGCCGACGCGTTCTCCTCGGCCACGACAACCCTGCCTTTCAGTTCGGTCTCGATCCAGCGTCGCCCAGAGACATCCTGATAGTCGAGCACGCCGTCGGCATCGGCCTGTGCCGATTTGCCAAGGCCCGGTCCACCGAGGGGACGCACGGGTTCGGACCAGGTCTCGACTGCCGGCACGTCGACCAGTTCGCGTTCCGGCCAGCGCAAGGCAGTCAGCTTGCCGCCGAACACGCAGCCGGTGTCGATGCAAAGCGTGTTGTTGACCCACTCCGCCGACAGCACCGGCGTGTGCCCGTATACTACGCTGGTTTTGCCCCGATAGGCGGCTGCCCAGTCGGCACGGACGGGCAGGCCAAATTCGTCGATTTCGCCCGTGGTTTCGCCATAGAGGGCGAACTCGCGCACCGCGCCGGAACCGCGCCCGATCATCTCTTCCTTGAGTCCGGCATGTGCCACGGCGAGGCGTCCGCCGTCCAGCCAGACGTGGCTGCGCAGGCTGTCGAGGAAGGCCGGCAAAGCCTCTCGCAGGCCGCGATCCTGAGCGTCCAACTGGTCAATGGTTTGCTGCAGGCCGTGGGGATCGTGACCTTGCGGCCTTCCAGCCAGCGGCTGAGTTTGCGTTCGTGATTGCCCTGGACACAGTAGGCGGTTCCCGCCGCGACCATGCTCATGGCGATGCGCAAGACGTCGGGCACGTTGGGACCACGATCGACGAGGTCGCCGACAAAGACGATCTTGCGGCCTTCTGGCGGCGTCACAGTGACGGTCCGATCGCCATGGCCATCGGACCAGGCGATGCTGTAACCGAGCTGACGGAACAAGGTCTGAAGTTCGTCGGCGCAACCATGGACATCACCTATGACGTCGAAAGGACCGCAATCGTCGCGCTTGTCGGTCCATAATGGCTGACGCGAGACCTTGGCCGCGTCGATACTGGCCTCACCGGTGAGCTTCCAGACCTGACGGAAACCTTCGCGTTGCAGGCCGCCGAGGCCCTTGCGAATTTCGGTCGTCATACGCTGGGCAACGCCGGGGCCGAAGGGACGATCGGCTCGTAGCGCGTTGCGGGCGATGCAAACATCAACACCCGGATCGATGACCACGGCGACCGGCAAAGCGTGCCATTTGCGCGCCAGCTCGACCCACGCCTTGCGATCAGCGGGTCGCACATTGGTCGCGTCGATGACGGCCAGCTTTCGATGCTTGAGCCGTTTGCCGGCGATTTCGCGCACCAAATCAAAAGCGTCGGCCGAGACATCCTGATCAGTCTCGTTGTCGCTGACGAACGCGCGACAGCGATCCGACGAGATGATTTCGGTCGGCAGGAAGTGCCTGGCGGCGAAGGTCGACTTGCCCGATCCCGTCGAGCCGATCAGCACGACGAGGGCGAAGTCAGGGATGGTGAGGTCGGTCTTGTCTGGCTCTCTCATCGGGTGAACACCGCCATCTGCGTCGGCGCGCCGAGCACGGGGTCCACGGCTCCGATGCCACTTAAGGCGGCGCTATAGCCATAGATCTCGCCGATCCTGGCCGCCCAGGCTTCAAACCGAACCCGGCCCCATTCGAAACGGTGATCCGGATGGCGAAAAGCGCCGGCGGCCAGACTGGGGAACAAGGGGTTGTAGTCAGCGTTCGGCGTAGTCACGATCACGAATTTTGGCGCTGTCTCGCCGAAGATAATACGCTCGATCATTGGCAGCCGGTCTTCGTCGAGATGTTCGATGACCTCGACCAGCACCGCGACGTCGGCTTCCGCCCATCGGCTGTCGCGATATGTCAGCGATCCGTGCAGCAGCGTGACCCGGTCTTCAGGCGGTCCCCCGAACTCGTTCAGTTTGAGACGCTTGGCGGCCCATTCCAGTTCACGAATAGCGGGGTCGAGCCCGAACAGCTTGTGGACCCATTTTTCGCGCACGAGTCGATAGAGCAGCTTGCCTTCGCCACACCCCAAATCTGCAACACTGGTCCCTCCGGTCGCCCGAATGGCTTGCACCACGGCGTCCATGCGCAGGTCGTTCAGCCGGATGGGCGCCTCCAGCGCTTGCTCAGGTGCAGCCCGGGCTTCGGGGGGTAGGACCTCATTGGCCGTCTCCGGAGCCAGCCGCTCCAGGGCGATGCGGGCCAACGCACCTCGGTTGCGCAGATAACGGCGCACGATCAGGTCTTTGGCTGGGTGGTTTTCCAGCCAGCCCTCGCCCTTGGACAGCAGCTTGTCAATCCGGCCTCGCCCACCCAGTAGTGCTTGGTGTCGTCCATCACCGGGATCAGGACATAAAGGTGGTTGAGCAGGCTGCTTAGGCGGCCGGTGCCAGTCAGCCTCAGATGACCGTATCGTGGTCCACCCGCGCCAGATCCGACAGTTTCGACCGGCGCCAGGTTGACGGTCCATCCCAGCGGTTCGAATAGATCTCGAACCAGGGCCTCGCCGCCACGCATCGGCAGCGGGGTCACCACAGCTTCGAGCGGGAGGTCGCTATCGGCCAGTTGCTGGCGCTCCTTCGAGATGCCGGTCATCGCTGTCCGTAGTACCTTGTTCAAAGCCACAGACAGAAATGACGATGCCGTATAAGGTCGGTCGTTTACATATTGATCCAGCAAGCCCTCTGCCTGGCCTTTGCCCCGAACGAGCCCTATCGGATCGACATCGAGCAGAAGCACAGCCTCACAACGCTCATCGGTCGCCTCCGGATAGAACAGCCAGGCCTTGCCGAAGGATAGGTCAGTCTCGTGCAGACGTTCGGGATGCTTGTGCAGCAAGAAGCCGAGATCTGTGGCTGGATGATGGGTTGTCGCGACGGAAAGGAACATCAGCGACCGATAACGCAGACAGGCCGAATAACCAATGGCGTTGCGCGGCAATCTAGTAACGCGATAGATCCGTTTTCGACACGCAACCTATCGCGCCGCCTGACAAGGAAGAAGGCAGGCGCCGAAGCGCCTGCCTTTTCAATGCGAATGACGGGGTGTGCTTACGCGGCGATTTGCGCGCTCGCGGTCTTGGCCACCACGGCATCGACCTTGGCCGTCGCATTGGCGAGCGCGGCGGTCACGGCGTCGGGACCCATGCCGACGCCTTCGATCCGGATGACGTCGACGTCGGTCATGCCGAGGAAGCCGAGCACGCCGCGCAGATAGGGGATGGCGTGATCGAACTGCACGGCCGCACCTTCGGAATAGATGCCGCCCGAGGCGAGTACGATATAGACCTTCTTGCCGGTGACGAGGCCCTTGGGACCACCCTCGCCATAAGAAAAGCTCTTGCCGGAGCGGGAGATGTGATCGACCCAGGACTTCAGGGTTGAGGAGATGTTGAAGTTGATGAAGCCGGTGGCCAGGATCACGGTGTCGGCTGCGAACAGTTCGTCAAGCACGATGTCGGAGACGCCGACGACTTCGGCCTGGCGCGGCGTGCGGGCTTCAACGGGGGTGTAGATGCCGGTCGCATAATCGGTGTCGATATGCGGCAGCGGGTTGGCCACGAGGTCGCGTACGACGAGCGTATTCGACGGGTCGGCGGCGACGAGCTTTTCAGCGAATTCGGTAGCGATACGGGTCGAGTGCGAGGCAGCGCCGCGCGGGCTCGAGGTTACAAGCAGGATAGACATAGCGGTTCTCTCCAGTGGGAATTGATTTCTCCCGCCTGATATGGGCCTACCGACCCATTCAAAAAACTGGTATATTATCTATATGATCCATCCATAAAGTAGGTATGCCGTGCAGCCCAATCCGACGCTCGACCAATTACAGATCCTGGTTGCGGTCGCCGACACCGGCAGCTTCTCAGCCGCCGGCCGCAAGCTTAACCGCGCGCAGTCCGTCATCAGCTACGGCATCGCCAATCTTGAAGCGCAGCTTGGCCTGAAACTGTTCGAGCGCGAGGGCACGCGCGAGCCGCAGCTGACCGAAATCGGCCGGGCGATGCTGGAGGACGCCCGGCGCATGGTCGGCATGCTGCAGCGCATCCGTTCGCGTGCCGACGGTCACCATCAGGGGCTGGAGGCTGAAGTTGCGCTGTCGGTTGACGCGGCGCTGCCCTCGCCGGTGCTGGTGCGGGTGCTGAAGGCGTTCGAGGCGCAGTTCCCGACCGTGATGATGCGACTGCATATCGGCACGCTCGGTCTGATCCCCGACCATGTCGTCAGCGGACAGTCGGATCTTGGCATCGGTGGCCTGCTGGGTGAGGTCGACGTGCATCTCGTGCGCATCGGCTTCATGTCGATCGTGCTGGCTGCCGCCCCCACCCATCCTCTGGCACTGCTGCCGAAACCGGTGGCGCTCGAGGATGCGCGCGAGCACACCCAGCTGGTTGTCACCGACCAGTCGGAACGCACCAAGGGACGCGACTTCGGCGTCTTTGCCTATCGTACATGGCGGCTGACAGACGTGCGTATCAAGCATACGTTGATGCGCGAGGGGCTGGGCTGGGGCGGGTTGCCGCGCTGGCTGATCGCGGACGATTTGGCCAGCGGCAGGCTGGTCGAACTCGACCTTGAACCCTTTAGCGAGGTGCGCTCATCGCTCTATGCCATGCACCGCGCCGACCGCAGCCCGAAACCGGCGGCGGCCTGGCTGATCGACCAGTTCAAACGCCAGCTCGGCTGCTTCAACGAGTTCGAACCGGACGACCTGCCTGAGGGCGAGCCGGAGACAGCCCATCGATCAGAGCCATGAGCACGGCGCGATAGTCTTCGGCCGAGGCGCCGGCCTCGACGGCAAGTGCTGCGCGGTCGAAGGCAGCGGCGAGCAAAGCGGTCAGCGCATCGGCAGGCAGTCTGGTCATCGACTGTTCGCGCATCGCCGCAACCAGGCCTTCGCGCAGCGACCGGTTGCCGTGGCGATTGTCGATCGCATCCATGGCGGCGCGGCCAAGCACGGCCGGTCCGTCAAGCAGCAAAAGCCGCGTGCGGCCGGGCGCGCGCATGGCGGCGAGATAGGCGTCCGAGCCGGCAATCAGCGCATTGCGGGCAAACAAAGAAGGCGGCGAGGCGCGCTCGATCTCTTGCGCCACCGCCGCCGCCTCCTGCTCGACCACGGCGGCAAACAGCGCCTGCTTGTCGGCAAAGTGGTGATAGAGCGCGCCGCGGGTGACGCCGGCGGCCGCAACGATCTCCGGCGTGCCGGTCTCGGCATAGGACTTTTCGATGAACAGTTTGCGCGCCGCGGCGATCAGGTCGGCGCGCGTCGCTTCGGTGCGGTCGCGGTTGGAGCGGCGCGGGGTTTCTCGTTGCATACATGCAGCCTGTATGTTATTTCGAATTGCATGCAAACTGTATGTTGGCTGACGGGAGAAAGAAAGATGAAGACGACGAGCTATTATCCGGTGCTGATGACGGGCGACGTAGCCGGCACGAAAGCCTTCTATATCAATCACTTCCGCTTCAAGCCGCTGTTTGCGAGCGACTGGTATGTGCACCTGCAGTCTGCCGAGGATCGCAGCGTCAATCTCGGCATCGTCCAGGGCGACCACGAGACGATCCCCGAGGAGGGGCGCGGCCGCACATCGGGGCTGCTGATCAATTTCGAGGTGAGGGATCCTGACGCTGTCTATGAACGGATCGTTGCGGCCGGCCTGCCGATCCTGTGCCCGCTGCGCGACGAACCCTTCGGCCAGCGCCACTTCATCACCAGGGATCCCAATGGCGTGCTGATCGACATCATCAAGCCGATCCCGCTCAGCCCGGAATTTCAGGCGCAATTCGCGGCGGGCGCGGCGGAAGGCTGAACAATGGCAGCAAATGTCGGCAGCGGCTCCGGCCGCTGTGGCCGGACCCGCACCATGCGGTCTATGTTGGTGATGTTGAAGCTGGGCCTGCCCGCATGCGTGACATCTGCCTTGTTCGTGCGCCATCCAATCTCGGCCTTCGGCCCTTGGAGCCGGGCCATGTGCCCGGCACCTGGCGTGCGCCGCAGGCGCTGAGCCAAGCTGGTTTGATCGAGTCGCTGGCGCCGGGGCGGGTGGTCGATCTCGACAGACCCGCCTACAGTACCGAACCGCAACCGGGCACTAGGCTGCGTAATGGTCCGGCGATCCGCCGCTTCAACCTCGATCTTGCCGAGATCGTCACCGGTGCGCTTGGGCAAGGCGAGTTCCCGCTGATCATCGGCGGCGACTGCTCGATCCTGCTTGGCGCACTGGTCGCCGCGCGGCGCTCGGGCGCGGTCGCCCTGGTCCATGTCGATGGCCACAGCGATTTCCGCCATCCCGGCAACTACGATGTCAATGCCTCACTCGGCTCGGCTGCCGGCATGGATCTGGCACTTGCCACCGGACGCGGCGAGGCTTTGCTGGCGCAATGGCCAGGTGTTGTCGGTCCGCTCGTCGCCGACGAGGCGGTGGTTCAGATCGGCGAACGCGAGAGCCGCGATGCCGATCTTGCCTGGCCCGACATCAATGCGACCGCCGTCACGCGCATCGACGTCTTTGCCGCGCAGGAACTCGGCGCGGCTGGAGTGTTGCAAAAGACAAGAGCGACGCTGGCGCGCGCCAGCTGTCCCTACTGGCTGCATCTCGATGTCGATGTGCTTGACCAGACGGTGATGCCGGCGGTGGATTCGCCCGGCAGCCCCGGCATTGACCCCGATGAACTCGTTGCCATTCTGTCGGCGCTGGCAGCGGACCAGCGCTGCACCGGCTTGGACATGACGATCTACGATCCCGACCTCGACCCGACCGGTGACCTTGCGCGACTGCTGGTGTCGCTGCTTGGGCGGGTGCTCAAGCCTCGATAAAGGCTCAGCTCGCCCTTGCTACCGGCGTCACCGTCACCTGGCTGACGCCGGTGCGGCGCACCACTGTGCACAGCGTCTCGCGGCCGATGCGTTCGGCGTCGAGCATGCGCACGAGGTCGTCGACGCCGGTGACCGGGCGACCGTCTATCGCCGCGATGATGTCGCCTTCCCTGAGGCCGGCCTTCGCCGCGGGTCCGTCTTTCTCGACGCTGCGCAGCCGCACCGCAGTACTGGTGGTCACCTGCGACAGGAGCGCTGCGCGGCGCGGCAAACTGGTGGTGTCGGCCGAGATGCCGATGAAGGCGCGCCGCACGCGGCCGAAGCGGATGATCTCCGAAATGACGAAGTTGGCGGTGTTGGAAGCGACCGCGAAGGCGATGCCTTGCGCGCCGTGGATCATGGCGGTGTTGACGCCGATGACCTCGCCTGCCGACGATACCAGCGGTCCGCCGGAATTGCCGGGATTGAGCGCGGCATCGGTCTGGATGACATCGTCGATCAGCCGCCCGGTCGAGGCGCGCATCGAACGGCCAAGTGCGGAGACCACGCCTGACGTTACGGTCCATTCGAAGCCGAGCGGATTGCCGATGGCAATGGCGATCTGGCCGCGCCGCAGCCGCTTGGAATCGCCGAGCGGCGCGACTTCGGTGAAGCTGCCATCGGCGCGCACCAGCGCGATGTCAGTGTCAGGGTCGCGGCCTAGCACGCTGCCTTCGCTGGAGGCGCCGTCGGGCATAGAGACGCGCACCGTTTTGGCATCGCCAACGACATGGAAATTGGTAACGACCAGCCCGTCCGGCGCGATGACGAAGCCGGAGCCATGGCCACCTTGGCCACCGACGCGCTCGATGCGGCAGACGGCCGGGCCGATGCGGTCGACGGCGTCGGCGACTGTCGTCGAATAGGCGTCGAGCAGTGTGTCGTCGGTTTCGAATTTGTGGGCGGCGAGGGCCATTGGCGGGGCTCCGTGTTTTCAGGCGCGATGATGACTATATGTGCGGAGCGGCTCGAACTGCCGCGACCTGACCAGATGGCCAGTCACACCAGTAACTAGCCGTCAGACGAGTACCTCCGGGCGCACTGCCGAGCGATATCTGGGGCATGAGAAAACCCAGGAGATCATCATGAGTGACTTCAACCTTAATGCATTTTCCGACGCCATCGCCGATCTCGCCGCCAAGGCTGCGCCCGCAACGGCAAGTTTCACCACCCATCACCATCGCACCGCCAGCGCCTTCCACTGGCGTGACGGCTATTTCGTCACCGCCGAGGAAGCTGTCGAGGCCGGTGAGGAGATCGAATTGACATTGGCTTCGGGCGAAGCGGTGAAGGCCGAACTGGTCGGTCGCGATCCGTCGACCGGCGTAGCGCTTCTGAAGCCGGCCGGCGCGGCCGCGGCGTCTGCGCTCGCCAAGGCGGATGGGGTGCGGCCGGGCAACGTCGCCATCGCTGTCGGCAGCAGTCCGGGCTCGGCGCTGGCTGTCTCGGGCTCGGTCGGCGAGGTCGGCCCCGCCTGGCGCTCGATGCGCGGCGGCACCATCGATCGGCGCATCAATCTCGCCGTCAATGCCGGCGGCCGTTTCGAGGGCGGGCCGGTGCTTGACGCCAAGGGCGCGCTGATCGGCATGCTGCTGTTTGGGCCACGTGGTCGTGCGCTGGTCATGCCTTATGAGACGATCGAGCGGGCCGTGGCGACGCTGCGTGAAAAGGGCCATGTCGCGCGCGGCTATCTCGGCGCCGGCCTGCACCCGATCCGTGACGGCGCGGCGCGCGGCGCCATGGTCATGAGCCTCGACGACAACGGTCCGGCCAAAGCCGCCGGCCTTGCGCTGGGCGACATCATCGTGGCGTGGAATGGCGAGGCCGTGCACGGCCCGCGCGAACTGATCCGAAAGCTTGGGCCGGATAGCGCGGGCGCTGCGGTGACGCTCGGCGTGGTGCGCGGCGGCGAGCAGCGCGACGTCGCGCTGACCGTCGGTGAAAAACCGCTGAGCTGAGAGGGCCGATGGAAAGCGACACGCTGACAAGGCCGGAGGCGGGTGGGCCGGAGGTGGGTGGGCCGGAGGTGGGTCGGCCGGAGGTGGCGGGCGGCGGACGCCAGCTCGTGGTGCTGATCGCGCTGCACGATGCCGCGCGTGCCGAGCGCCTGTCAGCTTCGCTTGCCATGGCGGACGATCTGCTTCCGGTCGTAGCCGGCAGCGGGATTGCCGACGTCGCTGTCTTCGATGACGCTGTTGCGAACAGTGCGGCCTGGCTCGATCGAGCCGATGGTGGCAACAGCGCAATCCCACGGGTGCTGCTATCCGCGAGCGCTGGCCGGCCGGAAAACCGGGTGCTTGCCGTGCTGCCTTTGGCGTCGGATGCGAATCTGATCGCGGCTGCCGTCAGACTGGCGGCGGCCGGCTACCGGGTGTCCAGGGATGGGCGTTCGACGCCCGCTCGCCACGACGATTTCGATGGCGCCGCCAACGGCGGAAGCCATAGCGGGCTGTTCGGCGAGGAGCCGTTGGACGATGGCGCTACCGCCCGTCCGGCGCTGTCGCCGCGCGAGGCCGAAGTGCTGGCGCTGCTGGCCGAAGGCGCGCCCAACAAGGTGATCGCGCGGCGGCTGAACATCTCCGTGCACACGGCAAAGTTCCACGTCGCCGCGATCCTGATCAAGCTGGGTGCTGCGAACCGCACGGATGCCATCGCGATCGCGATGCGGCAGGGCCTGGTGCTGGTCTAACCCCCTTATCCGTTTGAGCCTACGTTGCGTAACCCGTTGCAGGCTGCCGAGGCCTTGCGCAGTGCATTGCCGCCGCGCAATGGTTCGCGTCAGTGATGTAGCAAGGGAGGTGCCAAGACATGTCGCTCAAGGGAAAGACGCTGTTCATCTCCGGCGGGTCGCGCGGCATCGGGCTGGCGATAGCGTTGCGGGCGGCGCGCGACGGCGCCAATGTGACGATCGCGGCCAAGACCGCCGAGCCGCATCCGAAGCTGCCGGGCACGATCTACTCGGCAGCTGAGGAGATCGAGCAGGCCGGCGGCAAGGCGCTGCCTGTTTTGTGCGACATCCGCGAGGAGGCGCAGGTGGCCGAGGCGGTTGCCAAGACCGTCGAAAAGTTCGGCGGCATCGATATCTGCGTCAACAATGCCAGCGCCATCCAGCTCACCGGCACGCTGGAGACCGACATGAAGCGCTACGATCTGATGCACCAGATCAACACGCGCGGCACTTTCCTGGTGTCGAAAATGTGCGTTCCCCACCTGAAGTTGGCTGAGAATCCTCATATTCTGAATCTGGCACCGCCGCTCGATATGAAGGCCAAATGGTTCAAGAACCACGTCGCCTACACCATGGCCAAGTTCGGCATGTCGATGTGCACGCTGGGGATGAGCGCCGAGTTTGCCAAGGACGGCATCGCGGTAAATTCGCTGTGGCCGATCTCGACCATCGACACGGCTGCGGTGCGCAATCTGCTCGGCGGCGCGACGGTGGCGGCGATGAGCCGCTTACCCGACATCATGGCCGATGCCGCACACGCCATCTTCCTGCGGCCATCGCGCGAGACATCGGGCAATTTCTACATCGATGAAGAGGTGCTGCGCGCCGAGGGCGTGACCGATTTCGCGGTCTATGCGCCGGGCGCGACCGGGCCGCTGGCCGGCGACTTTTTCGTGCCGGACGCGGTATTTGCCAATTCGCCGACGAACGTCAAAAGCGTCTATTGACGGAAATCACGGGCCGCCGGCGCTGCCCCTCATCCACCTGCCGGCGTTGGTCGTTCGAAAAACCAAGCAGTTGCCTTTCGCCCGCTGTGCGGACCAGCCTCACCTCCCCATGAACGGGAGAAAGGGGCTCATCACGCCTCGCCCTTCTTGCCTTTGCTCAGTCCCATCAGCCGGTCGATATAGGCCAGCATCAGCGCCGAGACGACGAAGGCGAGATGGATGATGGTCAGCCACATCAGCTGGTCGATCGTATAGGAAGACGAATTCAGGAACACCTGCAGCAGGTGGATCGAGGAAATAGCGACGATGGTCGAGGCGACCTTGACCTTCAGCGAGCCGACATCGATGGTACCCAGCCAGTGTACGCCGCCATCCTGGTCGTCGAAACGGCTGACGAAATTCTCGTAGCCGGAGATGATCACCATCACCACCAGCGAGGCGACAAGTGCGGCGTCGATAAGGCCGAGCATCTTCAGGATGGTGTCGGTGTCGTCGAGTGTGAAGGCGACCATGACGAACTCGTAGAGTTTTTTGCCGAAGGACAGCGCATAGACGGCGAGCGCCAGGGCCAGCCCGATATAGAAAACCACCAGCAGCCAGCGTGAGGCGAGGATGATCGATTCGATGGCTAGTTCGAGACGTTTGATGCAGCGGTTCCGGTCAGCTTTGATGTCGACTGGGGTATTTCGATCAGCTTGCCGCGGTTTGCAAGGCAAATTGCGACGCAAAAAAACCCCGCCGGGAGGGCCGGCGGGGTTCAATGCATCCCGCTGGAGTCGGGACGGGGCAGGGAACGCCCAGCCTTGAATCTGGGGAGGGCGGCCGCTCTATTCAATGAGCCGGTTCTAATACCAGTACAATTCTTGTTGAACCGGGATTGCTGTCCGCAGCTCGACCCATCCCGGTCTGCCGGGATGGGTCCTTGTTGTCGATCTGATTCCAGAAAGCTGCTCAAGCCATTGGAAAGCAGATCAATTGTTACTCGCCACCGGTGCCACCAGCGAGGTGATGCGACGGATGCCGACGCGGCGGTTCTCGCGGTTGGGCGCCGTGGTGTTGACCTTGAGGTATTCCTCGCCATAGCCCTGAGTGGTCAGGTTTTCCGGCGGGATGCCGAAGGCATTGGTCAGCGCTTCGGCGACAGACTCAGCGCGCCGGTCGGACAGAGCAAGGTTTGCCTCCGGCGTGCCAACCGCATCGGTGTGGCCTTCGATCAGGAAGGTTTCGGCCGGGTTCTTCTTCAACAGTTTCTCCATGGCCGTGGCGACGCCTTCCAGTTTCTGCACTTCGGTGTCGGATATCGACGCCGAGCCGAACTCGAAGTTCAGCGTGTCGAGGTCGACGCGACGGGCAATGTCGCGCACGCGCGCCGAACGCTTCACTTCGTCGATGGAATAGAGGCGCTGGACCTTCTCCACCGGCGGTTGTTCGAGGAACTCGTAATAATCGTCCGGGCTTTCGACATCTTCCGAATCGAGGATGTACTCGCGGCGCGGGATGGTGAGCCGCATCGGCGGCAGGTCGTCACCGGGATCGCGCCAGTCATTGTCGTCGTCATAGCTGCGCTCGTCGACATAGCTCAGCACATATTCGTGCCCATCCGGCGTGATGCGCGATCGCCTGATGACGTCGCCATTGCGGTTGCGGATGGTGACGATCTGGATGCCATTGTCGCGCTCGACGATTTCGCGGGTGCGGTTGCCCGACAGATCCTCGTAGTAAACATTCCTGGCGCCGCGGTGCATGCGCGGGGCGTCATTGCTTTGCACGATCGTCTGGTTGTTGAACTGCAGGATGACGCGGTCGCCGAGTTCCCGGACGACGTCGACGCCTTTCGGACGCCGGCGGTCGCGGATGTTCTCATCGGGTGCACGCTCGACGCGTTTGCCTTTTTCCTCCGTCACCGGGGCGATCTTTTCTGGCTGAATTGCCTGCTGAGCCGACTTGTCGTCGGTGGGCGGCGGTCCCTGGTCGACCGGAGCCGGCTTTGGGGCTTGCGCTTCGGTGCCGCCCTGCGCGGGCTGCTCGCCCGTCTGGCCGCCAGCATTTTGGCCGTTCCCATTTTGGCCGTCGCCATTCTGGCTGTTGCCGCCCTGGTCCTTGCGGTGCTTGCGCCTGGCATCCTTCTGGCTGTCCAGAATGGGTGCTTCGTCGGGGTTGGCCGTGGCTTCGCCCTGCGCCGGCGTCTCACCTTGCGCGGGCTGCTCGGCATTGGCCGGTTGCTCCGCAGGCTGTTGTTCACCGGTCGCAGGCTGCTGTTCGCCCGTCACCGGCTGTTCGCCGACAGTTTTTTTGCCGTGCTTTTTCGCCTGATCCTTCGGCTGTTCACCTTCGGCGGGAGCCGCTTGCTGATCGGCCGGGGGCTGAATCGGCTCGGCCTGCGGCGCGGGCTCTCCGGCAGGCGCAACTTTGACGTCTGGCGCTTTGTCGGCAGGCGCGGCCTCAATCTGCTGATCCTGCTTGCGCTTTTTCTTGCCCGACTTGTTGTCGTTTGCCGGCGCCACCTGTTCGGTGGGCGCTGCTTGCTCGGCAGGCTGCTGGGCCGGCTGTTCAGCGGGCGCCGCTTCGATCTGCTGTTGGTCGCGCTTCTTCTTACGCGGCTTTAGCGGCTGTTCTTCATTTGCCGGAGCTACCTGTTCGGCCGGTTGTTCAGCCGGTGCTGCCTCGATCTGCTGCTGGTCACGCTTCTTCTTGCGTGGCTTGAGCGGCTGCTCATCGGTCGCCGGCGCTGCCTGGGCGCCGCCCTCATCCGTAGGCGCCGCCTCGATCTGCTGCTGTTGATTGCGCTTCTTTTTGCGCGGCTGCTGTTCCTCGGCGGCAGGTGCGGCCTGTTCGGCCGGGGCCTGCTCGGTCTGCTGCTGATCCCGCTTCTTCCTGCGCGGCTGTTGTTCCTCGGCGGCAGGGGCGGGTTGCTCTGCAGCCGGTGCAGGCTGCTCGGCGGCCGGCGCTGCCTGTTCGGCCTGCTGGCGTTTCTTTTTGCGCGGCAGTTCCTGGTCGGTCTGCTGACCATCTGCAGCAGGGTCGTCCTGGACCAGGATCAGTGGCGCGGCCGTGTGCTGCAAGGGGCCGAAAACGGCGTTGCCCTGCAACGGGGATGCGCCCAACGGCGCGGATGCCATAAGCAGGCCAAGTGCCGTACCTGCCAGTACCCGTGGTTGGCGTTTCATCTTAAATTCTCCTTGTGGGGTCCCATCCCTGCCCAAACTGTCCTTGACCGGATTGGTTCCGGTTTGCAGGCATTACCCGCACCCAAGGACGATTGACCGGCGTTTTGAAGGCAACTTCATGTTTTTCCTATGGTGCGGCCGGAACTTGAAGTCACACAACAGCTTGACCTTGCCGCATGCGGAGGCCACATCTCGACCCATAATGGAAACGCCGTTCTGGAAGACCAAGACGCTGGAAGCGATGACGCCCACCGAGTGGGAATCGCTGTGCGACGGCTGCGGAAAATGCTGCCTGTCTAAACTCGAGGACGAGGATACCGGCGAGATCTACTGGACATCAGTCGGCTGCCGGCTGTTCGATGGGCAAAGCTGCCGCTGTTCGGACTATGCCAACCGGCTGGCGCGCGTGCCGGACTGTGTCGGGCTGACGCCGCAGAATGTGCGCACCATCACGTGGCTGCCGAAAACCTGTGCCTACCGGCTGGTTGCCGAGGGGCACGACCTCTATTGGTGGCACAGGCTGGTGTCGGGAAGTGCCGAGACCGTTCATGATGCCGGCATCTCCATGCGCGGCCGCGTCCGCGCCAGTGAGACCGATCTGGCCGAGCCGGACGACTATTTCGACTATATGCTCGATGACGAGCCCTGAGCATTCTGGAACGGACGCTGCCATAGGGCGTTCTGCGCCATTGGACGTTTTTGACGGTCAGGATCGTTTGCAGCGGTGGAAGGGGCGGTTGCTTTCAACCTGTCGGGCAGATTAACCGAAAATGAACGGCCGGTTCGCGAAGAGTTCAGATTGCAAGGAGCATTCTCCCCCCATCGGTTCGACCAAGACGGGCGCAAGCCCTCAACAAGGAGAGAAGACAATGTTCAACTCATTCAAGACGGCAGCCCTTTCGGGTCTCGTAGCTCTCGGCACCCTTGCCGCAGTGCCCGCTCAGGCGGACTCGATCTATCTCGGCTTCGGCAACAACCATGACCGCCGCGTCGGCGTCTACACCGGCGACGATGAGGACGGCTTTCGCCGTGACCGCAATTGGCGCCGCTGCTCGCCGGACCGCGCCCTCGACAAGGCCGAGCGCATGGGCCTGCACCGCGTCCGCATCGTCGATGTCAATCGCCGCGTGGTGAAGGTCGCCGGCCGCCAGTATGGCGATCGCGTAGTGGTCGTGTTCGCCAATGAGCGCGGCTGCCCGGTTATCTATCGCTAAGAGAACCAGACTGATCTTCTGCGAAGATCAGTCTGGGATACGACCTTCTGCGAAGGTCGATCCGGAGGCATGTTCGTCTGCGAGGATCAGCCTGGAGTAGCGGCATGACCCTTCTAGGGTTAGCCAGGAGCCCCTTTCCCTCCGCGGAAAGGTGCGGCTCGAAAAAACCCCGGAGGCCAGCCCTCCGGGGTTTTTCATGTCGGAAATCTGCGGTTCCGGCCGACGGGTTCAGCAGAACCGCGCCCGGCCCCGCGGCCTGCTACTTAAGCTCGAATGTCACTGTTACCTGCACGGCGTAGGCATTCTCGCCGGCCTGCACGGGAACCGCGGCGCCTGCCGCATCGAAGGCCTTGGCATTGATCGGCATCGGCGCCGGCGCAACGTTCTGGTCGGTGATTTCCAGCACCCGGCCAATGCTGACGCCGGCGGCTTCAGCCAGCGTCTTGGCCTTGGCCATGGCATCGGCGACCGCCTTCTTGCGGGCTTCGGTGACGGCAGCTTTCGGATCCTCGTTGGAGAACGAAATGCCGCCGCCCTGGTTGACGCCGAGCGACACAGCCTTGTCGAGAATCTCACCTGTTTTGTCGATGTCGCGGATGCGCACCGAGAGTGTGTTGGTCACCTGGTAGGCGACAAGCTCGGCTTCCTGGCTGCCGTCGGGCTTGTTGGTGTAGGTGTAACGTGGGTTGATCTGGATGCCGGCGGTCTGCAGGTCGCGGTCCTTGATCCCTGCCGACTTCATTGCCGCGATCACGGCGGCCATGGCGTCGTTGTTGGCGTCGAGTGCCGCGCGTGCGGTCTTGGCCTCGCGCATGACGCTGAGCGTCAGCAGCGCCAGGTCAGGCGCCACGGTCGACTGGCCTTCACCCGACACGATGATGCGGGGCGGGGGCAGCGAATCGGCAGCGCTTGCCATCGCCGGAAAAGCGATCGCGGCGGCAAGTGCGAGCGGCAAAATATGTCTGGTCATGAAAATCTCCTCGGTGTGCGATCCAGTCGCGCCTGTCGACTAGGGCGCGAATATGGGCTGATTTGGGCGATCTCGGCCAGCCCGTCCGGAAAGCCTTGTGCCGCGCAAGGAAAAACACTAATCCAGCGCGCGTGGGGCCTGTAGCTCAATGGTTAGAGCCGGCGGCTCATAACCGCTTGGTTGGGGGTTCGAGTCCCTCCGGGCCCACCATTCAGTCCGCCAATTTTGGCGCGTTTTCGACCGTCTCAGAATAGTGTCGAGATTTCCGTAGGTTAGCTACGCTTTCGCGGCAACGCTTGGCGGAGATGCCGCCCTCTCGGCCCAGAACGCCTCGATTTTTGGGCCTTCGTCTCTGTGGGCCCATTTCCTTAGCCAACTGTTTGGAAATGCGATGCTCGGTTGATGCTCGGAATCAAAGCCCGAGGAGGTCAGCCTGATCGGTCCAGGCGATTGGAAGGCCAGACAGGCGCGACAGCCTATGGGCTGTGAGTTCGATTGGCTGGTTACCAACGAAGATCCTAGATACGATCTTCGGCGACAGAAACGCTAGCGGCAGAAGTCTGCTCACCTCGGAGACGGTGGTCGCGTTCAAGCTGGCGATCTCTGTCAGGCTTCGCCCAATGCCATCTGTGAGTTGCTGGAGATATAGCTGGGAGCGCTGGACGACGTCGATCAACGCCGCATCCGGCTCGGAGCTGTTGGACGAGGCATCGCTTAGAACAACGCGCATTTCGACGCCGTGCCGCTTGATGTCGAACGGACACGTGATGGATACCGTTTCAGCGCCGCCATCAAATGACAAAACCCTGTCGAGCAGATGTTCGGAGAGTGCCCGGCAATCAATGTCGATGGTCAGCGCCCTCTGACAAAGCGCGATGCGGCGGATGAGTTTTTGCAGCAGCGATCGCTTAGCGTCAGCAGTTTTGGAGCTCCAAGCAGCTCGGACCTCCGCCGCGCGACGCATCGCGTACTGGATTTCGCTGGGGCTGTCCCATCGCTGAATCAAATCAGCAACTTGTCTGTGGTCGTTGAGGATCTGAATCAGTTGATGGTCGACAAGCGATTCAACCGCTTGGGCAGGAAGACGCCATCCTTCGGATCTGCGTCGGCGCTGATCAACGAACTGTTTTGAGACATAGTAGCGGTAGCGAATGCCGCGCTTGTTGGCATGCACCGATCGCAGCTTCTCACCGGCCTCATCGAACAGCAGCCCGGTGAGAAGATGCTGCTGAGTGACGTTTGATGTGCTCCTGCGGCGCGGTGCCTGAGACCCCAGAAGCGCCTGCGCCTCGTCGAACACCGCACCTGCAATGATCGGCTCGTGCTCGCCGTCGTGGATCTGATCCTTGTGCCTGATCTTGCCGATGTAGATCGGGTTCGAGAGCAAGTGATAGAGGTTGCCTCGCCCGAATGGCATCGTGACGGCAACGGTCCCATCCTGGCGTTCGCGGCGTCGAGACGTAAGGCCATCCCGTGCAGCCTCTTCAGCAAGGTCCCGCACCGACTTCCGAACTAGATAGCGGTCGAAGAGGTGCCGGACGATTTTGGCCTCGGCATCGTCGATGACAAGCTTGCGGTACTGCACGCGATAGCCAAGCGGCACGACACCCCCCATCCACATACCCTTCTTCTTGGATGCCGCGATCTTGTCGCGGATGCGTTCGGCAGTGACCTCGCGCTCAAACTGCGCGAAGGACAAAAGCACATTGAGTGTCAGCCTGCCCATCGAGGTGGTCGTGTTGAACTGCTGGGTCACCGACACGAACGACACTGAACTCGCGTCGAAGATCTCGACGATCTTGGAGAAGTCCATGAGCGAGCGGGTGAGACGGTCGATCTTGTATACGACCACTACGTCGACCTTCCCGTCTCGGATGTCTTGGAGGAGCCGCTGGAGGGCTGGGCGCTCCATCGTCCCACCGGAGATGCCACCATCGTCGTAGCAATCAGGGGCAAGCTTCCAGCCAAGCCCAACTTGCGACGCAATGAAGGCCACGCAGGCCTCGCGCTGTGCATCGAGCGAATTGAATTCCTGATCGAGGCCTTCCTCGCTCGATTTGCGGGTATAGACCGCGCAGCGCAGGCGGGGTGTCGAGTTGCTGCTCATAGGCCGAAGAATCTCGGACCGGACCAATGCGCGCCGGTGATTTTTCGCGCGACTGATGACAGCGACGGGTAAAGCTTGGCCTCTAAGACGAAGCCACCTTCGACCACATCGACGATGTGGGTTTTCCCGTTCCAGTCGCGGACCAGCCGCGCGCCCGGCAAAACTTGTTTGCGTTTTGGAGCGGTCGTCACCTTGATGTCGTCGGTGACAACGCTAGGCTGCTTGTCGCGGTCGGCTAACTTCTTTTCGACCCTGTCTATGGCGGACCTGAGCATGCGACGCGTCTCGGTGGAAAATCCACCGAGACGCTTTGCCTGAAGATGCCAGGCTGCTGCCCTGACCAGAAGCTCACGCCTGACACCCTTTGGCGGCGGGCACTTGTAGATCTTCTCCCATTGAGCAGCGAGTTGTTCACGGGAGAGGTCGTCCAAGGCGGTGACCTCTGCTTCGATGTCGAGCTTGGCGCGCATGATGCTCAGGCGCCCTTCGCGCTGTTATCGATACGGTAGCGGCGAACCCCGTCTTTCCCGACATCGCTCACCAGGTTGAGGCCAAGCTTCTTCTTGACGATCGCCGACAAGAAGCCGCGCACTGAGTGCGCCTGCCAGCCGGTCGCTTCCATCAACATTTCGATGGTGGCGCCCTTTGCCAAGCAAAGCTTCTTCAGCACCTGGTCTGACTTGTTCGGCTTGGTGACATTGCGGGGCGCAGGCTTCGATGGCATCGTAGGTGCCGGCTCCGCGGTGCTCCCCGTATCACGCGTCTGTTTCTTGGTGGACTTGGCCTTCTTAGCCTGCTTGGGCGGGTTCGCTAGCGCATCCCAAATGTGCTCATGCGGAGTCGGTGGGATCTGAAGCTTGTCGTGGTCCGTTTCATTGCTCTGATTGGTGCCGAGTATCGCCATGGTCTTTCTCCATCATTTGCAGGCGTCAGCCGATCCGGCGCCTGTACTGACTTGAGCCCGCCTGGCGGGCTGGAGAAATCTTCGTCGCGGCAGAGGCGAAAACCACCGCGGCGTTCCCCACAGCAATGCTTGCGTGCGGAGTGAAGTCCAGCGGATTGTGAGTCGGCGGCTAGCAATTTTGGCAATGCCAGCTAAAAGGCAGTTAGACTTCGATTTGCTTCAAAAAAGGAATTTTCGCTGATGTCAGACGAACACGATCATGCTCGCACTGCTCTGATCGAACTCACAGCAGAGATCGTGTCTGCCTATGTCAGCAAAAACGCCGTTCCAGTCTCTGCACTGCCAGAATTGATTGAGAGCGTGAATTCGTCGTTATCAAAAATTGGGCAGACGCTCGAAGAGCCAAAGCCTGCACTCACGCCGGCTGTAAATCCGAAGCGGTCGGTGACCCCGGACTATATCGTCTGCCTTGAGGACGGAAAGAAGTTCAAATCACTCAAGCGTCACCTGGACACGCACTACGGGCTAACCCCCGACGCTTACCGAACCAAGTGGGGCTTGCCTACCGACTACCCGATGGTTGCGCCGAATTATGCGGCTGCCCGATCGCAACTGGCGAAAGCTAGCGGGCTGGGTCGAAAGGCGCCGGCGAAGTCTGTCAAAAAACGTCCCACAAAGCCAAACGCAAAGTGACGATAGCCAGGAGAATGAAGGCCGGTTTTGGGCTGATTGGGAACGCGATGAGAACGCCCCTCCAAAGCATCTTACGAACAATGCCACAGCAAGCGCGCTGAACCTCCTTAACAAGTCCTGCATTAAAATTGTGCGCTAGTTACCTAGACGTGACGCTCGTGAGCTATTGGGTGCGAAGCAGAGGACCCACCCTACTATTCGTATGCACCTTCAACTGAGGGGGAACGCGCAGTATAGGTGCACACTTGAATCATCGCTTGTACAGCGTGACATTTCGATGCAGTCAGCAACGCTGGCGAAAAAATAAAAATATCTATGGCTACTCGATCGGACCATTGAGCATCATGACAATAGCCCTAAATGCGACCGACCATGAAGACCTGTGCCATGGTTGGTCGTGGACAGTAGAGGACGAGGACGTCTTGGCCGAGCGCGTGGCACGCATCGCGCTCGGCCAAGCTAGGCATGTCGCACGAATCATCGACGGGCTGACGACAAAACCGGCAAGAACGACTGCTGAGCACGCGGCTGACGCCATAAAGAAGCTGGCGCCTGACGCCAACGGCGAAACTTACAGGCGAGATGGATGGCTTTTTCAGTCGATCTCGTGGATTGCTGCTCATCAAAATCGGAAAGGTGCAATCCTTCGAGCACCTCACATCAGGAAGGCAGATCACGGTTTCGATGGCTTGCAAATTGAGTTTTCAAGAGATGGATCGACGGTCACATCGGTTATGATCTTCGAGGACAAGGCCACCACCAATCCTCGCGATACCATTCGAGACGAGGTTTGGCCGGGCATAGCGGCTCTCGAAGCTGGGCAGCGAGTGACTGAATTGACGCACGACGTGACCTCCGTCCTCGAAGCTTACCAAGCCGTCATGCCATTGGATGTTGAAGATGCGGTAGCCGAGATCCTCTGGAAAGAAACCCGCACCTATCGCGTGAGCATTACGATTGGCGACACACACGCGGTACATGCTGCGCGCGCCGGCCTCTTTGCAGGATACAACGATCACGCTCCCGGGCTTGTTGCGAAGCGACGCGCCGAGACCATTTACTTTCCCAATATGCGGACTTGGATGGGAAATTTTGCCACGAAGATAGAAGCAAAAATCCACGAGATCGCTGCGCATGTTTGACGCATTCACGACAGCTCTTATCACATCCGCCCCCCAGCTTGAGGGGTTGGATATGGAGGCCTTGCCGAAGAAGCTTACACAAGCGTTCGCGGATATCGTTTCTGTCCGACTCAGGTTTCGTGGAAACCCAGATGCTCAGTTGCCCGAGGAGCTGACTGCTCTCCTACTGGAAATGCGTAGGATCGCGGCGTCGCACGAAGCTCTGGTAGCTCTCCTGCCAGAAAAGGAGAACCGTGGTGCAGCCGCCTTCGTCGCTGCTTCGGCTCATCAAGCGTTCGCGTTCGGTGAGCGCGTCAGAGGAGGGCCGAAGGGTAGCTACATCGCGGGCTCGAGCGTGTCTGCCGATGTCTGCGCGACTTTGCTTTTTTTGATCGCCGAAGCCTATGCGGACGCCGCGGAAGCAGCCAAAGCCATAACAGTGCCTGAACATGCGACCGCGACAGAACGGGCCCTATTGCTTGCTGTCATTCAGCTAGCCCGTGGGCAACTGCGCCCCCTTTCGGATGTCGAAGTGCCCCAGCTAGATGAGGCGCTGTCGCTGACCGACCAATCTATTCAAGTCTTACAAATCGAGCTTCTTTCCGGATTGCGTAACCTCGCTGCGCAGTTGCTCAGGAGAGTTGACCTCGCACCGGAAGTCGGCGGCGTCGAAGGTGCGAGAGCATTCTTTCAAAGGGTGAAGGCCCTGAGCGTAGACCGTATGGAAGGATTATTCGGCGAAGGGGAAGTGTTCAGCCTTTTTCCAGGGCCACTTCACATGGCCAACCTCTTATTGGCAGTTGAACGAGACTTTATCGAATCTGGAATTTCCCGCGTCCCACCGCCCAAGGGCGTGACCGATCACGCGTGGTGGCAGATAATCCGGCGGATGGCTCGTGAACGCCCTTACCTGTGGCGTAATCATCGCGACGCGATTTCGAAAGGGTATCTTGAACGCGGCACATCTGCTGCTATGAGCTTCCCCACTGGCGGTGGGAAGTCGACTCTCGCAGAGCTAAAGATTGCTGTTGCCCTACTTCTGGGCCAGCAGGTCGTCTTTCTGGCTCCCACCAATGCGCTCGTGGATCAAACGACGGCGGCGCTAAAGAGGACGTTCAGAGACTTCGAGATTTTGGGTGACATCGGCGACGAGGCCACTTTTGAAACGTTGCTTGTATTGCCGGAAGTTATCGTAACGACGCCCGAACGATGCTTGTTTCTGATGTCAGTACAGCCCGAGGTTTTCGATAGCCTGGGTCTAATCATATTTGACGAGTGCCACCTTCTTCATCCTCGCGAAGACGATCGAAGCCGTCGAGCCGTCGACGCCATGTTGTCCATTCTCAATCTGACCCGCATCGCGCCGGAGGCCGATCTCCTTTTGCTCTCGGCGATGATGAAAAACACCGATGAGATAGCGAACTGGATTAAGGAGATAACGGCCCGCGAATGCCTAGCGCTTGACATCGCTTGGAAGCCTACACGTCAGGTCCGGGGCTCTGTTGTTTATCCGGCAGGCCGTATTAGGGAGCTTGAGGCGTTACTGATAAACGCTCGTGCAGACTTTCCTAAAAAGAAAAATGGCGCCCCCGCCGCGATCGAGCGCCAGCTCACCGCTCCCCCGTTCGGCTTGTTTTGCCTCCTTCAGACATGGGCAAGCACAGATCGTGAAGACTACGCATTGTTGCCCCTGATTGATCAGGCTCCCCATTTCACCACGGCTAGAAACAAGAATGGCAGTTGGAGACTAACACCCAACGGTAACAAACTGGGAGCTGTGCTGGCTGCCTCGGCTGCGGCTAGCCATATCAAAACCCTTGTCTTCGTCGGGTCAGAGGTTTTAGCTCATTCAGGTGCCAAGGAGTTTAAGAAAGAACTGCCTGTTTCCGATGTCACCTTAACGGAGGACGAAAAAAAACTATACGATTTGGCGTCTGAGGAGATGGGTGGTGCTGACCACTGCTATCTCAAGCTAGATGACGATGGAGTTTGCAGAGCAGGCGCAACTAGCCATCATGCTCTACTCCTAAGAGAGGAACGCCATCTTCATGAATCTCTATTTAAGCGTAAGGATGGGATAGACGCGCTGTTTGCGACCTCCACCCTTGCTCAGGGAATGAATCTGCCGAGCGAAATCGTCATCATAGCAGGTGACAGCCGGTTTGATCCGGCTGCCGACAAAATGGCTACCCTCGAAGCTCACGAGCTTCTTAACGCCGCCGGTCGAGCCGGTCGCGCCGGAGAAAGCTCTCAAGGGTTTGTTCTTGTTATACCAAGCCGGGTGATCGACTTTGACGATGAGACCGGACAACTAGACAATCATTGGGCCACTTTGCAGAAGATTTTTGAGCAGGGCGATCAATGCCTCGTGATCGACGATGCGTTCACAAATCTGCTCGATCGCATCCACGACGGGGCGACCAACAGCGGAATGCCGGCGTATCTACTCAGTAAGCTCCCGGTCTCGAGCAGCGGCGATCCTGACGCGTCTGCGCGTGATATGCTGAAGCGTTCTTTTGCCGCTTATAGGGCTCGCACGGCCGGTAACGCAGAATGGGTAAACAGCAGGATCGACGCAGCTCTTGCAGCACGAAAAACGGATGATGATGCCTCTCAGATTGACTGGATTGTATCAGTTTCCGGTTCGTCGGGCGTCCCGATCCTTTTGCTAGAGCAAATTTGGGCACTCTTTGAGAATGACAAGCTCAACGGTACGGCTGGCGAGATCGCGCAGGCACTACTCTCATGGATTGCAGGAAAGCCAGAAACCCTTTTTGAGCTGACCCGGCCGGAGAACATCGAAGGCTTGTTCGGAGAAGAGTATAAGAAACTTGAAACCGACCGTGAGCGCGGGAAGCATGCCTTGCCCACGATAGAGGCTTTGCTGTCGATGTGGCTTTCCGGCGTCTCTCTTTCCGAGATCGAGAAGAAGCATCTCGAAAAGGATGATGTAGGCCTTTGCAAAACAGCCCGCCATTTTGTGCTCCGCGTCGTACCTGATCTCTCTTTCATTGGAGGGTTGCCGGCTCAACTGCTCAGGGCGAAAACGTTGCACGGCGGCGGCGATCCGGCCAACGTCGCAATGCCGACCGTTCTCGCGGTGCTGCCGTCGATAATCCGTGAGGGGTGCGATAGTCCAGAAAGCCTCGCCGCCAGATTGAATCTAACCCGAGCTTGGTCACGTGTGAAATCTCGAAAGCAATACCAGGAGTATATTCCGTATATTTCTGGCGGCGACCCTCAAGAAGATTTCGAGAAAACGAGAGAGCGCTTGCGGGCGGCGGCAGCCTTGTTTCTCTTGAACGAAGAGGACTAAGCGGGCAGGGCTGTACAGCTGCGGCCGGGTCATCTTCTGATCACGAGCGCGAGGTAGATGCTCGATCATCGTGAGCCGAGTCATGCAACCGAAAGGAGGCGCGTTTTATGCATTCAGCCCGGTAGGCCTTCGGCCGGCTACGACGGAACCTTCAAGGAGTTCCACAGTGATTGAGGCACAGGATCTCGAAGGTGCCAACGGACGGTAATAGGCGCTTCTCCAACCCAGTCGCTGAAATCGACTTCGCCGCAGTATATGAACGGTGTGGGCTTGGGACCGGTTTTCTTGGTGGGGCGCACCAACAAGTGGATATGAAGGCCGAGCGCTTGGTGGTCACGGATCATTCGACCGTGTTTTGAATCCCGCTTAGTTCGATTCTGGCTCTGCCATGAGAACTCCTGCTCGGAAACAAAATGATCCGCATATTGATGTTCATCACTCATATCGTCCTTAGTAAGAGTGACGAGCAAAAAGAGGTGAGGGGGCTTACTCACGAAGCCAGCGTTCCACGTCGCTTGGTCGAACGGAATGCCGAATGCAGGTCCGATAGCTTCACGGAGATATCGCTCCCACAGGCGTAGCCCATCGCCTGCTTGAGCGCTGGCCGCCATTGGCTCCATGACCCATCTGTCATCTTGCAAGCGCAGACGAACTTTGTCACTCCGTCCGGGAAAGCCAACTTCAGTGCCGAACCAGCCGGCAAGTATTTTGGGTAGCTCGTTCGTTTCCGAGATTGGGTCGCGTATTACATTGATTGCTATTTTGGCGACGACTGCCTCCAAGGGGCGATTGTCTACCCGGATTTCAACATTTCCATCTACTGGCAGTGGGTGCAGGCCGCTCGGTAGAAAGAGGATTGGTTTGCCACCTGCGTTACGGGCAACGCGGCAGATCACGTCATTGGATTTGCCGCTCCTGGCTAGGTATTGCGCAAGGCGCCAGTCGAGCACTTCACGTAGGAGAATTCCAAAGCTGGGCTCGTTAGCAAGAGAAGGAATAAGCGCGAATTCGCCGCCTTCGAGACGAAAGAAGGGCCCCCGGTACCTTGTGCATTCACAAACGCCTCGATCGGGTTCTGAACAAGCAGGCGCTGGACGGCCGATAGATCGTCCAAGTCGACGGAGAAATCCTCTGCCAGCCGATGTACCCGCCCAACCTGCGCTGCTACTCGTCGGGCCAGCTCGTCGACCGCGACTTGGCGATTGAGTTGAGATCCCTCGAACATGGCTTGCAACAAAACAATCTTGTAGCTGCGGGTGGTCTCGGTTTTCTCCATCGCTACAAAGAAGTCTCTAGCGGTTTCGAAGACTGACTGCTCTTCGGGTGCGAGTCCGCCCATTCGATCAACGAACCCCAACCACGAGCCCTCACTATTGCTCCGCGGATTAAGGCCGGCATGGAAGGCTTCGACGGCGTTCGGCCTCAGTCCGTGTCTCTCCTCAAAGTCCCGATAGAACGACTCCAATGCGGACTCAACGCCAGAAGGCCTCAGCAATTGCTGGAGGATATCCACTGCACTGAGGTCATAGGTAACTTCGCAGCCCGGCGGCAGCGAGATTGTCTCGCGACGGATCTCTTCAAGCACCTCTCTCAGGTGACCCTTGCTTTCAGCACTGCGGCTGATCAGCGCCGCCATCGCTCGGAGTTTCATCAGGAAGGAGCGGTGGTTGCCGATGTAATCGATTACCGTGAGATATTGCTTGTCCTCGGCTACGCGCAGACCTCGACCCAATTGCTGCATCCATATGACCGTTGACTCGGTAGGTCTAAGCATCATGACAGTGTCTATCGCGGGAACATCAACACCTTCGTTGAACATGTCGACGGCGAAGATCACATCAATTTCGCCTATGGCAAGTTGCTTGAGCGAGGTTGTCCGCGGTGCGCTTGAAGGGCCAGCGTGGACCGCCACGGCACGCAGTCCGGCAGACACGAAGAACCTCGCCATGAAATCTGCATGACGCTGTGAGCAACAAAAGCCGATGCAACGTCGGCCGCCCTTGGATTGAAACTGCTCCAGCGCGTTGCGGGCCCGCGCATCGGTTGCAACGGCCGCATCGAGCGCTTCCGGGTCAAATCTGACGCTGCGCCAAGGGATGTTCGAGTAATCGATGTCATCCGGGACGCCGAAATAATGAAAAGGGCAAAGGCGACCCAAGTTAATGCCGTCATGGACGTTGGCATTGAAGACCTCGTTCTCCTGGCAGAGCGCGAGGAGATCGGCGCCATCTGCCCTTTCCGGAGTGGCGGTGAGGCCTAACAAGAACTTTGGCTCAAAATACTCGATCACGCGCCGATAGGTTCCGGCTGCCGCGTGGTGAAATTCGTCGACTACGACATAGTCAAAATCGGTTCGCTGAAACCTCGACAAGTGATTGATGCGGCCGAGCGTTTGTATTGAGGCAAACACAAGGTCTGCATCGATCTCTCTCACTTCGCCAGTCATGCGACCAATTCGTGCCTCCGGCCGTATTCGTCGGAACGTTTCGATTGCCTGGGTTAGGATCTCATCACGATGGGCAATAAAGAGCACCCGTGCAAATTGTGATCGGTTAGAGTCAAATGCCGCGAGCCAGGTTTTGCCTAGCCCCGTCGCAAGCACTACCAAGCCTGCCGAATAGCCGTCTTCCCTAGTTCGCTCCAGCGCCTGCAATGCTTGCTGCTGGATCTCGTGCGGAAAAGGTATCGGGAACGGTTTCTCAAGTTCGACATCCGCGTCCGGGATTGAAGGTCCGTTCAGGCTTGGTACCGTTCTGCGGCGTTCGTACGCATCAATCCATTCTTGTGAGACCCTCGTAGAAACCGGCGAATTGAAAAGGTTCGCAAAGGCTGCGCGAATTTCGCTGAAGCCAGCAGTATCGTGGCTGGAAACAATCTTGTAGTTCCATTCAATCGAGTGGGTTAGAGCGGGCTCCGATAGGTTCGAGCTACCGACGAATGCCACGCCTTCTGCTCCAGCTAAGAATGAATAGGATTTGAGGTGAAAGCCGCGCCCTATTGCAGACTGGTAGATCCGAAGCGTGAGGTCACCCTCCAGATCTGATAATCGACGCAGCGCAATTGGATCAGTGACGTCGAGATAGTCTCCTACCAAAATCTCAGCTTGCCCACCTCGAACAAGAAAATCGGCCAGGTGGTGGGCGATTAGCCTTGCTCCACTGTCGAGCAAGAATGAGACCGCAATTTCGCATTTTTCTGCGCTGTCCAGATAACGAACGAGGTGCGGCAAAAGCGGGTCCTCGCCGCCGGTTACAAGCCGCTGCTCGTCATCCGATACAGTGCTCGTCTGCCTCTTTGCGAGATAGTTGCCCTTTGCTGGAATGACGTGTCGCACTCCTCCGCGGGGGTCGGCGACGTCTCCGGAGCGCCTCGGTATCACGTGCAGATGAAAATGGAAGACCGTTTGTCCCGCAGCGGCTCCATGGTTGAAACCGACGTTAAACCCATCAGTGCCGTAGCTGGAGCGGATCAGGTTGATAGCTTGATCGACAGCTGAGATGAGGGCAGTTTTCTCAGACTGATCGAGATCTTCCCATCCCTCCGCATGCCGCTTCGGTACTATGAGCATATGGCCATCGGAGACAGGAAACCTGTCCCAAACTGCGATTAGAAACTCATTTTGAAAGGCCAGGCGCTCTGGATCGACCGAACAAAAAGGACAGTTCTCATCGTGAGCCAAAAGAGGCACCTCGATTATCAGAGCTTGGCATTGTTCCCCCCAATTAGAAGCCACGGTGGCGGCCCCGATCGATTTTACATCGGTCGCGGGCGTCGCAAAATCAGCCGTTAGCTGATGAAGTTAGCTAAACAGCTTCCGATCGCCAACGCCTAAGAAACTGTTTTTCAATAGATCCTCGGGCATTTGCCTTACGCGGCTAGTCACTTTTCTCAGCATTTTAGTTGCAAGCAAGGCAATTCAAACGAGAGTCTTCAGCGTCCTCCGCCCTTCGCGCCAGTTCTTGGCATCGAACTGAGCTGGATAACTGGCTACTCGGCAAAGCTCTTGTGGCTCAAGTTGAACGTTGACCTTTCGTCGAGCTAGCGACCATGATCGCAAATGTTTCATCCCATAAATAACGTCATTGCAGTATGACTGAGCCTTTCCAACCCTTCCTGCAACGTTGCGTTTCAGTCGATCTGGAAGTGGATCCTGCAACCGCCACCATCTTTGGTTTTGCGGCGGTGCGCGTCGGTGCTGGTCCTACGATCCTGGCAAAGAAACACGATCTCGTGACGGCTCTTGACCGTCTGGAAACGGAATCAGCCGACGCCGAGCATCTGCTTGGCCACAACATCATTCGGCATGATTTACCTCATCTGGTCGCTGTGCGGCCTAAGCTGGCGAATATGTTTCGCTCGCCTATCGATACCCTATGGCTCAATCCTCTAGCATTTCCACGAAATCCCTACCATCACTTGGTCAAACACTACCATGACGGGCGCCTGCAAGCGGGCCACATCAACGATCCGGAAATGGATGCGCGACTGGTGTCTCAGGTGCTGCGCAATCAACTGGTGGTTTTGAGGCAGCAGAATGCCGACCAGCCCGATGCCTTGGCAGCCTTTCATTTCCTTACCACGAGAATGGAAAACCCAGGCGGGTTCGACGCAGTGTTCCAGGAGGTTCGGGGAGCTCCCGCGCCGGGACCTCTTGCGGCGAGCGAAGCGATTTCGCGGCTGCTGGCGGGGCGTGCCTGCGAGAGGCGGGTCGAGCAGACGCTGAGCCGCCTTTCGAACCCGCAACTCGGATGGCCTATGGCGTATGCTTTGTCCTGGATCCTGGTCGCTGGCGGGGACTCCGTCATGCCGCCCTGGGTGCGGGCGCAGTTCCGCGAGGCTGCACTGATCGTGCGGCACATGCGCGATACCAATTGCGAAAGCCCGGGTTGCGCCTGGTGCAGCGAGAAAAACGACCCGGTCCGCGCGCTGTCGCGCTGGTTCGGGTTCAATGCCTTCCGCGCGCAGCCGGTGGACGATATGGGCCGTTCCCTGCAGGAGCGGATCGTCGATGAGGCGATGGGTGGCGCGAGCATCCTCGGCATTTTGCCGACCGGCACCGGCAAATCGGTCTGCTACCAAATCCCCGCCCTCTCGAAGTTCGACAAGACCGGCGCGCTGACCGTGGTAATCTCGCCGCTGGTCGCACTGATGGCCGATCAGGTGCAGGGCATGGCACGGGCAGGAATTTCCTCGGCCGTCACGGTCAATGGAATGCTGTCGATGCCCGAGCGGCAGGACGCGCTGGACCGGGTGCGCATGGGAGAGACGGCGATACTTCTGATCTCGCCCGAGCAGTTGCGCAGCAACTCGGTGCGGTCGGTTCTGGCACAGCGTGAGATCGGGCTGTGGGTGCTGGACGAGGCACATTGCGTGTCGAAATGGGGACACGATTTCCGACCCGACTACCGCTATGTCAGCCGCTTCATCAAGGAATCCTCGGGCGATGAAACGCCTGCCCCAGTGATCTGCTTGACCGCTACCGCTAAGCCCGAAGTGGTGCGCGACATCCGCGATCATTTCCACTCGCGTCTGCAGCGCGAGCTGATGTTGCTGGATGGTGGCGCGGTGCGCACCAATCTCAGCTTTGAGGTCCGGTCTACGCAGCGCGGCACCAAACTCGCCGATATCCTCGATGTGATCGAGGGCAAACTGCCAAAGGATGGGGCTTCGGGAGCCGTAGTCTATTGCGCCACCCGCGGCGGGACGCAACGCGTCGCCGATTTCCTCAAACAGCAAGGTCTGTCGGCGGAACGGTTCCACGCTGGTCTGATGCCCGAGGAAAAGCGCGACATTCAGGAACGCTTCCGCATCGGCGAACTGCGGATCATCGCAGCGACCAACGCTTTCGGCATGGGGATCGACAAGCCTGATATCCGGCTGGTGGTGCATGGCGACATTCCCGGGTCATTGGAGAATTATCTGCAGGAAGCCGGCCGGGCGGGCCGCGATCGGGCGCATGCCAATTGCGTCCTGCTCTTCGCTGCCGAGGATGTCGAGCGCCAGTTCTCGCTTTCGGCCCGCTCACGCCTGGCCCGGCACGAAATCGGCGCCATCCTCAAGGCCCTGCGTCGGCTGGACGACCGGATGAAGAAGACCGGCACCGTGGTCGCCACCTCGGGCGAAGTCGTGCGAGCCGAACGCGATCAGAAGTTCGAGCGCGATAGCACCACCGACGATACCAGGGTGAAAACCGCGGTGTCCTGGCTGGAAGAGGCCACGCTACTGAGCCGCGAGGAGAACCGAGTTCAGGTCTTCCCCTCATCCCTCAGGATCCGCAAACTGGAAGAAGTCGAAGCGATCCTGGCAAGGGCCGCCATCACCGGGACCCGTCGCAAGCAGCTTCTGGATATCACCCGCTACCTGATGAACGCGCCCCCCGATCAGGGCATTTCCACCGATGAGCTGGCGGGGGTCAGCGGATTGACAGGCGGCATGCTGATCAAGGCAATGGCCGATCTCGAGGCGCTCGGGGTCGCCCGCAACGACGTGGCGGTGACGGTCTTTGTCCATGTCGCTGTCGAGGGGCATTCGCAGCAGCGGCTGGCGCAGGCCGCACAGCTTGAAACCGCACTGATCACCCTGATGCGCGAGGCCGCCCCCGATGCCGAAGATGCCGGAGGTATTCCCCTGTATCTGGCCGGAACCTGTCAGGCGCTCCGCAATCAGGGGCACAGCGCAGTGCGACCCGACTTCGTGGAAAAGCTGCTGCGCAGCATGGGTCGAGACGGGCGCGATCAGGACGGCGGCATGGGCAATCTGAGGCTGCGCAAGGCCTCGCGCAACACGTTGATGGTGACGCTGCAACGATCCTGGCAGGCGCTGGAACAGACGGCAAGCCTTCGGCAGCAGGCCGCCGAGCTGTTGCTGGCGCATCTTCTGGGCAAGCTGCAGAAGGGCAGCCACGGCAAGGACATCCAGGTTGAAACCACGATGGGCGATCTGCTCGCCGCCCTGACCGGAGACGCTTTGCTTCGCAGCAGCAGCATTCAGGACATGACGAAGCTGATGGACCGCGCACTTCTGTGGCTACACGAGCAGGAGGTGGTGACGCTAGGCAAAGGGCTGACGGTGTTCCGGCAGGCGATGACGGTCCATTTGAACCCCTCGGGCGGCCAGTTCACCGTGAAGGATTTTGTGCCCCTCGAGGAACACTATGCCGAGCAAACCATCCAGACCCATGTGATGGCGGCTTATGCCGAAAGGGGCCTTGCCGCGATGGATCAGGCGGTGCGGCTGTCCGAAGACTACTTCGTGCTGGAGCGTGACGCCTTCCTGCGCCGCTGGATGCCGGGAAAGGGCGTCGAGCTCCGGCGACAGACGACAGGGGCCTCGTGGAATGCCATCGTCGAGTCGCTGGACAATCAGGTGCAACAGAAGATCGTCTCGGATCATCGTGAAGAGACCAGTGTGTTGGTTCTGGCAGGACCGGGTTCGGGCAAGACGCGCGTTCTGGTGCACCGCATTGCCTATCTGATCCGAGTCCGTCGCGAAGATCCGCGCGGCATCCTTGTTCTGACTTACAACCGTCATGCCGCCGCAGAGATACGCATCCGGCTGCGCCACCTGATCGGCGATGACGCGAATGCAGTGACCATATCCACATGCCACGCCCTCGCGATGCGACTGGTGGGAGCGAGCTTTGCCGGAACTGCGAACGAGACGAAGCACGACTTCGACGGGATCGTCTTGGAAGCGGTGCGCCAACTGAATGGCGAAGGCCTCAGCAAGCCCGAGGCAGAGGCGCAACGCGAAACGCTGATCCAGGGTTACCGCTGGATTCTGGTAGACGAGTATCAGGACATCGGCCCTGAGGAATACGCCCTGATCTCGGCCGTTGCGGGCCGCTCGCTGGACGACAAAGAGCTCCAGCTCAGCCTATTTGCGGTGGGCGACGACGACCAAAACATCTACGCCTTTGCTGGGGCGTCCATCCGCTTCATCCGCCAGTTCGAGGCCGACTACAGTGCACGACCGGAATTCCTGATCGAGAACTACCGCTCGACCAAGCATATTATCGCGGCCGCCAACGCAATCATCGCGCCAGCCGATGAGCGTATGAAAGCCGGTCACGACATTGCTATTGATCGCAAGCGCAGTAAGACGCCGCCCGGTGGCGAGATGGCGGCGCTCGATCCGGTGGCCCAAGGGCGGGTGCAGTTGCTGGACTGTCCATTCGGTGATGTGGCGCAGGCGATGGCCGCAGTGAATGAACTCGTCCGCCTCTCGCGTCTTGATCCAGAGTGGAGCTGGGCCAGGGCCGCGATCATCGCGCGCGACTGGCGGCGACTAGCTCCGGTTCGGGCTTACGCCGAGGCACTCGGTGTGCCCGTGGAGATGGCAAACGAGAGCCTGCCCAGTATCTGGCGCCTACGGGAGATGCAGCAGTTCATCGACGCCCTTCGTCGCAATCCTGCCCGTATGCTCGCCGTCCGCGGTCTGGTCGATGTGCTGAACGCGATACCGTCCAACCGTTGGACGGATCTTATCGCCGAAGGGATCGCCGCACTGGCCAAAGAGCTTGCGAGCAAGACCATGCCCGTGCCGGACCTCGTCGAGTGGTTCGCCGAATGGGCCAATGATACCCGAAGCGACCAGCGTGCGCTGATGCTCCTGACGGCGCATCGATCCAAAGGTCTAGAGTTCAATGATGTCGTCATCCTGAATGGAGGGTGGGACAGACCTTCGAAAGGCGAGGACCTCGATGCACCGCGACGCCTGTTCTATGTCGCCATGACCCGAGCGCGACGCAGCCTCGCCATCATTGCTGAAGGGAACCACCCATTCATCAAGCAAGGCGCAGACTATGTGCTACGCCGAGCCGTACCGTTTGTTGCTGGCGCCGTGGCTCCTGCGGCTGCGCTATATCAAGTGCCGAACCTTCAGAACGTGGACCTGTCATGGGCGGGGCGTCTAAGGACGGGTCATCCATCAATTGCTTCAATATCGGCGGCGAAGGTTGGAGATCCAGTTCATCTCGTGCGAGAAGAGGCCGCCTGGATGGTACAGGATGCTCAGGGACAAGCCTTAGGGCGTATGGCCAAAAGCTGGTCACCACCAGAGCATCTTAGCTTTTTGCGTGGTGAGGTTGGCGCAATCGTGCGGTGGCGCAAGTCCGACAACCAGGAAGAGTATCGGGTGCACCTTAACCGGGATGTCTGGGAAGCAATCTTACCGGAGCTTGTATTCGGTTGAAGGTGCAGCCGTCCCGATCAGGTCGCTTCTGACGCGTTGCTGCCCCGCGCACCGATCAGCGGGTCCGTTCGCTGCCGCTTGCCATTCCGGAAAACATGGTTCGCTTCCTGCCTTTCCTGACATTCAGTCAAGATGTCGGTTTTGGGCCGCAAGCGGACTGACAGCTTCGGGCTTCGGATCCTCAATAGCGGAACTTTAATTCGGTGCGAACATCGTCGTGACGTGACCCGAAGCAGACTTTCGCAGGTGACATCGGGCATGACCGCCTCGCGCCTCATCTGGTTCAGCGGGCACCCATGGCCGCTCGCGAAAGCGGACATTTCTCATGACCGGGACTGGGTGATTTGTGGCAGAAGCGGACATCAGAGGCTAATGGCTGCGCAAAGACGCTGGCCGGGTACTGACAATCAACTGCGCGGCATGTAACAGTGCTTGCTAATGTATGATGAGCAGTTGGGGAAGGATGCCGCTCGCACTCTTGGCGGATTTTTGGGGGAGACAGCCGACATGCAGAGCTCAGTCGAAATCGACCTTGCTGGTCGACTCGAATCAGCGGACCGGTACATTGCCGAGCTGGAAGTCGCCAAAGCATCTGGGGCAACTCAACTCAGTCAACTTTCTGCCGACAACAAGCGTCTGCTCGACCTCACCGAGGACCGCGCAAAGGAACTCGCGATCCTCAACAGCGTCGGCGAAGCAATGGCCAAGACGTTGAACGTCAAGACTGTCACACGCATCGTCGGTGACAAGGTTCGGGAGATATTCGGGGAGGACATCACGGAAATACTGCTGCACGATGAGGTATCTGATCTCATCACCGTCCCGTATTCATTCTATCGTGAGTACCAGGACGTGGAGCCGTTCACTTTGGGCGCAGGACTTACCTCAAAGGTCATTCTCTCTGGAACACCGCTTGTTATTGATACGTTTGAGCAGTCCCTCAAGTTTGATGTGATCGCACTTACCGAAGCGGAGCGATCAGAATCGTACCTAGGCGTGCCGATCATCGCTGGAGGCAGAACTCTAGGAGTTGTCAGCGTGCAGAGTTACCAAAAGAACGCCTTTAGCGAAGATCACGTGCGTCTCTTGCAAGCTCTCTCGTCGAGCATGGGAGTTGCCATCTCGAATGCCCGCCTTTTCGACGAAACCCAGCGGCTGTTGAAAGTGTCCGAGGACCGCGCAAAAGAACTCGCGATCCTCAACAGTGTCGGCGAAGCAATGGCCAAGACGTTGAATGTCAAGACCGTCACGCGCATCGTCGGTGACAAGGTGCGCGAGATATTTGGAACAGACGTCACCGAAATCCTGCTGCGTGACGAGAAGTCTGATCTGATCACCGTACCCTATGCGTTTTACAGGGACTATCAGGACCCCGAGCCATTTGCGATGGGCGAAGGTCTGACGTCCAAGGTCATACTGTCAGGCAAGCCATTGGTTTTGGGCTCGACTGAGCAACACGTTGCTCTGGGCGCACTTATACCTACGGAAGATGACAGGACCGAATCCTACTTGGGCGTGCCGATCATCGCTGGTGACAGGATTTTGGGTGTCGTCAGCGTTCAGAGCTACGAGAAGAATGTCTTCAATGAAGATCATGTGCGTCTGTTGCAGGGGCTGTCATCCGGCATGGGCGTAGCCATCTCCAACGCACATCTGTTCGATGAGACGCAGCGCCTGCTGAAAGTGACAGAGGACCGCGCAAAAGAACTGGCGATTCTCAACAGCGTTGGCGAAGCGATGACGAAGTCGCTTAACCTGGACACTGTTATTCGCTTGGTAGGCGACAAGGTGCGGGAGGCTTTCGGCATCGAAGTCAGTGAAATTTTGTTACACGATAGCGAAACCGGCTTGATCCATGTCCCTTATGCATACTTTAGGACCTATAGAGCTATCGATCCATTCCCAATGGGCATGGGAGTAGCTTCGAAAATCATCACAACAGGTGAGCCCTTTGTTTTTGGCACTCTTGAGGAAGGAAAAGAGCTTGGCGCCTACTTTCCACACGAAGAGGATAGGACTGCCTCTTACATAGGCGTGCCGATCAAGTCTGGTGAGGGAACACTGGGTGTTCTCAGTGTGCAGAGCTATCAGAAGCATGCGTTCGACGAAAACGACGTGCGCCTGCTGCAGACGGTGGCCTCCAGCATGGGGGTCGCCATCGCCAACGCCCGTCTATTCAATGAAACTCAGCGTCTGCTCAAGGTGACTGAAGCCCGCGCTGCCGAACTTGCCGCCATTGGAACGGTTAGTCAGGCGCTCATAGCGGAATCGGAACTTGACAGCACGATCCAGTTGATCGGTAACCAGATGCAGGAGATCTTTGATGCCGATATTGTCTACGTCGCACTGCTTGATCCGGAAACCAACCTAATCCATTTCCCCTATCAGTTTGGCGAGGCCTTCAACACACTAACCCTTGGCGAGGGGCTGACAAGCAAGATCATAGAGACTGGCGAGCCGCTGCTGATCAATCAGGATGTAGCGGAACGTGGAGCTCAGATCGGGGCTACCCCCGTCGGCAAGGATGCATTGTCCTATCTCGGCGTTCCGATCAAGACCGCGCAAGGAACGCTTGGAGTTATCAGTGTTCAGAGCACTACGCGGGAGGGCATATTTACCGATGACTCGCTTCGCTTGCTTTCCACCATTGCCGCCAATGCCGGTGCGGCCCTCCATAACGCGCAGCTATTTACCGAGCTGAAACAGCTTTCCCTGGCGCTGCAGCAGGCAAAAGAGGCGGCCGAGGCGGCAAATGAGGCGAAGAGTTCTTTTCTGGCGACGATGAGCCACGAAATTCGCACACCAATGAATGGCGTGATCGGAATGAGCAACTTGTTGCTTGGTACAAAGCTTGACACTGAACAACGCGAGATTAGCGAGACGATCAGCAACAGCGGCGAAGCCCTGCTAACGATTATCAACGACATACTCGATTTCTCCAAGGTTGAGGCCGGCAAGCTGGAGCTTGATCCAAGTCCCTTCGAACTCCGGGAATGCCTTGAGAGCGCAATTGATCTGGTGGCCTCCAAGACCGCGGAGAAGGGACTCGACCTGGCATACCTGGTGGAGCCCGGTACTCCTGGCGGGATTGTGGCAGACAGCACCAGACTGCGACAAATCTTGCTTAATTTCCTCAACAACGCTGTGAAATTTACCGAGCGGGGTGAAATTGTCCTGTCGGTGATGAAAGTTCCGCCCGCAGTTGAGGGCGCGGGGACACCCCATGGCGGAAGCGAAGAGGGCTTCTCCACCCTGCAGTTTGCAGTACGCGATACCGGCATTGGTATACCCGAAGACAGATTGGATCGCTTGTTCAAGTCTTTCAGCCAGGTCGATGCCTCGACGACGCGGCGCTACGGGGGCACCGGGCTAGGGTTGGCGATTAGCAAACGCCTGGCAGAACTGATGGGCGGGGAGGTATGGGTCGAAAGTGTTGAAGGGTCGGGTACGACATTCTTCTTCACGATCCGCGCTGCCGTTGCGCCCGCTCCCAGGCAGGCGCAAATGTCGCTGGCAAAAGTTGAACTCGCAGGCAAGCGGCTGCTGATCGTTGACGACAACGCAACCAACCGGCGCATCCTGTCTCTGCAAGCCCAATCCTGGTCCATGATTCCACACACGACCGAGTCGCCTCTGGACGCATTGCGCAGGATTTCGAGCGGCGAAAATTATGACGCCATCGTGCTCGACATGAACATGCCAGAGATGGACGGGATAAAACTGGCCAAACGATTGCGTGGGCTTGGTGAAAGAGGTGACCTTCCACTGATATTGCTGAGTTCCTTGGTGCCTCTTGATGAGCGAAACAAGGCAGATATCGAGAGCATCAAATTTGCGGCGATGCTTCCTAAGCCGATCAAACCCTCGCCGCTCCTCAATGCTTTCATGTCCGTCTTTGCCGTGGCTCCAACGAGTTCAGCCAAGCCTGATCAACCCAAGGGACCATCCCTCGACAGCGAAATGGCGGCGAAATTGCCGCTTCGGATCCTGCTGGTTGATGACAACATCACCAATCGGAAGATTGGGTCCAAGGTGCTTGAACGGCTTGGCTACAAGGTAGACTTGGCGGTGGATGGAGAGACGGCGATTTCGTCATTTGCCAAGGGCCAACACGATGTCATCCTGATGGATATCGAGATGCCGGACATGGACGGGCTCGAAGCCACAAGGTTGATCCGCGCATCAGGCGCCGGGGACTCGCTGCAGCCTTTCATCGTGGCACTTACCGCCAATGCAATGGCCGGCGACCGCGAGCGCTACCTGGAAGCTGGGATGGATGATTACCTAAGCAAGCCGTTGCGCGTGGAGGAGTTGGTCGCCTCTCTTACACGCGCCCACCAACACAACTGACAACAAAGGTCCGGTCATGGATGTTGCGCAGGACGCTCTAGACAAGCTCCTTGATCTCATAGGTGGGGATCAAGACTCTCTTGCAGAACTCATTGAGAGTTTTCTGGAGGAATCCCCGTTGCTAGTCGAGCAGATGCGCCGGGCTGCGGAGTCCGGCGACCGTTCAGGTCTTGGCCGCGCTGCCCATACGCTGAAATCAAGCGCGCGGGACTTCGGCGCCAACCAACTTTCCGCGCTTTGCGCGGCAATGGAACAATCCTGCCGCGACAGTATGCCCGGCGCGGCCGCGACGGAAGTGGAACTCATCGCGGGCGCGTGTGACACGGCCAGCCGAGATCTAAGCTCTCGCCTTGCCGATTTGAAACGAGGGGGACAACCGAATGAGCATAGAATCGGAGACACAATCACCTGATGCTCGCGCACCAGAAGGTGCGCGCGTCCTCATAGTCGATGACTCAGGCACTGTGCGCCTGAAACTCAGCAAAGCCATCCAGTCGCTCGGCCATGAAACAACCGCTGTCGCAAGCGGCAAGCTGGCGCTTGAACAGGTTGCTCAGAATCCATTCGACCTCGTACTCCTTGATATCGTCATGCCCGAAATGGATGGCTTCGAAGTGCTCAAGGCGCTCAAGTCTTCGCGGGCCACTCGCGATCTGCCGGTGATCGTCATTTCGGCCCTCGATGAAGAAATGGGCAGCGTGATTAGCGCCATCGAGCTTGGCGCGGAAGACTTTCTGCCAAAGGACTTTGAACTAGCTCTACTCAAGGCTCGTGTTGAGACCTGCATCGAGAAAAAAAGACTCCGCGACGTTGAGACGGAATATCTGCGGCAGGTGGCCAAGCTGACCAGGGCGGCCGCCACATTGGAGACCGGGCGGTTCAATCCTTCGAAGCTTGGCATCCGCGACGTAGCAAGCCGTACAGATGGTCTCGGCAAGCTTGCCACAGTGTTCGCGACAATGGCCCAGAAGGTTTACGAGCGAGAGCGAAAGATGCGGCAAAATATTCGCACGTTTCGTGGCGCTCTACTGCTGCTGGCATGTGGCGGGTTATGGGGCGTCGTCGTTCCACTTTCCAAGATGGCTTCGCTTGTTGAGGCTCATCCGGTCGGATTGGCAATCCTCATCGACATTATCGGAGCCGTGTTCTGCATCGGGATTAGTTTGAAGCGACGGACAATGCCAAGAATCAAGGATCTCACGCGAGCCGATCGGACGTTCATCCTTCGTTTTGCGTTCATTAGCTCGGTGATCAACCAGGTTCTGGTGTACTGGGTGGCAAGCAAGCTTCCAGCTTCCATCGTCTCCATTGTCATCGTGCTCGAGGGATTTGCTGTCTTCTTGTTCGCCGCTCTGATGCGGACCGAAGCTCCGAATTTGAAGCGCTTTTTAGGGCTTGGATTGGGTCTCGTCGGCATCTCCATCATCCTCCTGTACGGAGAGCCCGGAGAAATAGCCACCAGTTGGGTGTGGTTTGTCATCGCTCTTGTAATCCCCGTGACTTACGCAGTCGAGGATATCTATCTCTCAGAGTCCAAGCCCGCCAAAATCGATAACGTCGCCCTGTTCGGCATGACCCTAGTTGTTTCGGTTTTGATGCTGATCCCACTTGCCGCTTTTTATCAGGACTTCGTGCCATTTGGTCTATTGGCTGGTCGGCTTGGCGTCATCGTCTTGCTGATGGCTGCCGCCAGCAATTTGGCGATGCTGCTCTTCATTTTGCTAGTCTCCAGCACCGGTGCGGTCTTCGCCAGCCAGAACGCCTATGCGGGGACAGCCGCCGGCATAGGCTGGAGCATGCTGTTGCTCGGAGAGTCGATACCAGCGCTGACCTGGGCCTCTCTGGCTCTGGTCGTCGTCGGTCTCCTGATGGTGGAGCCAAAGCAGGAGGCTGAGGAAGAACCCCCGCCACTTGATGACTCGCTGGAGGATTTTGTGCCGCTCGTTGATCTGCTGCCGTCACCCACAGAATGAAAGATCGGACATCGAAGTGTGATGCCAGTTGATTCAAGCGGACAAGCGCCCGAAAAGCCTTCCGAAGCGGATGCAAGGCAGCCGTACAGCGGAAGCAATTCGAAGGTATTTGAGGAGGTCGCCACCATCATGAGCGCTCAAGGCTTGCCCAGCGTTCTCGCATTTGAACGCTACGACCCAACCGGCGCCTCGCTGGACTGGCTGCGCGAGCGTGGGGTCAACGTCATTTTCGGCAATGCGCTCTGGGAAAGCCGTTCAAGCGCTTTACCGAGGATGAGCTGATTGCCCGGCACATGGCTGTGTCGCCTTGATGGGGGCAAGCGGCACCCGCATCACCAGGCGCGTGATGCAGGTGCTTCCGGAACTGCGGTACGTCTAAAAATACGGCATTGGTATCGACGGCATCGACCTCGACGCTGCCACCGAGCACGGCATTCTGGTTTCGAGTACGCCGAACGATTTTCGGATCTTCACGGTCAGCGAGCACGCGGTCGCCCTGATGCTGGCTGTTGCCAAACAACTTGGCACGTGGACGCCCGAATTCATGCGGCGTGGCGGGTGGCGCGGCCTGACCCATGGCGCGGCGCCACCGTCGGCATCCTCGGCCTCGGCCGCAGCGGCCGTGGCGTGGCGCAACGGCTTTCGGCTGGGAGACCCGCATCCTTGCCTACGATCCCTTCCTGAAGGAAGCGCCTCCGTCGAACTCGTCGACTTCTCCACCCTGGTGGAGCAATCCGACTTCCTGACGCTGCACGCAACGCCGAGCCCCGATAACCATCACATCCTGAACGCCGCCGCGTTCTCGAAGATGAAACCGTCAGCCATCGTCGTCAACACCGGGCGCGGATCGCTGATCGACTACACGGCCCTGCGAGCAGCGCTGGCCAATGGCCAAATCGCGGGTGCGGCTCTCGACGTGTTCGACCAGCAGCCGCCGAAGACCGACGATCCGCTGTTTTCGCTACCCAACGTCTTGTGCACGCCGCATGTCCTGGCGATGAACGATCGCGTCGAGGATCGCTTACCAAGCGGCGTTTACTAAGTTCCGCTGGTGCAGCCCTGCGCGAACACCATAACCACGTGATGACAAATCAGCCATGTGTGTGGCGCGGCGGGCTTGTTCCGCTTGTGGCCGGCGCCTACCCACCCGGGTTCCCCAACCATGGCGTCGGCCATTTTCGTTCTCTCAGCGATTATAGGCCTTTGCTATCGGCCTATGTGTTGGCCTTGGATGGCGAGATCGCGGTTAGATCGCCTCGTTCGTTTGGATGTTTCGCTGGCGTTGGCAGGAGGCGCATATGTTCGCCAGCCGGCGGATACCACACCGCCCCACCGGTCAGGCCCAGCGCGTCCGCTGCAAAGTCCCCGCAGACCGCTGCTGGGCCGCTGGCGGGCAGCGGCTACTTGCTGACGATCCAATCCACCAAGCCAGTTTCGATCAGCTCGCACCCAGTGAAATCGCGCACCAGGGCCTTGGCTAAATCGCGCCATTGACACTCAGGCGTACCCGTTTCCCCTACTAGGGCTCGGAATGCACATCGGAGAACGTCGGCTTGAAAGGCGGAGACGGCAACAGTAGACGGGTCGGCATCTTCCCAGCCTAGCGCCACGTCGCGACGACGTTGACCAAGGCGCTTCAGAAGCTCGCGTGAGGCTCGGATGGCCCTGCGCGATTGATCCATGTCCCGGCGAAATGTGGCGGGTTCCGCC